>JASEEX010000042.1 GCA_030019415.1 Thermodesulfovibrionales bacterium
GTTTATGTGGGAATTGTACCCCTAAAATCGGTATCGGATTGCTGGGACGTAACACCAAGAGCCAAGATTTTGATATAATGCTGTATTACAACCGAATGGTTTCTTAGATCTTATGAAATTTGGCTGAAAATATTAAGACAGGTATGATCCGTATTAAAGACACCCTGATGAGAGCTTCAGGCCCTTAGGATTAATATAATGGAAGAAAGAACAGAAGAAAGAATATTAAGTCTTTTTCTTAAGGTGAGAGAAAGTTTTGGTGATGTGAAAGATAAGGTATCTCTGATTAAACCATATCTGGAACTCCATTTCAGCGAGATTGAAGATAAGGTATTACAGCTCAGATCATACTATCAGCTCCATATATATTCACCAGGCTGGGCTATGAAAATCGAAGAATTTGAAAGAAATCTCGGTTTCGAGCCGGAGCTTATTTACGAAAGCGCAGAGAAGGTTTATGCAATTTCGATCCTCTATAGAATAGACGATGATGTAACAACGGGAATCATTGCACATGAATTTGCCGAAATAGTAGCGAAGGAAAAAAATCTTCGGGAACATGAAGCGATTGACAGTATATGTGTTGGGAGGGGATTTGGAAAACACCTGCTCCGTGCGCTCCAGAGTGACATCATTCCTGGAATGCTATGGAGGTTCTTTACGGACAGGGCTGATGTTGAAAAGAGAATAGAATATCTAAAGGGCCTGTTATAAAGTCCAGATACGTTAAATATACGGAAGCCATCACTCACTTCTCTTTTCTGTATCTGATGTATTCAATGAGGCCTAAAAGGCTGCCTGCTGTAATGGCGAGGAACCACGACAAAGAGAGGGCAGTTGCAATATCTGGCCTGACACCGATGAGACCAAAAAACAGGACAAAGGCGCCTTCCCTTAAGCCAACGCCTGAAATAGAAATAGGAATCATTGTAAACATGACGATGAGGGGTAAAAAGATCAGGCATGCAAGGAACGAAATAGGCTCTCCTAAACCGAATGCGAGAACATATACAGCGAAGATACCCGAGAGCTGGATCAAGGCAGATATAACCAAGGCCCTTACGATAATACCTTTCTGATTCCGATAGGAATGAAAATAATCATAAAATTCTGAAAGTATCTTTATCCTCTTACCAAGCCGCAGACCAAAGATTAGGAGACTCACGATGATAAAAGCCGTGACAATAAGGGGTGGCGTCCATGCTATAGGCGAATCCTGAAAATAGGAATAACCAAAAGGAAAGGCAATAGCGCATATTGCTATCAACATCACAAAACCAAGATATCTATCCATAAAAATAGAGGCCAGGGTAAGACTGCCTCTTCCTGTTGCCTGATATAGATAGAAAGCCTTAACAGCATCTCCTCCGACAAGTCCGGGAAGAATGGTATTAAAGAAAGAGCCTATCAGATAAAGTGAAAAGAGTTTTCTTATTCCGAGCACCCCTGGAAGAAGGAGTTTCCACCTTACCGTTGATATGAATTGAGCAAATATATAGAGGAGTATGGCGGATATGAAGGCATAGAGATTCATGCCCTTTATTATAGAGAAAACCTGTTTAAGCCCTGTCCTTGATAAAACGATATAAAGAAGTCCAGAACTTACAGTAAGCTTCAGGAAGAGGAGAAATATCCTATTTGCTTTAAGGGCCAAGGATCTTCTTAATCACATAGGTGGGTTTTCTCTGGCTTTCATGATAGACCCTCACGAGCATCTCTCCTAAAAGGCCCATTCCGATAAGCTGGATCCCAACGATTATCAGGAGGACGCCGAGCAAAAGCAGCGGTCTCCCGCCGATATTACGTCCAAAAAAGATTTTATCTATACTCAGGTAGAGGGATATGAGGAAACCGAGAAAACCGCTCATGACACCTACAGGGCCAAAAAATTGAATCGGTTTCGTGGAAAAGCTCTGGAGAAATTTTACAGTAATTAAGTCTAAAACAACTTTTATTGTTCGCGAGATTCCATATTTTGATCTCCCTTTTAGCCTCTGGCGGTGAGCGACCTCCACCTCTGCAACCCTTACTCCATACCAGCTCGCAACAGCAGGGATAAACCTGTGCATTTCTCCATAGATCTTCAGATTCTTTATAACATCCCTTCTGTACGCCTTTAGAGAGCAACCATAATCGTGAAGCTTCACGCCTGTCACATTACTTATAAGCCAGTTTGCTAATATGGAAGGAAGCCTTCTCCTAAAAAATGGGTCTTTCCTCTTCTTCCTCCAGCCGCTTACGAGGTCATAGTCTTTTGTCAATTCCAGAAGTTTTGAGATATCAGAAGGGTCATTCTGGAGGTCACCGTCCATTGTTATGACAATATCTCCGCGTGCAAAGTCGAATCCTGCTGCAAATGCTGCAGTCTGGCCGAAGTTACGTCTCAGGCTCAGCACAACAACCCTGTTATCTTTAGACTGAATCTCCTCGAGGATAGAGAGAGTCCTGTCGGTGCTCCCGTCATCTACAAAGAGTATCTCGTACTCCTTTTTCAAAGGGTTGAGGGACTCCTTCAGTTTCTCATAGAGGATGGGTACATTTTCCTCTTCATTGTAGAGTGGTATGACTATAGAAAGGGTCATCAATAGCTTCCTGGTTTCTCTTCTTTTATCCCTTTGAAATCATAACATAGGAATAGAGAATAATCTCTAATTTTCATCTTTTTCTTAGTATGGACAGTAAAAACCCTTTTCTCAACCTTTTCAAAGGCATTGGCTACTTTACCAGGTATTGCAGTGTCTCCTATTCTAACAAAGATTGCATCGTGATGGAGCAGTTTACTAAATCCAGGCCAGAGGTCATACTGGTTCATCCTGCGGCCGAGGTTAATACAATATGTTACGGGATGCCCTTTTATATAGAATGCGAGTTCACTCGAAACCTGGTATCTATCAGAAAATATGAATACAGAACGTGTTGCAGACATTTTCTCATATAGCCCTGTCACCTCTGCTCCGAGCTCTTTCCAACCGCGTAGCCTGCTGGTAGGATCCATTTTAGCAGGAAGGTTAAGGATTGAAGGATAGTGGGCTAAGGAAGTAACAACCATTGATAGCAGAACTGCCGTCGCGATGAAAATCTTAGTACCCCTTCCTTCTGAGTAAACCCCGTTAGAAAGCTCAGGTGAGGCTTTGAAGGATGAAACTTTCTTTCTAACGGGGTTTATGTAGAATGCAGAAAAGACAATAATACCTGCTAAATACCCTGGTAATGCCCAGTTTGCCTGCACTTTTGCCTGCAGACTCTTTAAGAGGAAAAAGGCAATGATAGGGACCGAAAACCAGAACAAAAAAGCCCCCTCGCGTTGTTTCCTGAGTCTCCAGACAGATACAGCCATGAGTATAAGTAAAAAAGGGGTTATTACCCCGAATTGTGAGCCTAAAAACTCAAAAAAACTTTTCAAAGACGCTTGAATACCCTCTGCCATGTGTACCTGACCTGCAGTATGTTTGAATGTAACCCAATCATGGTCTGCATTCCAAATTATCACAGGGCTGAAAACGGCGAGGCTGATGATACATGCGATATAAGGGCCTTTTGTAAGCAATAACCTCCTATCTTCCTTCGAGAGTAACAAAAATAAAAAGGCGCAAAGATAAAAAAATGTCATGGTGTATTTCGTTAGAAGACCAAGGCCGATGAATAGGCCAAGGAGAGGCCAATATAGTCGAGAGACAAAAGTCGTGAGTCGAAAGTCTTTTGAATTTTTTGACTCCTTCCGCCTCTGGCGGATGACTCCTGACTCCTGACTTTTCGTTTTAACTGCTGATTGCTGACTGCTTATCGCCTTCCAAAAGAGAAACAGTGACAGTATCCAGAAAAATATAAAGGGAGAATCTATTGTGAATAAAACGCCAAAGATGGAAAAAAGAGGGACTATCTGAATCAAAATAGCTGAAAGGAGTCCGACCTGTTCATCATACAGTTTCTTACCGAGGATATAAATTATGACGCTGCTGAATGCAGAGAAGACCACTGCCATTATTCTGATACCAAAGACAGTATCTCCGAATATAGCTGTGCCTATATGTATGAGATATGCGATTACCGGCCCTTTTGAGTAATAACTCCAATCGAGCCTCCGAGACCACTCCCAGTAATGGGCTTCATCCGGACTGAGGTCAAATGGACCTCTTGTTATGTAGTAGATACGGAAGAGACTAATAGCGAGGAGAAAAATAAAGAGAATAGCTGTATAAGGTTTCTCTTTAAATCTTTCATAAGACCATTTGTATAAACCAATAACAGATATTGCTAAGGCAACACCCATCAGCGCTCCGACAAGAACATCAGAGGGATAATGTACACCAACATAGACCCTCGAAAAACCTACGAGTAATGCAACGATAACAAAGGCATATCGTATCTTATTTTTGAACAGGATAAAAAATGGCGATGCAAAGGCAAATGCATTTACCGCATGGTTAGAAGGCATTGAGTAAGAACTACTACAGCCAACAAGGAGATGAACACCTTCGAGTGCATTGCATGGTCGTGGCCTTTCAAAAACGTGCTTTAGCATATGTGAACCCCAATCAGAAAGGGCTAAAGAAGTAAGACTAAGTATCAGGACAATGCCTGCCCTCTTCCAATCCTTTAAAAAGAACAATGCCACGAAAGGGATGAGCAGGAGGTAAGCCCTGCTCGTAATAAAGGGCATGGTTATGTCAAATAGATTATTTTGGAGGACATGATTAACAAAGAAGAAGAGAGATATATCTATTTCAGAGAAGCTCATTTATTAATGAACAATTATCAATTACCCAAATCCAGCGATAAGCAGGGCTGGCTTGAGCGACATTACTCATTACCTATCGCCTTTAGTTGCCCACTTGATTATCTCCTCAACCAGCGCCTCTATAGTTGCTTCCCTGGGCATTATATCAACCTTAAGCCCCGCATTTTCAACAGCCCTCGCCGTAACAGGCCCGATCACTGCGATGGCCACTCCCTTAAGGAGTTCATCAGCCTTTTCTCCCATAATCTCCACGAAGTTATTGAAGGTAGCTGCGCTTGTGAAGGTTGCAATAGAGATCCTTCCTTCCTTTAAAAACCTCTTCAATCTCTTTCCGCGAGATTCTGGCTTTGTCGTCCTGTATGTGACAGGTACGTCTATCTCTCCACCAAGCTCTCTTATCTTTTCTGGAAAGACCTCTCTCGCCTTCTCTGCCCTCGGCAAAAGAAACTTTATTCCTTTTAGACTGCCGAATGCTGACTGTTGACTGAAGACTTTTATCAATCCCTCTGCATGAAATTCATCAGGGATTAAATCCGTCTTCAGGCCGTACCTTTTTATCTCATTTGCGGTCTTTGAACCAATAGCACAGATCCTTATTCCCTTCAAAT
The DNA here is from genome assembly GCA_030019415.1 of Thermodesulfovibrionales bacterium. Classification (GTDB taxonomy): domain Bacteria; phylum Nitrospirota; class Thermodesulfovibrionia; order Thermodesulfovibrionales; family SM23-35; genus JASEEX01. The sequence goes on from JASEEX010000042.1 coordinate 5,347, forward strand.
CTCTAATGTCTCTATCTTTCTCAAAGAACCTTTTTAAAAAATACTTCACACCATTTCTACTCGTGAATATCAGCCAATCATAAGTCGCTATCTTATCTATCGACTTATCAAGCTCATCATAGCTTTCTGGAGGTACGATCTCTACCGTCGGGAATTCAATTATCTCGGCTCCGAGTTCTTCTAATCGCTCCGACCCCTCTGGATGCTCCTTTGTCACAAGAATCCTATAGCCAAACATCGGTTTTTTCTCATACCATCTAAGAGATTCCCTGAGCCTTACAACATCTCCGACAACCATCACTGCAGGTGGCTTAATATCCTTCTCCTTCACAAGCTCGGCAATGTTTCTTAATGTTCCCGTGATTGTCTTCTGGTCGGGCCTTGTTCCCCATCTGATTACGGCAACAGGTGTATCAGGGTTTCTACCATTTTCTATTAATTTTTGGGTGACCAGATCTATGTTCTTTACTGCCATGAGGAAAACGAGTGTCCCAACACCGGTAGAAAGCTTTGACCAATCGATGGCGCTCTCTTTTTTCGTGGTATCCTCATAACCCGGGATAACGGCAAAGGAAGATGAATAGAGCCTGTGGGTAAGGGGAATTCCTGCATAGGCAGGGGCAGCAATGAAGGAGCTCACACCAGGAACTATTTCAAACTCTATTGCGTTTTTAGCAAGGGCTTCTGCTTCTTCTCCACCACGGCCAAATATAAAGGGGTCACCACCTTTAAGCCTGCATATAATCTTGTCCTCCTTTGCCTTTTGGATAAGGATTTCGTTGATTTCATCCTGTGTCATGGTGTGATGGCCACTTCTCTTACCAACATATATAAATTCTGCATCGTGGTTAATATAATTTAATACCTGGGCATTAAGATGGAAATCATAGATAACAACCTCTGCCTTCTGAAGGCACATCAAACCCTTTACAGTCAGAAGCCCGATATCACCAGGACCTGCACCAACTATATAGACCTTACCCTTCATCATTCATTCTATAGCTCTGACGCGCTCCAGGAAGTTTCTTCTATCCACCCGATATGACAGAATCATGATATCATGATTTTGAAATTTTAATTTGTTAACCCCAATAATGCAATTGAAAGATGCAGACGTTGTAAAAAATTTATTTGTTTAGAGGTTACTTAGAATTCATAGCCTCTCTTAGGGCCTTAGCTGCCTTGAAGTGCAAGACCCTCTTCCCTGGCACATTAACACTCACACCTGTCTTCGGGTTTCTTGCCATCCTCGGTCTTCTGTCCTTCAGCCTGAAGTTCCCGAAGCCTCTTATCTCGATCTTCTCTCCTTTAGCAAGGGCTTCTTTCATGGACTCGAAGATGGTCTCGACGACAATCTCGGTCTGTCTTCTCGTGAGGCTGCCAACCTTTCCTGAAACCTTTTCTATGAGGACTGATTTAGTCATGAAACCCCCCTTTTTTCAACAATCATTACGTCAAATAAATCTTTCAAGTAATCCGAGCTTCAAATATCTAATAACCAATACGCTCTAATATTAAAATTCTAAATCCTAATATCTAAATCCTAAACCCAAAAAATACAATTTAAATAAATTTTTGAGCAATATCTACATTATTCGGGTTCAGGATTGAAATTGTTTAGTCCGCCTAAGGCGGATTCGGATTTCGAATTTAGGATTTCTTTTCAACATATTTGGTTATTGGTTATTTTAGCCCAATCCATTATTACAACATTGCGTTAAGAGTCATTTAAATTAGGGTGCAAAGAGATATTTTACTTTTACAGTAGGAAAGATATCTGCCAGCTGTTTCGAGATATTACCCCTTAACAAATCGATTAAAGAAAACCGCTCCTTTTTGCTGACTATCACTGGCTCTCCCTTTATTCCAGAAAGTTTTGCAGCAGCCTGAACCGCATCCTCAAGGTTCCCGAGCTCGTCGACAAGGCCTACCTTGAGGGCCTGTTCACCTGTAAAGATCCTTCCATCGGCAATCTTTTTTACATCAGCAAGGAGCATCTTCCTGCCCTCTACAACGGCTTTAATAAACTGCCCGTGCACATTGTCAAGTACCCCCTGAAGGATCTCTTTCTCCTCCTTCCCAATTCCCCTGAATATTGACGCTATGTCTTTGTGTCTACCGCTCTTCACCACCTCTGTTTTTATGCCAAGCTTGTTCATGAGTCCTTCTATGTTGGGAATTTCCATGATAACACCGATTGAGCCTGTAAGTGTTCCGGGGTTTGCGATAATCCTCGTTGCAGGTGATGCTATATAATAGCCCCCAGACGCAGCAATAGAGCCCATAGATACCAAGACCTTCTTTTTTGTAGCGGCCTTTCTCACCTCTTCGTAGATCTCCTGGGCAGGGGCCACGGCACCTCCAGGGCTGTCAATACGCAGTACAATGGCCTTAATCCTCGGGTCCTTCACATGCCCTTTAAGCTCATCAATAGTCTCTTTAGAATCCGTAATGAGGCCTTCTATACGGATAAGGGCAATCCGTTCACCTATAGGTATATTCTTCTGCAACACCACAAGTAGAATGCTGACAAAAACGAGAAGGATAAACAGACCAAGAAGGACCAGAAAGACCTTCTTCATTCTTCCATCCTTTTCAGATTTTTCATACTCAGTCCTATCTTCCTCTCATCGAGGTCTATCCTTATTATCCTTACCAAAATATCATTACCCTCTTTTATGACGTCCTTCCCCGATGTCGGCCTAATAATCTCGGAAGAATAAACAAGGCCTTCAACTCCACCTTCAAGCTCCACGAATATCCCGAAATCAGTAATCATGAGCACCTTTCCTTTTACCTCAGAACCGAGCTTGAATCTCTCCGGTATATCCTTTAACCAGGGATCAGGTTCGAGCTGTTTCAGGCCGAGTGCTATCCTTTCTGCCTCTGATTCTATGCTTAGTATTATTGCCTCAACCCTCTGTCCTTTCCTCAAGATTTCTGATGGATGTTTTATATGTTTTGTCCACGAAAGGTCAGAAATATGTATAAGACCATCAACTCCCTCGGGAAGGCTGACAAAGGCACCGAAGTCGGTAATGGTCTTTACTCTGCCAGAAATCTTCTGGCCAACGGTGTAACGCTGAGAAACAAGCTCCCATGGGCTTGGTTTAAGCTGCTTTATGCTCAGGGAGAGACGCCTCTCCTCTTTATCTACCTTTAACACAAGAGCTTCAACGGTCTCCCCGATAGAGAGGTACTTTGACGGATGTTTTGGCCTCGGTAGCCAGTCTATCTCGGATACATGCACAAGTCCCTCCAGATCTTCTTCGAGCTCAATAAAGGCCCCATAATCAGTAACACTCACGACCTTGCCTCTTGCCTTTTTACCAACAGGGTATTTTTCATCTACAGTGAACCAAGGGTCTGGCTTTTTCTGTTTGTAGCCGAGTGTTACCCTTTCACTGTCTTTGTCATATTTCAGGACAATAACCTCTACTTCGTCTCCAATAGCAAAAAATTCGGAAGGATGGTTTATCCTTCCCCAGGAGATATCCCATATATGAAGCAATCCATCTATCCCACCAAGGTCGATAAAAACGCCGTAATCCGTAATGCCTTTAACTGTCCCTTTAATAAGGGTGCCTTCTTTAAGCTTCTCGAGGGTCTCGGCCTTCTTCCTCTGCCTCTCCTCCTCGAGGATTGCTCTTCTTGATACGATGACATTGGAAAGCCTGTTATTAAGTTTTAAAACCTTGAAAGGCATCTTCTGACCGATGAGATTATCAATCTCCTTTGGTGCTTTTATACCTATCTGGGAACCTGGAAGGAAGGCATTTATCCCCGATATATTCACAAAGAGGCCACCCCTTGTCTTTCCAACGACCAGTCCCTCTACACGGGCCCCGTCTCGGAGTGCCTTCTGAAGAAGCTCCCATGTCTTTATCTTTGTCGCCTTCTCTTTCGAGAGTTTTATAATGCCCTCAGAATCCTCTATCTCTTCAATATAGACCTCCACATCGCTGCCAACCTTGAGTGATGTTAGCTCTTCTTCTGAAAATTCCCCGATCGGAACAAAACCTTCAGACTTATACCCGATATCGACTATAATCCCATCCTGCTTCAATGCTAATACCCTTCCTTTTAGTATTGTTCCCTCTACAATACTGTGAACAGTTTCAGCATAAAGCCTTTCTATCTCTTCGTTTTTAATTTCCACGAAAAGTTTATCCTCCTATATATCTAATCCTCTCTTCCACTTCTTTTATGATCCAATCAGGGGTTGATGCCCCAGCCGTTATGCCGATTTTCTTTGCCCCCTTGAACCATCCATCTTCAATCTCGGAGGAGGTCTCTACATGATATGTAGATACGGAAAGAGACCCGCAGAGCCTTGCGAGCTGAGTTGTATTTGCACTATTTTTACCACCTACCACGACCATTACATCAACCTTACGGGCCATCTCTTCCGTCTCCTTTAATCTCAGGGCTGTAGAGTTACATATTGTATTATATACTTTTATCTCCTTGGCGTACTCTATAGCATGAGATAGAACCTTTTTCAATGCCTCCACAGGTTGCGTAGTCTGGACAACTATGCCCACCTTACTCTTGAGTCTCGGAAGGGGCTTTTTTCCATCAACTATCATGACATCGTCACTTGCGTAGCTCATAAGCCCTTTTACCTCTGGATGCTCCTTCTCACCAAGGATAACTACCTGATAATCCTCTTCCCTGAGGAGTTTAGCATAATATTGAGCCTTTTTTACAAATGGACAGGTTGCATCTATTATCTCGCAGCCTATGGAGGATATCTCTTTTGAGAGGTAAAGTGGTATGCCATGGGTTCTGATTATCAATGCCTTTATATCCTTCTTTGCTTTAATGTCCTCTATCGGGACAATACCTTTCTCTTTGAGCCTTTCTACTACCTGGGGATTATGGATTATCGGACCAAGGGTATATACCCCCTTACGTTTTTCCCTGGCTACCCGGAAGGCTATGTTTACAGCCCTCTTTACGCCAAAGCAGAACCCAGCCGTCTTAGCTACGATTATTTTCATAATTTTTAATTTTGCATTTTAAATTTTTAATTGCTTCCATTACACCGTTACTTATCCTATTTTGAAATTGTTTATCTGTTTCATCCTTATCGATCTCTATAGGCTTACCGAATATTACTGTTATTTTTGCAGGTCGTAAAAACTTTGCACCTACTGGGAGGGCCTTCTCTGTTCCCTTAATAAGTGTTGGGACAACAGGCATTCTGCTTATGGCTGCAATTACGCCTACACCTCTTTTTGCATCAAGCAGGCTACCATCAACGCTTCGACCCCCCTCTGGAAAAACGACGACAATCTCACCCTCCTTAAGTCGGGAAACAGCCTCCTTTATTGTAGAGGGCTGTACTCTATCTCGATTTACAGAAAAAGAGAACAACTTAATGAACTTGCCGAGTAAGGGAATTCTAAAAAGCCCTTCCTTAGCAATGTATGTTGGGCACCTCTTTAAAGCGGTCCCAATGATAGGAGGATCCAGATAACTTAGATGGTTTGCTGCCACGATAAATCCGCCTTTCTCCGGGATATTCTCATAGCCAATTACCTCAAGTCTGTTAAAGACTTTAAAAAAAATAAAAAAGATTGTCTTGATAAATCGGTATAGGAGATAATTCAAGTTTCGGCCCTTATAAACTTCAGTATTTTTTCCTTTACCTGTTCTATAGACAGGTTTGATGAATCTATTAATAAGGCACCGCCTGCCCTTTTAAGGGGAGCTGTATCTCGATTGGAATCCCTTGTATCCCTTTCCATTACATCTCTCCTGGACTCCTCCATGCTGATATAGATGCCCCTTTCCCTGAACTGGAGACATCTCCTTTTAGCCCTCTCCTTAAGAGAGGCATCGAGATAAACCTTTTTCCACGCATCTGGAAATACAACTGTTGCTATGTCTCTACCTTCAACAACAATATCATTGATAGAGGCAGCATTTCTCTGGATATCAAAGAGGAAATCTCTCACAACCTTTTTTGCAGAAAAAACTGAAGAATAATAGTCAACCTCTTTTGACCTTATATCTTCTGAAACATCTCTTCCATTAGAACGTGAATCGTGAGGCGTGAATCGTGAGGCGTTTTTCAAAAATACCCTTCCGCCTTTAAAGGTAACAGTAATATCATTCAAGGCCTTTAGAATCTTATCATCTGGGTCATTAGGCTCAATCCCTTTTTCCCTCAGTGCAAGGGCAACGGTTCTGTATAATGAGCCGGTGTCAAGATAATCAAAGCCGAGTTCTTTCGCAATTAGCTTTGCCATGGTACTCTTGCCCGCTCCTGATGGGCCATCTATGGCAATAACCTTACCCATGTTATGTTTCAGATATTTTTAATTATAGTATAAATTGCCATCTGGAGGACAAATCTTCTATCATGAAGGAGATCGGAGGATTGAACGGGACGTGGGGTATTGATGTAGCAGAAATTGAGCTTCACGTTTTATAGACTTCACTGCGATGTCTGACAGCGAATACCGTAATAATCTGAGATGAATGCTCAATAGAATATACTATTCTCCAATCACCGACTCTGAGTTTGAATTTGCCCTTAAACTTGCCTTTAAGAGGAGCAGGTATTATGGATTTTATATTTTGAGAAAGCCAATCTATTTTGTTTGCGATATTTTGGGCGACAGTCTTATCAAGACGTGCTAAATCTTCTTCTGCCTGAAGTGTAAACTCAACCGAATATGTCATGACATCAACTCAATCCAAGTCTTTTTTTCACATCTTCAAATGGTATTCTTTCTTTAGATGCAATGGAAGTTTCAAGGGCTTGAATGAAATCCTCTCGAAACTCAAGCCCATAGTCAGGATCAAAAAGTTCTCTGAATTTCTCTTCAATTACTTCACCTATCAATGCCTTGAGTTCTTCTCTACTCAAATCTCCCACTTTCATGAAGCTCCTCCTTTAAAGCATTTTATTATTATAACACCTAAAACGACTACACACTCCTTGTCTTACCGATTCTGTCCTAAGAGATTTTCATTGGCAAAAATCTTCATGCGGTAATCCCGGCTTCTTCATCATTATTCTGGGGACACCATACATAATTATTGACTTTAACCTAATGCACGCATAATTATAATGCATGGCAAGAATTGCACGTGTAATTGCTCCAAGATACCCTCATCACATAACCCAGAGAGGCAACCGTAGGCAGCAGACATTTTTCTGTAATGAAGACTATAAAATGTATATAAATCTTATGTCCGAATGGTGCAAGAAGTGTAAGGTAGAGGTATGGGCTTATTGTCTTATGCCGAACCATGTCCACATGATTGCAGTCCCTGAAACAGAAGAAGGGTTAAGAAATGCCATAGGGGAAGCCCATCGCCGGTATACGAGGCATATAAACTTCCGGGAGGGCTGGCGTGGTCATTTATGGCAAGGGAGATTCGGGTCGTTCCCGATGGATGAGAGTTATCTATTGGCTGCGGTAAGATATGTAGAATTAAATCCTGTACGTGCCAGACTTGTAAAAGAACCTTTGGCATACCCGTGGAGCAGTGCTCATGCGCACATAACAGGAAAAGATGACAAGCTTGTGATGGTTTCTCCATTACTTGAAATGGTTCATGATTGGAGGGGATTTCTTTCATCGGCAGCATCAGATAAGGAGACGGCGGAACTGCGGAAGCATGAACGAACTGGAAGACCATTAGGGGATGAGAGTTTTATAGAAAAACTTGAAGGTAAACTTGGCCGGGTTTTGCGAATACAAAAACCGGGGAGGAAGAAAAGAGAGCAAAAGAAATGAGTATGGTGTCCCCGGAAATCCCATTTTTAGCAATTAGAAGATTCTCTCAAGTACTTAACCCAACTTTTATCTGAGGAGCCATTTATGGCGCTTTGAAGCCCTCTTAAAGACCCCAAAGTGATCCGTTCAGGGATGAAATTTTCAAAAATCAAATCTACCAATTGTGAATAAGATTCTTCCCATCCCTCTAATGGAACCATCGGGTCTATTCTGAGTCTGACTTCATAACCCGCCTGATAAACCTTTTTTGCTGCCTCTATTCTTTTGGATACAGGTGGAGCCTTCTCCCACTTCTTTGTCCATAGGCCCATTTTAATTCAAGGAAATGAGGGCAGACTATATCACTTGAATTTTCAGGGAAAGGCGTCTTGTTAAATCGTGTAATTATAGAGCCATCGTTTATACGCTCAACTAAATTCTCTATCATCCATTTAAAAGCTTGTAATCCTTGTATATTAGTTTTGGTTTAGCAGGGGATATGATTCAAATTTTTCACGTACAAAACTATCAGAGTTATTATTCAATGGTAGCTTCATTTGACCTGTTGGAGAAATTTTGCTAATCTCCCTCCAGAATTTATGACCTAAAGTATATTTATTTGTAAATAGACGTGATAAAAGCATAATCTTAGAGTGATTAGTTTATCCTTATCTGATTAGAGATAAAGCAAATGACTTTATTTGAACAAATTCCTGATCTCTAAGATCCTGGACTTCTGCTTTGGTGAACTCTACCATCTCATATCTTGCATCCCTGGAGTCATCCTTAAGTTGCCTGTAATCATCATAAATAGTTGGGTTTAGTTTTAAAATAGAGAGGCGATTAAATAAATTATCAATTTCTCCATACGAAGCAATATTTTCAAAATTATGCATTGATGCTATAGCACGAATATAGTGTAAAGCAGAGTAAAAGATTCCCGTGACTACCCAATCCAGAAAAGGAGTTTTATCCAAATCAAAATGATTAAAGAATCTTTCGTTGTGTTGGGCTTTCTTAAGGTGCTGCTGTTTAGTAGCCACTTTGGCTCTTTCTATAAAAGACAAGGTAACCTTGCAAATCGGAGGGTATAAGAGGCTTTGTTTTCAGTCTCTCAATGCTAACAACATTAAAATCAAAAACAAGGTTTGGGAAGGAATCCATAAGCTCTAATTCGCCCTTATAAATGGTTCGCCTAACTTGTTTGTCTCTTTTTTCAATGAATGTCCAAAGACGAATAACTTCCTTTTCCTTTTCATAGGTTACAGCAATCACCTCTTTTATCTTAACAGTCTTTTTTGAAAATTCATAAAGTGCTTGGCTGACGATACTTCCATCTAAAGGAGGCTGGTCGATAGCTTCAAGTACAACTTTAGCAACCGACGCAGTCAAAAAAGAAGACTCTATGGGAGTTATTCCAAAAGTAACTGCACTTGAGACGGCTATGCATGCCGGATTACCATATTGAAGAAAAATAGCAGGTGGATTTTGCTTAATTAAGTGTGCACTTTGTCCTGTGGCAGTTTTCATTTTTCTTTAATATTGTTTTTCCTCAACCGAAAGTATTAAGGATGCTATTTCGTCAGTTCTATTGTAAATAAGGCGAACTTTGTATTTTCCGGGAGTAGGAAATTCTACTCCTGTAAGCATATGCATACCTTGAGAAATTCCTGGAGTTTTATCAACCATTACGGGGTCGAGGGTTAATAGAGGCGTGCCATCTGGCCTATCAATGCTTATTCCAATCTCTCCTGTTTCAGTAACGAAGCATCTCCAGAAAATTCCAAATTGAGGATGCTGAAGTGGAAAATTTTTACTGTAGATTATATCAAATATGCCATAAAGATTAGCTTTCCCCTCGGGTCCCGGAACAATTGCATCACAGAGAAGAAATGCTAATAATGTAGGTCTCATAGATTTTATCCCAAATTACGTAAAATTTGCTTTTGACAATTATACACATATAAAGCTCTGGATTCAATCTTCCGAATTGCCTCATCAAAAATCTATATAAAACTGAATCGTTGCCTCATTTAAAA
>JASEEX010000043.1 GCA_030019415.1 Thermodesulfovibrionales bacterium
TCCCTCAAGGGAAATAAACGAATGCTAAGGAATGTCAAAAGTAAAGACCTGACCCTTTTTCTTCTTCATATTGAGTCTTCCTTTTCATTAGTAGGGTCAATAATGGACAGGGTAAGGAAATGGCATGATGCCTTGATGGTACACTTTCCTAAAATGAATTTTGAAGGTTTGACCCTCAATCCGACCCTCCACCGCGTAGCGGTTTAGTTCAACTCGTTCACAAACGAAATATTTCGCTTTTTATCCCAAAATGGGAGTATAGACGAAGTATTTCGTTTATCCCAATTCTGGCTGAACTGCCAGAAAAACCCCTTGCCCCGACAAATTTTGTTACTTCTCACCCCCTCCCTTGTTTAATTTCAAAGTATCCAGAGGACTTTTTATTTTGCTGATATTTTTAGTGCTTACATGGGTGTAAATCTCTGTTGTTTTGCTGTGTGCATGTCCCAATATCTCTTGTATGTATCTGAGGTCAGTACCTCCTTCAAGTAAGTGAGTGGCAAAACTATGCCTTAAGGTATGCACCGTGATTTCCTTTTTTATATCAGCCTTTTTGCAGGCATGTTCTAAAATTTTCTGAACTGTCCTTATTGAAATATACCTGTCTGTTCTCGCACCCTCAAATAACCACTTTTGAGGTTTGTATGCTTTCCAGTATTGTCTAAGAACTTCCAGAGCTGTCTCAGAGAGCATTGTATATCTGTCTTTCCTACCTTTCGGCTCTTTTATATGAATTAACATTCTTTTGCTGTCTATATCTTCTGGTTTCAGTTTTACCACTTCCCCAACCCTCAGTCCAGCAGAATATACAAGCATCAAAATGGCTTTATGTTTGATATTTTCAACCGATGAGAGCCCAAATCCAGCGATAAACGTGCAAACCATTGCTATTGTTTCACCCTGAGCGTGTCGAAGGGTGACACTGATGTCATGGTTCGACTGGCTCACCATGACATTATCGCTTCATTACGACAAATTTATCGCTGGATTTGGGTATAACCTATCTTTCAAAATGTCAAGCCATGGTTGGAGTTGTGTAATTGTAAGGGAATATGGGAAGGTTAAGGGAGGGTGAGCCAAGGTCTCATGAATGTTTCGTAAAAATAGCATAGATGAATTTTGATAGAATAAATTATTATGCGCCGAATACTTCATCTCGACATGGATGCCTTTTTTGCTGCCATTGAGCAGATGAGACATCCAGAGTTAGTTGGTAAACCCATCATCATAGGTGGTGATGGTGACCCTACAAAGAGGGGTGTGGTATCAACCGCCTCCTATGAGGCAAGGAAATTTGGTATCCACTCTGCAATGCCTTTAAGAAGGGCTTACAGGTTATGCCCTGAGGCTGTTTTCCTCCCTGTTGATTACGATGAGTATCTAAAGGTATCAGAAAAGATAAAAGGTATACTACGAAGCTTTACCTCTCTGGTGGAAGATATAGGGATTGATGAGGCATTCCTTGATATAACCGATTTGAATATCAGCTCTGAGGAAATTGCCATGGAGATAAAGAAGAAGATAAAGGATGAGCTTAATCTCACATGTTCCATAGGTATTGCTCCAAACAAGTTGCTCGCAAAGATTGCATCTGATATAAAAAAACCAGACGGCCTTTCAATAATCTCTGAAAAAGATATTGAGAGGTTAATATGGCCCCTGCCTGTTAGGAAGCTCTGGGGAGTAGGTCCAAAGACTGAGGTGCAGCTAAAGAATATGGGGATAAGCATAATAGGCGAACTGGCCTCGATTTCACTCGGAAGGCTTATAGAGTATTTTGGTAAGTCCTATAGTAATTATCTCTATGAAGCATCGAGGGGGATAGACGAAAGCCCTGTAATAACACACTGGGAGCCAAAGTCAATGAGCAGAGAAACGACATTTCAGAGAGATACAGATGACTGGAATACGATAGCTAAGAACCTCGCAGAACTTACGAGAGAGGTTGTGGATAATATGAAGGGGTCGGGTTATAAGGGAAAGACTGTGACGATTAAGATAAGATTTAGTAATTTTGAGACCCACACAAGGGCAAAGACCCTTGATGATTTTACCAATTCAATAGATATCCTTAGAAAGGCAGCCTTTGAAGCCCTTGGAAGGATTGAATTAAAAAAGAAGGTGAGGCTTATTGGCGTGAGGATTGGGAGGCTCGCAAGAGGTTAATTTCATGTTGCCGAAATAAAAACCAGTAAGTTATACTTTACTTAATATCTAATTTCTAAATTCTAAATTCTAAACAATATCAAATGACCAAAAGCCAGATTAGTCAGGTGACCTTTGGCTGTCGACTGCTTAAGTGTCTGCTACAGTTTTTGAATTTTGTTTAGGATTTCAATATTAGAATTTTGAATTTATGCTTTGGAGGAAGAGATGCCCTTTTTTGGCGAACTCTTTGTCGGTGAAATTCTGAAGAAGCCTGTACTTGACCCCAGGGGTGACGAACTCGGCAGGGTAAAAGACCTCGTTATCGTTAAGGGTGAACCACTCCCAAAAGTCTCTGCCCTGATAATAGAGAAGAAGAAGAGGCTCTTCAAACTTCCATGGACTGACCTTAGTATATTCAACAAGAGGATAATATCTGCAAATGTCTACGGCGAAGCCCTTCAGCCCTACGAACTCAATGAGAGTGATCTCCTTTTAGCCGGAGATATCCTTGATAAGCAGATAGTTGATGCAAATGGTGTAAAGGTTGTAAGGGTGAATGATGTCAAACTCGAAGGCTTTAATACAGAGGCTGTCCTTGTAGCGGTCGATGTAGGGATGAGAGGAATTATGAGGCGTCTCGGGGTCGAGAGGGGCGGAGAGGACCTGATGAGGCTCTTTAAAAAACACCTCCCTTATAATCTCATAAGCTGGAATTACATACAGCCCCTCGAACCAAAGCTGGCTACAATATCTCTTACCGTTCCGAGACAGATGGTATCAGAGTTACACCCTGCTGATATTGCAGATATAATTAGCCAGGTCTCCCATCAGGAGGGTGCAACATTATTTAAGGACCTTGATATAGATGTAGCAGCAGAGACTTTATCGGAGCTCACACCAGAGACTCAGATAGATATTATAAGAGAAATGGACACAGATAAGGCAGCAGACATTATAGAAGAGATGCCTCCTGATGAGGCTGCTGATATCTTAAGCGACCTCCCTCCAGATAAGGCAAAAGAGATACTTGAGAAAGTTGGAATAGAAGAGGCCGAGGACATACAAGAACTACTGAGTCATGAAGAGGATACGGCAGGAGGATTAATGACAACTGAATTTATAGCCTACCCTTCAGAGATTACTGTAAGGGAGGCTATGGAGAAATTCAGAAAAGATGCAGAGGAAAAGGAAACGGTGTACTACATCTATGTTATAGATGCCAATGAAAAGCTTATCGGTGTCATTTCCTTGAGAGAGCTCCTCATTTCTGATCAGGATGCTAAACTGTCGGACATTATGGTTACCCAAATTAAGACTATCAGTCCAGAAATTGATGAAAAGGAAGTTGCCGCTATTATATCAAAGTATAACCTCGTTGCTATTCCCGTCATTGACGCTGAAGGGTATCTACTGGGTATTGTAACTGTTGATGACATCATAGATAGAATCCTTCCGCCTGCCGCAAAACGTAGGAGGAAGAAGGTATGAGCCTCTGGAAAAAGATCGCATTATTCCTCGCAGTAATGGGGCCAGGGATTATAACCGCAAACATTGACAACGATGCGAGTGGAATAACAACCTATTCGGTATCGGGTGCAAGATTTGGATATTCCCTCCTCTGGATATTGATACCCACAACTATAGCCCTCGTAGTAGTACAGGAAATGATTGCAAGGATGGGTGTTATTACTGGGAAGGGGCTTTCAGATCTTATAAGAGAAAACTATGGTATAAGGTCTACTTTCTATATGATGGTGGCCCTTCTCATCGCAAACTTCGGGACGACCGTTGCTAATTTTGCGGGATGGGCAGCAAGTATGGAAATCCTTGGCCTGAGCAAATATATAATGGTCCCGATAGGCGCTATCTCTATATGGATTCTCGTTACAAAGGGTAGTTACAGGGCGGTGGAGAAAATACTCCTTGTTGCATGTCTCCTGTACTTTGGATATGTCATCTCCGGGTTTATGGCAAGACCGAGCTGGGCTGAGGCATTTAACTGTACCTTTATTCCGCAGATAAAATGGAACCCCGAATTTATTGTTTTGAGTATAGGTATCATTGGAACAACGATTACCCCCTGGATGCAGTTCTTCCTCCAGTCATCCATAGCAGAGAAAGGTATAAGAAAAGAGGACTACAAGGTATCGCGGCTTGATGTGATAATAGGGTGTTCCATAACAGACATCATTGCCTTCTTCATTATAGTAACCTGCGCAGCAACCCTCTTCCCTTATGGTATAAGGATACATGAGGCATCAGAGGCAGCGGTAGCACTCAGGCCACTTGCTGGAGATTATGCATCCCTTATTTTTGCCCTATGCCTTGCAAATGGCTCCCTCCTTGGCGCAATAATCGTTCCCCTTGCAACTGCCTATTACATATGCGAGGCTATGGGTTGGGAGAGGGGCGTTAATAAAACATTCAGGGAGGCTCCTCAGTTCATGCATATATACACAGCCCTCATAGTTTTATCTGCCCTTCTCATCTTAATCCCTGGGGCACCCCTTGTATTTCTCATGATTTTAGCTTCCGTTGTAAACGGGATACTCCTTCCCTTTGTGTTACTCTATGCAATGACATTGGTGAATAACAGTAAAATAATGGGGGATTACATCAACCCAAAAAGTTATAACTATATTTCATGGGGAATAGTGGTTATCCTTATAACCCTCACCATTTCTATGATCATAACTACCATAATACCCCGCGTCTGAAGATCAAATGGTAAAGGCAATAGAATGGATTGATGGAAAGGTAATCATGCTTGACCAGTCAAAGTTGCCTTTTGAGGTTACCTTCATTGAATGCACTGATTACAGGAAGGTTGCAGAAGGTATAAAAAAGCTCTGGATAAGGGGAGCACCTGCCATAGGTATTGCAGCTGCAATGGGCACAGCCCTCGGAGCACAGGATATAAAAGCAGGGAATTTCAATGAATTTATGGAAGCCCTTGAGCCTACTTTTAATGAGCTGCTTTCTACAAGACCTACTGGTGTGAATATAAGGTGGGCTATGGAAAGGGTAAGAAGTTTCTTGATGAGAAGAAGGGATGAACCGGTAGATAGATTGAAAAAACTCCTCATAGAGGAAGCAAAAAGGATACTTGAAGAGGACATCGAGGTGAATAAGGCGATCGGTAGATGGGGTGCAGAGTTTATAAAAGATGGCGATACAATCCTCACCCACTGCAATGCAGGGTCCCTTGCAACAGGCGGATACGGTACAGCAACGGCACCAATATTTGCCGCAAAGGAGCAGGGCAAGAGGTTTGAGGTCTTCGTTGATGAGACGAGGCCAGTGCTTCAGGGTGCAAGGCTTACGACATGGGAGCTCATGCAGGAAGGAATACCTGTTACCCTCATTGTGGACAATGCAGCAGGTACCCTTATGAAGATGAGAAAGATAGACCTTATAATCGTTGGCACTGACAGGACAGCACGAAATGGCGATGTAGCAAATAAGATAGGAACCTATACGTTGGCTGTTCTATGCAAAGAGCATAAGATCCCTTTCTATGTGGCCGCTCCCTTGAGCAGTATCGATTTTTCCATCGCCTCGGGAGAAGGCATCCCCATAGAAGAGAGAGGACCTGAGGAGGTTACCCACATATCTGGCAGAGGAGACAGCATCCAGATAGCGCCTGATGGTGTGAGGGTAAGAAACATTGCTTTTGATATTACTCCTCATAGATATGTAACTGCCATAATTACTGAAAAGGGAGTATTCAGGCCGAGGGATTTAAAGAAACTGATAAGGGATGATGTGAATTTAGAGAAATTGAGGATTAGGCCAGCTGCTATCCTGTCGTGTAACCGTGAGCCGAGGCGAAGTTACAAAACCTCTTCCAGGGGGAGATAAGAAAGATTGAAGGCCTCCGCTACCGCTTTGTAAGTAATGTTACCCTCTAGTAAGTTTACTCCTCTCGCTAAGGCAGGATTTTCTCTTGCAGCTTTTCTCCAGCCTTTCTCCACAATCTCGAGCACATAAGGAAGTGTATTAAGTGTTAGAGCACGAGTAGCTGTTCGGGGAACTGCTCCGGGCATATTAGCTACTGCGTAATGAATTACCCCTTCTTCCTCGTATATAGGATAAGAATGGATAGTTGGACGAGAGGTCTCCGCACATCCTCCTTGATCAATAGAAATATCCACCAAAACCGCTCCCGGCCTCATGGTCTTCAGCATCTCACGGGTAATTAATTTTGGTGCCTTAGCTCCAGGGACAAGGACGGCTCCGATGAGCAAATCAGCATAGCCTGTTACCATTCTCAAATTATAATTATCAGCAATCATTGTAGTAGCTCTTCCTTGGAAAATTTCGTCCAGCATCCTTAATTTACGGGGATTTATATCTAAAACAGTCACAGATGCCCCCATGCCTAAGGCTATACGGGCAGCATTATAACCTACAGTCCCTCCCCCTAAAATTACTACATTAGCTGGTGGGACTCCAGCCACACCTCCTAAAAGGATTCCTCTCCCACCATGGGTTTCTTCTAAGTATTTCGCCCCTTCTTGAGGAGCCATCCTTCCCGCAATCTCGCTCATAGGGGCTAAAAGGGGCAGAAAACCATCCTCTGTCTGCACAGTCTCATATGCTATTCCTACAATCTTTCTTTCATTGAGATTAAGGGTAAGTCCCTCTGAAGCAGCAAGGTGAAGATAGGTGAATACGACCTGTCCTGCCCTGAGAAGCCCATATTCCTCTGGTAAAGGTTCTTTAACCTTAAGAATAAGATCTGCCTCTGCAAAAATATCTTCATGTTTGTGGAAAATCTGTGCCCCGGCCCTCATGTATTCTTCATCGCTAAAGCCGCTTCCAAGTCCAGCACCCTTCTCTATAATCACCTTATGCCCCCTATGAACGAGGCTTTCTACTCCTCCTGGAACAATAGCTATACGATTCTCTTCAGGTTTGATCTCCTTCGGGACACCTATAACCATCTTATTCTTTCACTCCGTAAACCCCGTTGGAATCCTCATGTGTATAAGCAAAAGAATTTCTTTGTACCCCGATAATATCATCCTCATAGCGAGCCATTGGGCGTTCCTACGGGGTAAATCCAGAACCAGAAAAATTTAAAGAATTCAGTTAAAACAACTGATCTCTCCCTTTTCTTTTCCCACCAGTTCTTAAATCTAAACCAGCTTTCTTCAGAAGGGGCACTTATTATCTTTATTTCATCCCCTATAATCTTCCCGAAGATTTTAAATGCCCTCCTGCTGTGATAAGGAGAGGTGACGAGGATAAAAGAGGTGTATCCATATCTTTTCATAATCTCCTTTGTAAATCCTGCTTTTTCTTCAGTATTCCTTGACTTATCTTCGAGTAAAATAGCCTTACTCGGTACACCGAGGTGTACAGCATGCTCCTTCATAAGAGATGCCCATGAGTATTTCCAGACGGCAGGGCCACCTGAAAATATTATTCTGTCCTTTCTTGCCCATCCTTCTTTGAAAAGTTTAACACCATATTCAACTTGCCCTGTTTCTTCACCTGCAAGTATGACTATAACATCAGCTGGCTTCAACTCGTCTTTGTAGTATAGATATTCTGCTGCCTTATTGAGGATAAAACCATGAGAGAAGTATAAAAGAACACCGAGTAATGCGAGGGCGATTATGAGTTTAATCAATTTCAAAAGGATTTTCATGGGTTCTATGATAGCAAAAAATCTGTTATCATCACAATAAAGAAAAATACCTCACGGAAATTACCAATAACCAAATTCCAATAACCAAATAATAACCAATGTTTCAATAATCAATAAATAAACGCAGAGAATATTTTGGTATCTTGTTGTTAGGTTGCTTTAAATTTGTTTGGAACTTGTTGTTTGGTTATTGGAACTTATTTGATGTTTGGAATCTGGTTATTGGTTATTGAACTATTTAGTAATTTTGCTCAATCTACAAATTTCAACATTTTGTCATGAATCAGTTAAATTTATAGGAAGGTCTACATTCTGTTTTATTACCCATATATTCTCAAATTCCCTTTCCTGGTATGCCCTGACAAGGCCCAGCCTTATTAACTCAAGGAGTGCAATGAATGTGACAATGAGCAGGGCTTTTGTTACACCTTCCCTAAAAAAATTTTCAAATCTGATGGCCTCCTGCCCCTCAAGCATCTCCATTATCAGGGACATCTTATCTTTTACAGTAAGGGTCTCTTTTGTGATAGTAACGACCTCAGGCGGAGCACTATCAAGTATCTTTTTGAATCCCCTAAGGAGGTCAAAGAGGCTGACATCAAAAAGGTAAACACCTTCATCAGCCTCATCTGATAACGGTTCTCTTCGAAATACCTTCATCCACTCCTCTTCTTTATCTCTGAGGCTGACTGCCGCCTCTTTAAATGCCTGATATTCCAGTAGCCTCTGGACAAGCTCACGTCTCGGGTCTTCTTGTTCTTCTGGAGGGGCTTCCTCATCAGGTGGCAGGAGCATCCTCGATTTTATATGGATAAGTGTTGCTGCCATGACAAGAAATCTACCAGCTATATCGAGATTCAGTTCCTTCATCATCTTGATATATTTGAGATACTGGTGTGTAATGAGGGCTATGGGTATATCGTAAATTTCTATCTTGTCTTCATGGATTAGATGTAGAAGAAGATCAAGGGGACCTTCAAAGACAGGGATTTTTATGTTATATGCATCAGCCATCTATCTGGTCATTTATGAGACTAAAATATTTTACCAGATTGATGGGGTCTCAGTCCTTTCTTACACCGGCATTGCCCTCTCTGTCTCTCTCAACCAGAGGAGTCTTGGGCCATTGAGAATAGAGGTATTCAGTGATTCAATCAGCTCCTGAGGATCAACATCAAACCCTTCCTGCTTTTTGAATGGAGCGAGTGATGGCTTCACTTTTTTAGGCTTTATAGCCTTTTTAATTTCGGTCATGGTAGGCTCTTTTAGCTTGCTCCCAAGGACCTTTGCGAGTTCGATGAAAATCTCTCTATGAGTTTTTGCATCTCCCAGAGGTTCAATAACCCTCTGAACCTTCTTTAACCTTCCAAGATAGTCCACAATTGTGCCCTCAGATTCAAAAACCGTAGCAGAGGGGAGTACAATATCAGCCTCCTTTGCAAGGTCTGTGAGGTGTGAGTTCTGGACAATGAGAAAATCTACATCTGGTCTGATTCCTGATTTTGGTAATGGTACCTCTCCAATGGCGTAGAGGACTCTCACATCACCTTTCCCTTCGCTCATCTCTCTATATAACATGCCATCACCTACAAGTCCCATAAGGGTCACACCTTTCGCATTCGCCTCTAAAGGAACGGCAACAACCCGCGGTAATGGTAATGAAAACTTACCTGCAATGATGGTTAAGTTTGAAGATGCTTGAAAGAGATGGGGTACAGTCAGGATAACAATTTTTCTTGCCTTTGCAAAAAGCTCAGCCGCATCGCTGAGTTCGGAGTTTTCGTGAGTCGTATCTTCTGATTTCTGACTTCTGACTCTTGACTCTTGACTACTGACTACTGACTCTTCCAATGCCTTTGCTAACATAGAGAGAGTTAGGGCCTCATCACCTTTAAGATCTATTGTGGCAACAGATGCAATTTTTGGTTCGCCTGAATTTATAACAATGAGTTTTGCACCTCTGTTGACCTTCTTTCTTATAATTGCATCGAGGGCAGGGAGAACCCTTGTCCACTGGTCTGGATTAAGTCCAACGAGGACCACGAGGTCCGCTCCCTCAAGGTCTGCACCATTGCCTCTCATCGAATCAGCATCCGCCTTAGGCGGAGCATAAAGGCTCACTGTTGTACCAATGTTCTTTGTCTCCACAACATCTGAGGCAAATTTCTTCAATGAGAGTGCATCCTCATTTAAAATCCCTGCTGTGCTTATAAAGCCTGAAGATTTACCTGCCCCTTTCAGCTTCTCTGAGACGATAGAAATGGCCTCATCCCATGTTATTTCTTTTAGTTCATTGCTCACCCTCTTCATCGGAGAGGTAATTCGCATCTCGCTTTTAAGGGAGTCAAATCCAAATCTACCCATGGCACAGATATAACGTTCAGCTGAGCCTTCCGGAGCACCTGCATTTATCTTTACTACCTCGCCATCCCTTGTACTGACAATAATGTCGCATCCATCCCCGCATGAAAGACACTGGGACTTAACTTTTTCATACTCCCACTCCCTTCCCTTTCTCCATCTGTCAGCCTCGAGAAGAGCATTCACAGGACACACATCTACACAGCTTCCACAGAATGTACAGCCCGATTCTTGGAGGGGTTTATCGTTGGCCGTAGTTACCTTTGCTCCGACCCCTCTCCCCATAAAATCGAGCACGCTCGTTCCCTGTTCTTTACATACTCTTACACACGCCCCACAGAGGATGCAGTAATCGGGGTCCCTCTTAATGAATGGGTTTGCCTCATCCGTTGGATAGCCGAACTTTTTCCTTGTGAAGCTCGATTCCTTAATCTCAAAATCGTAGGCATATTGTTGCAGACGGCAGACACCTGCCTTTGTGCATGTCATACAATCTAAAGGGTGCATTGATAGTATAAGGTCTATGACAAACTTTCTAACCTCTTCCACTTTCTCGGTCTTTGTATTAACTACCATTCCATCTCTGGCCCTTGTGTTGCATGCTATCAGAGGTGCCTTCATCCCCTCCACTTCGACAAGACAGAGCCTGCATGCGCCAACACCCCTCATTCCTTTGAGATAACAGAGATTGGGTATATGAATGCCTGCAAGCTCTGCTGCATCGAGGATATTAATCCCCTCGGGCGCCTGAACCTCTTTCCCATCTATTTTAAGTGTGACCAATTTTCCCATTCAGACCTCCTCTATTCTAATTTAAATTCCAATAACCAAATCCCAAATTCCAAATAAATTCCAATAACCAAACACCAATAATCAGGTTCGAAATCTGTTTGGTTATTGGTAATTGAATCATTGGTTATTATCTGGTTATTGTAATTTGGTCATTGGTTATTTCATGACCACTTCCTCTATCTTAGTTGTGATAATCTCTATTGCCCCAGTAGGGCAGACCTCAACACACTCTCCACACCTTGTGCACCTCTTCTGCCTTATCTCAAAGGGAAGGTATCCAGAGAGATAGGGCTCTCTCTTTTCCCCTACTATGGCATTGTATTTACACGCCTCTAAACATTTACCACACATAACACATAGTTCAGGATTTACCACGTATTCAATGAGATTGATACATTCCCTTTTCGGACAAATTCCGGAAAGATGCTGATTAAACTCCTCCTCTGAATTGGTAATTGTCTCGATAATAAATCTACCTGTTTCTTTCCCCTTCTTACAGAATGAACCCTCCCTCATCTGTGAACCGATCCTTCTTAGTGCCTCAATGTCTAAGGCACTGATACCATCCAGATGCTGGACAATCTTGATTAACCTGATCTTTGCCTCTTGAGTTCCGAGGGCACAGGGATAGCACTTACCACACATCGGGCCAGCAAGGAACTCTTCAATATAATATAGAGCCCTCTGAACAGGGCAGGCCTTTTCTTCAGCCTCTCTTTTTATGTCCTTGAGTTTTTTCCCTTGTTCCTCGGTTATAGACTCTTCACTCATCTTTCCCCCAAACCGCTCAAAGAACCAATGTTTTAAGACTTTGAAACTTCATGCTTAACCTTATTCTCAGTCCCTTTCTCAACTCTCACAGCTCCTATGGGACATGCAGCATAACAATCTCCGCATCTTACACAGGAGTACCGATCTATGAAAAACCCTGTCTTGATTTCCTTAATAGCATTAACCCTGCACACATCTTTGCAGCGTCCACATAAGTAGCATATTTCTTTATCTATTACAAATACAGGGGGGGCTTCTATCTCAATTGCACCTAACGGACATACTATGTAGCAGGCCTTGCATTTTTTGCAGAGCATCTGGTCTATAAAAAATCCACCACCCTCGGCCTCTTTTATAGCTTCATATGGACATGCATCCATGCAGTGCTTACACTGATAGCATATCTCAGTGTCTATTGATAAAAATCCGAGACCAGCGCAGACCTCTGCCCTACAGTATTTATCATGTATGTGCCCTTCATATTCACTACGAAAATATTTAATGGTCGTTAAAACAGGATTTGGTGCACTCTGGCCGAGACCGCAGAGAGACCCCTCCTTTACAAGTCTTCCAAGCCTTTCAAGCCTCTCTATATCCCCTTCATCACCATAGCCTGATGTAATCTTTTCCAGTATCTGTAGCATCTGGTATGTACCAATCCTACAAGGAGGACACTTGCCACATGATTCTGCCTGGCAGAATGATAGGAAAAATTTAGCAACATCTACCATACAGTTGTCCTCATCCAGAACGACCATTCCACCAGAACCCATCATAGAGCCAACCTTTGTCAGGGTATCAAACTCGACTGGAAGGTCAAGCATCTCTTTTGGCATACAGCCACCTGAAGGACCACCTGTCTGCACAGCCTTAAACTCCTTATTACTCAAGATGCCTCCACCAATATCAAATATTATCTCTTTTAAAGTTATGCCCATTGGCACCTCAATAAGCCCTGTGTCAACGACCTTTCCTGTAAGGGCAAAGACTTTCGTGCCCGGTGATGCTGGTGTACCTATACTGAGAAACCAGTCTGCTCCATTTTCAATTATGGGGGGAACACATGCATAGGTTTCCACATTATTCAAATTGGATGGATAGCCCCATACACCCCCTCCCACCTCAGATAGTCTCGGTGGTCTTGGTCTCGGAAACCCCCTCTCGCCCTCTACAGAGGCTACCAGTGCAGTAGACTCACCGCACACGAAGGCACCAGCACCTTCAACTACCCTAACGTAGAGATCAAGTCCGGTTCCCAATATGTTTTTACCCAGCAGTCCAAGTTCCTCTGCCTGTTTTATTGCTATCTTGAGATTCTGTACTGCGAGGGGGTATTCGTGACGTACATAGATTATCCCCTGTCTCGCACCAATTGCATAGGCACAAAGAATCATACCCTCAAGCAGGCTGTGAGGGTCACCTTCCATTACTGACCTATCCATAAACGCACCAGGGTCACCTTCATCTCCGTTAGCAATAACAAACTTTATATCACCTGGAGAGCTTTTAGTATGTTTCCATTTCTTACCCGCAGGGAATCCAGCACCTCCACGACCTCTTAGATTCGCTTTATCAACTTCAGTTAAAACCTGTTCTGGGGTCATCTCCAGAAATGCCTTTTCCAATGCCCTATAGCCACCCACTGCAATATAATGATGAATATTTGTTGGGTCTATTTTCCCATTATTTCTGAGTGCAACCCTAACTTGCTTACTGTAAAAAGGTACCTCACTGATTAAATAGGAAGGCTTCTCACCGATAGCACGTTTGTAAAGGAGATCCCAAACAGGTTTTCCTTCATTGATAGTTTTAGATATGATTGCTTTCACACTCTCCGGTTGAACCTTTTGATAAAAATATCCCTGAGGTTCTATTGTCATGACAGGACCTTTCTGGCACAGTCCCTGGCATCCTGTGCTTATTATTTCTACTTCGGTGCCGCTTCTTTGAGACTCCCTTTTAAGCTCCTCAACTATTTTTAGGGAATTATTAGCCCTGCAACCGGTTCCACTGCATATTCTGATCCTCTTCTTATTCTCACCGGGAACTAAAACTCCTTGTTTGATTAGAAGTTTCCTGAATTCAATAAGATCATTAACACCGTTAAGTCTTTTCATATCCAATCTAATCATTTTACCCCACAACATTATAAAGGTGTAGGGGGTTACTAACTCAAGCCTTAATCTGTACTTTAGTACCCTTTTTTTCTATCTTCACCGCATTTACAGGACAAACATAATAGCAGGCTTTACATTTTGTGCAGTAGTCCTGGTCGATGAAGAAACTTCTTCTTGTCTCCTTTACTGCACCAAATGCGCATGCCTGCTTGCATAGACCACAGAGGACACACTCCTCTTGCTCTATCCTGAATATTCCGAGGCTACAGACCTTTGCCCTGCAATATTTATCATATATATGCTCTTCGTATTCATCGCGGAAATATCTTATAGTCGTAAGAACGGGATTTGGTGCAGTCTGGCCGAGACCGCAGAGAGAGCCTGCCTTTACAAGTTTCCCGAG
>JASEEX010000044.1 GCA_030019415.1 Thermodesulfovibrionales bacterium
TTTTTGACCTCAACTGTAACTTAACATGCTGTCCGATTTTCTGGGTCCATTATATTATCAGAAAGAATCTTCTGCCACGTCTCGTGCTTCTTTGACCTCACAAACTTAAAATCAAGCCGTTTCAATACAATGCGAAAGTCATTGTATGTGAACATTAATTAAAAAGTTCTCTAACCTTTTCTTTTGTTCTTCTTTCACGGATCTCAAGAATATATGGCTTATGGGATGCCCGGTTAGGGCTTTTACTGAAAAGCTCAATCTCTTCCATATAATGTTCAGCGTAATCTATCGCCATATCCACGAGATCATTTAATGCCTCTTCGGGGGTATCGCCTTCTGTAACAAGGTCAAGCTCAGGACAGCTTGCAACATAAACCCCTTCTGAGGGCTCAATTATAGCTGTTAACTTATCAGAGACATCTTTTATAGCGATCGGCATTTTTCACCTCCGTTAGTCCTTATTATATTCTTTTAAAACCTGATTAACAATCCTTCTTGCAACCTCAAAGGCCGCTGCAATTCTGATGATCTTTACATCACCAAGTCCCTTTATTTCAAGAAACTTCTCAAGGGGCTGGTTTGCCATTCCTTTGAAAGAACCGAATTTATTGAGGATTTCTTTAGCTACATCTTCAGCAG
This sequence comes from Thermodesulfovibrionales bacterium, assembly GCA_030019415.1. GTDB lineage: Bacteria > Nitrospirota > Thermodesulfovibrionia > Thermodesulfovibrionales > SM23-35 > JASEEX01. The sequence goes on from JASEEX010000044.1 coordinate 640, forward strand.
GTTTGCCTTTTGTGCCCGTGGAGATAAGGATTGCCAGAAGCTCTGCATCTGTTAGAGATTCTGCACCGAGCTCCCTGAGTTTTCCACCCGGATGTGTCCAAGTTTTCATGACACTCTCCCTATGGATTTATTTAACCATATGGCCTAATTCTATATCCACAAATAATGTAAGGTTAATTATCAAGGAGTTCAAGGCAGTACGGGCTCGAAAGGCAGGGGTTTTTAAAGAAATGATTAGAATCATCCCTGTTTCTATCGTTTTACCAAGACCTACATCGTCGGCAAGAAGAATTCTATGTTTGTAAGTATTGAGAGTCTTATAAACGGCTTCAACCTGATAAGGCTCTAAATTTGTTCTTGTGAAGGAGAGTGAGGGGAGATGGTCATAGGCATAAGCGAGAGATAGGCGAGTTGCCTCATAATGAAGATCAAAAAGAATAGGGGGGTAAACTTTATCGCCTATCTTAAGAGGGAACTCCATGCTCTCAACACCATTATAACAAATATAACAAAATGGCCTGCAGGGTAAGAGATAACATGTGAGCGGGTTAAAAACTTGAATTTGCTTTATGATAATCTGCATAATAAGTTTATCGGGTTTTACTTTTAAAATTTTAGACTAAGGATTTTACAATGTTGAGGTGTATACTTAGAGCAAAGATACATATGGCAACAGTTACAGAGTCAAACCTATCATATGAGGGCAGTATTACCATAGATGAGAAGATATTAAAAAAGGCAGGGATACTTCCTTACGAACAGGTAATGATAAGTAATCTCAATAATGGAGAACGATTTGAGACTTATGTGATGCCTGGCAAAAAAGGTGAGATCTGCCTTAATGGCCCTGCTGCAAGGAAGGGGGTTGTGGGAGATAAAATCATAATCTTCTGTTATAGCCATGTTGAAGATAATAAACTAAAGAGATTCAAGCCAAAAATAGTCCTACTTGACGAGGAGAATAAAATTCTCAGCGTTAAATAACCTCTTACAAATTTAGTCTTTCAAGTTTTCCCTTGACTTTTTAGCTCATTTTATAGTAAGTAATTACTTACAATAATGAAGAAGCATGGCACTGAGGAGAAGCTCTTAGAGGCAACTCTGCGATTGATTTCAGAGAAGGGCTATCTTGGGGCCACAACAAGGGAGATTGCCCAGGGGGCAGGTGTTACGGAACTTACTCTCTTCAGACACTTTGGCTCTAAGGAAAGGCTCTTTGAAGAGGTCCTTAGTAGATATACTTTTTTGCCTAAACTCAAAAAGCTTCTGCCCGAACTTGAGGAACTTCCCTATGATAAAGCCCTCAGGATATTAGGTATAAGGTTTCTTGAAACCCTTAAAGAAAGAAAACCCCTGGTCAAGATTATGCTTTCAGAGGTAAATCTCTATCCGGACAAGATCAGGTTTGTCTACAATGGTTTTATAGATGAGCTCATACAGACCCTTGGGGGCTATTTCAAGTCTTTACAGAAAAGGGAGGTAATCAGGCGGTTTTCCCCTGAGATAGCTGCCAGGGCATTTCTTGGAATGATCTTCTCATATTTCTTATCAGAAGAGATCATGGCAGGACGTAATATTGATAAAAAAGAGATGGAAAAGATGATAAGGAAGTTCACGGACATATTTATTAGAGGTACCTTGAAAATAGGTCTTAAAAAGAGTACCATCGACAAATTAGTTGGGAGAAGAACTAAATTGATAAGGGAGAGGGCCGATGTATAAGACATTCAAAGTAATAATCTGCGTCATCATTGCATTTATTTTTTATATCGGGGTTTCAGGTACAGACAATTCTTTTGCAGAGGAATATTCCCTTGAGGACCTTTACAGGATAGCCCTCGAACGTGCTGAGAGAATAAAGATATCAGAAGAAGACCTATATATAGCAGAGAAGGGTAAAGACAAGGCTCTTTCGGTGCTCCTTCCCAAACTTTCTACCTTCTGGGATTATACGAGGTATAGTGAAGCTAAAACAACCGGCACGGGATGGATTATTCAACCTGATTATTCTACATCTTGGGGGTTAAGGCTCGACCAGTCAATGTCCTTAAGTGGTAGAGAACTAAAGGCTTTTAAAATCTCGAAGGAAAACATTGAGAAGAGCGGATATGACCTCTATGCAGTAAGAGAAGAATATCTTTTCAGTGTTTCCTCTGCCTATTATGATGTCCTGAGGGCGAAAAAGGCTCTGGAGATTGCGAGGGCAAATGTGGAGAGACTAATAAAGCACAGGGATGCGGCAGCTATAAGGCTTAAGGTTGGCGAAGTAACAAAGACTGACCTCCTGAGGGCAGAGGCGGAGCTTTCAGGCGCACAATCTGAGATGGTAAAGGCAGAAAACAACCTCAAGCTTGCAAAGGCAGTTCTTGCAAGAATTGTTGGAATATATGAAGAATATACTCTTAAGGAAACACCTTTAGAAGAACCCGTTTACCTTTTTTTGCCTTCTTTACGAGAAGAGGCGAGAATGCAAAGGGCAGAGCTTAAAAGTTCCGAACTCCAGAAGAAAATTGCAGAAGATCAGGTTAAATATGCAAAAGGGGCATACTGGCCAACCCTTTCTGTTGAAGGTGTTTATTTAAGGAAAGACGAAGACCCAGCCTCCTCGTTTTTTCTTAAAGAAAGCATTTATGGAGGACTAACGCTAAACTTCCCTTTTTTCGAGGGAGGTCTCCGAAGGGCTGAAGTGAGGGAAGCAAAAGCAAGACAGAGGCAATCTGAACTTATTTATGAAGATTTAAGAAAGACAATAAATATTGAAGTAGAAAACGCTTACCTTGACTTTATGACGCAAAAAGGTGTTTTGAAATCCCTTGAAGATGAAGTTACATTTGCCAGGGACAACTATAATTCCATCTCAAGGCAATATGAATTCGGCCTCGCCAATAGCATAGATGTTATTGATGCTAATACGTTATTGCTTACATCAGAAAGGCAATTATCAGATGCACAATATAATTATGAGTTAGCTATTTTGAGGGTAGAACGGGCAACGGGAACACTACTGAAATCAGTTGTTAGTCAGCAGTCAGGAGCCGGGAGTCAATAGTCAAAAAGGAGGGTAGCCACAGGTTTTAGCCTGCGCTGAGTACTCGAGTGATTTCATGTTAAAACAAATATGGTCGTCGCCTGAGGTTAGAAAGGATTTTAAGGTGAAAAAAAATTATTTATTTATCGTTGTCTGCTGCATTCTGTCTACTGTTTACTGTCTACTTTTCTTGCCTGGTTGTAAAAAGAAGGAAGTAAAGACACCTGAAGAAAGGGCAGTTAATGTGAGCGTAAAGGCTGCCGAGAAGAAACCCCTGAGGCCCTTTGTTGAAACGATCGGCACATTGAATCCCTATGAGGAAGTTATCGTGAGTGCAGAGGTGGACGGGGGTTTAAAGAGTGTAAGAGTTGATGAAGGGACCGTGGTTTCAAAGGGCATGGTTCTGGCGGCGATTGATGATACTGATTACAACCTTGAAGTTAAAAGAGCTGAGGCGGCTTTAAGGCAGACGGAGGCGACCCTGGCTAATACTAAATTAGAATATCAGCGAAAAGAAGTCCTTTATAAAGAGGAGCTCGTTACAAAACAGCAATTTGATGATGTCTCAACGAGGCTCTCTCTCGCTGAGGCTGAAATAGAAAGGGCAAAGGCAACACTTTCCCTTGCAAGAGAGAAACTCAAAAAGACAAAAATGTATTCACCTCTATCAGGTGTTGTAAAGGAAAGAAAGGTTTCGACAGGTGATTATGTGAAAAATGGCACTAATCTTTTTGTAATCATCCAGAATAATCCTCTCAAGCTGAATTTTACTGTAACCGAAAAGGACGTGGGAAAATTGAAGAAAGGTCAGGATGTGACCTTCAGAGTGGATGCCTTCCCTGACAAGGAGTTTAAGGGTAAAGTAAGCATCATATATCCAAGTCTTGAGGAGAGGACGAGAACACTTCAGGTTGAAGCACTGGTCCCCAATCCCGATTGGCTTTTAAAACCAAGTTTTTTTGCCTGTGTAACTCTCTACACCGGCCCATCAAGGGATACCATTGTTGTTCCTGTAACATCACTCCTTTATGAGGCAGAAAAAGTAAAGGTCTTTGTCGTCGAGGGGGATATTGCAAAGGAGAGAGAAATAAGGCTCGGAAGCAAGTATGGAGAACTTATGGAGATTGTGGAAGGTCTGAAGGAGGGGGAGATGGTAGTTATAGTAGGTCAACAGAATCTCTCAGAAGGAGTAAAAGTAAATGTGGCTCGCTGATACCTCTATAAAGCGTCCTGTTTTTGCGACAATGGTCATTCTCGGCCTTGTTGTCCTTGGTATTGTGAGTTATCCACGTATCGGGGTTGACCTCTTCCCGAAAATCGATTTCCCGATTGTGAACATTACCACTGCGCTGAAAGGCGCTAGCCCAGAGATTATGGACATTGATGTGACAGATAAGATCGAGGAGGCTGTTAATACCATTAATGGTGTGAAGACCATAACCTCCATAAGCACCGAGGGGAGGTCTACTGTTACAGTTGAGTTCGTCCTCGAAAGGGACATCGACCTTGCTGTGCAGGATGTGAGAGAGAAGATTTCAATCATCAGAAAGAAGCTCCCTACTGATATAGATGAACCTGTGATAGAAAAGGTAGATCCAGATGCAACCCCTGTTATGTGGCTTGCCCTCACAGGAGAAAGATCTTCCAGAGAGCTTTCTACCTATGCTGATGAGGTATTGAAAGAACAGCTCCAGAAAATAAATGGCGTTGGAGCCATAAGGATGGGAGGGCTAAGGCTGAGGCAGGTAAGGGTTTGGCTTAATTCTGATAAACTTTCCGCTTACCAGATAACCGCACACGATGTATTGATGTCCCTTCAGAGAGAAAATGTCGAACTTCCGGGTGGTAGGATTGAGAGCGATACAAAGGAGTACTCCATAAAAATCAAGGGTGAATTCAGAAGTCCGCAGGAATTTAACGATCTTATCGTCGGATATTACAAATGCGCTCCTGTGAGGCTCAGGGATATCGGTCGTGCTGAGGACGGCATGGAGGAGAAGCGTTCAACAGCCAGGTTTAACGGCACACCAGCTGTTGGACTCGGGATACAGAAACAGTCAGGGACGAATACTGTTGAAGTGATAAACCGGATAAAAAAAGAGCTTGAAGTTATAAAGAAGACCCTACCACCCGGAATGAGGCTTGAGATCTCTTTTGACCAGTCTGACTTTATAAAACGTTCCGTTCACGAAGTCCAGCGGCACCTGATCTACGGAGGCTTCTTTGCTGCTCTGGCTGTGCTCCTGTTTCTAAAAAATTTCAGGGTTACGCTGATAAGTGCTTTAGCTATTCCGACCTCAATAATTTCTACATTTACTATAATGAACGCCTTTGGATTTACCTTCAATAATATGACCATGCTCGCCCTTGCTCTTTCTATCGGGATTCTTATTGATGACGCCATCATTGTCATAGAAAATATCTACAGGCATATAGAGGGGGGGATGAAGCCGAGGGATGCTGCATCTTTTGCAACCTCTGAGATAGGGCTTGCAGTTATGGCTACAACCTTTGCTATTGTTGCCATATTCCTTCCGGTAGCATTCATGAAAGGGATTATCGGGAGATTTTTCCTGCAGTTTGCTCTGACAGTAGTTTTCGCAGTACTCGTGTCACTTTTTGTCTCTTTTACACTCACGCCCCTGATGGCATCGAGATATTTGAAACAAGTAAACAGTAAACAGAATACAGTAAACAGTAAAGAATCTAAAAAACTGTCTACTATTTCTAATTTACTTGAAAAAGGCTATAAAAAAATAGAGGAGCTTTACAGGCAACTCCTTGCCATCGCTCTGAGACACAGGGCAATTGTTTTAATCCTGGCAACAGGCATCTTTATATTCAGTCTTTTTATGACAAGGTTTTTAGGTAAGGAATTTATACCCCCTGAAGACCAGAGCCAATTTATAGTAAGGCTTGAAGCACCAATAGATTATTCTGTTGATGAGGTGGACAGGATGTTTAAAAAGGCAGAGGATTATATACAATCCATACCTGAAGTAAAGACCGTTTTCTATGCACAGGGTCTTGTTGGAGGAGAGGTCAATAAGGGGATAATGTTCATCGTACTTAAGCCAAAGGCAGAAAGAGAGAAAAACCAGGAGCAGCTAATGGCAGAAGTGAGGAAGAGATTCAGACAGATTCCGGGACTGACGGGAACAGCTGAAAATGTCTCTCTTATCGGTGGAGGTCAGAGGATGGTTCCCATTCAGTATAGCATCAGAGGAAGGGATTTATTGTCCCTTGAGACATATACAAAGCAGATTGTAAATGAATTTTCAAAACTTCCTGGCATTGTAGATGTTGATACATCCCTTGAAACCGGAAAACCAGAACTGAAAGTTTATATTGACAGGGATAAGGCAGCAGATCTTGGAGTCGAAGTCGCTACAGTTGCCGAGGCTATAAACTTCCTTATAGGTGGTGAGGTTGACGTCACAAAGTTCAAGGATGAGGCAAAGGGCAGGAGATATGATGTCAGGGCAAGGCTTATCCCCATAGATAGGAGAAATCCTGATGATATAGGAAGACTTTATGTGAGATCAAGTGACGGAAGGTTTGTCGAAATTTCTAATGTGGTCAGTGTTCAGGAGGCAGGTGGTCCGAGCATCATCAACAGGGTTGATAGGCAGAGGGCGGTAACAGTCTTTGCAAACCTTGAAGGGAAACCCCTCGGTCAGGCAAAGGCAGAGCTTGATAGTATATCAGCAAAGGTTCTAACACCAGACTATTCAGGAAGGTATAAGGGTATGGCTGAGGTTATGGAAGAATCTTTTTTCTATCTTTTGTTCGCTCTTGTGCTTGGAATAGCCCTTGCATATATGATTCTTGCGGCCCAGTTTGAAAGCTTCATCCATCCTTTTACGATACTTCTTTCGTTGCCCCTATCCTTTATTGGTGCCTTTGGAGCCCTCTTCATCACAGGAAAGACAATCAACATCTTCAGCCTCATAGGGATTATTCTTCTTATGGGTCTTGTAAAGAAGAACGCTATTCTCTTGGTGGACTATACAAATACACTAAGGGCAAGAGGAATGGAGAGGAAAGAGGCAATTCTTCATGCAGGTCCTGTAAGACTCAGACCTATATTAATGACAACTTTTGCCATGATATTTGGTATGATGCCAATTGCACTCGGAATTGGCGAAGGTGCGGAGACGCGGTCTCCAATGGCTATTGCTACTATAGGAGGTCTTCTGACATCTCTATTTTTGACTCTTGTTGTGGTACCCGTGGCATATGATTTGTTTGATGAACTGCAGGGAAAGTTTATGAAAAGATCAAAGTAATCATGCATAAAGAATTTGTAACTATTCAGGAGACATGAAGAGGGTTAAGGATATGAGGAAATAATAAAACATGGGGGATGTATGAAAAAGGGTGGAACCATCGTAATAACGATATCAAGACAAGAGGCAAGCGGCGGTTCTTATATTGGCCACCTGGTGGCAAGGAGACTTGACTTTAAATATTTCGACAGGGATATCCTTTATGAGGCGTCTAAATACCTGGAGGTAGATGAGTCAGAGATTTCAAGCCTCGAGGAAAAGCCATCAAGCTTTTTTGAAAAACTTTTGAGGGCCTTCTCCTTTGAAATACCTGAAGTGGCTTATATGCCGCCATCCAGGCCCATATACGACAGGGATTTATTTGATATAGAATCTAAAATTATCAATGAGATTGCTGAAAGGTATAATTCAGTTATCATTGGTCGTGGAGGATTTTATGTGCTCAGAGGGCATCCTGGCCTAGTGAATGTTTTTGTTCATGCCCCTCTGAATTTTCGCATCAAACGGATAATGGAGGTTCGCAATATCTCTGATAGAGATAAAGCACTCTCAGAGATAGAGGAATCGGATCGCAACAGGGAAAAGTTCATACGCGACATGACAGGCGTTAACTGGACAGATGCAAGGAATTACCATCTATGTATAGATACAAGCGTGGTCAGCTTTACTATAGCAGAGGAAATGATTGTTAAACTTGTTGAGAATATAAGATATAACCTCGGTTTATAATAATCCATTAAGAGAAAAGGAATGTTAGCATTTTTACAATGTCACTAAGGTTTTGTGAATAATACTGTAAATAAAAGAATAACTTTAATCATTGCTACAATGGCCTCTTTTCTTACACCTTTTATGGGCTCTTCAGTCAATATTGCACTTCCCTCGATAGGGAGAGAATTTGAGATGAACGCAGTATTGTTAAGCTGGATTCCTACCTCCTTTCTTTTATCCGCAGCAATGTTTCTTGTCCCCGCTGGAAGAATAGCGGACATACATGGAAGAAAAAGGATTTTTACATATGGCATATTTATTTTTACCCTATCTGCCCTTCTTATGACAATGTCACCCTCTGCCATTTTTCTCATTTCCTTCCGATTCTTGCAGGGAATTGGAAGTTCAATGGTCTTTGGTACGGCAGTGGCGATTCTAATATCCGTGTTTCCCGCCGGGGAAAGGGGTAAGGCCCTCGGAATAAATGCTGCTTCAATTTATTTAGGACTTTCCCTTGGACCATTTGTCGGTGGGTTTTTGACTCAACATTTCGGCTGGAGAAGCATTTTTCTTGCAACCATCCCGGTTGGCTTAATAGTAATTACCCTTATTTTCCTGACATTAAAGGAAGAATGGGCTGAGGCAAGGGGGGAGAGGTTCGATTTAAGCGGTTCCATAATCTACAGCCTTACCCTTTTAGCAATTATGTATGGTCTTTCCCTTTTGCCTGCACTGTCGAGTCTCTGGCTGATTTTAACTGGTATTTTAGGGATCTTCGCATTTATTAGATGGGAAATAAAAGCTATAAATCCCATTCTGGGTATAAATCTCTTCAGAAATAACAGGGCCTTTTCCTTTTCAAATCTGGCTGCTTTCATCAATTATTGTGCAACATTTGCCGTTGTATTTCTTTTAAGTCTTTACTTGCAGTATATAAAAGGTTTAAGCCCACAAAAAACAGGCTTGATTTTAGTATTCCAACCCGTTGTGATGACTATCTTTTCACCCTTTGCTGGCAGGCTTTCAGACAGAATCGAACCACGAATAGTTGCCTCGATAGGGATGGCTTTGACAGCCCTCGGACTTTTCCTCCTTACTTCTTTAAATGAGAAAACAAATCTCGAGTTCATCATAGCCTGCTTGATTCTTCTTGGCTTTGGCCTTGCCTTTTTTGCATCTCCCAATACCAATGCCGTGATGAGTTCTGTAGGGAAAAAGTTCTACGGGGTAGCCTCAGGGACACTCGGAACAATGCGGCTGACAGGGCAGATGCTCAGCATGGGAATCGCAATGCTGCTATTTGCAATATACATTGGGAAGGTTCAGATTACACCTGAATACCATCAACTTTTTATGAAAAGTGTAAAAGCAGCCTTTATCATTTTTGCTTCTCTTTGTTCCGGAGGCATATTTGCATCGCTTGCAAGGGGTAAGGTACGATAAAGAAGATTCCTGGATAAAACATGTTATCATGTCATTCTGGCTTGTCCAGAATCTCTCTGAAGAAGGATTCCCGACAAGCCCCGTTAGAAATAAGCTTTCTAACGGGGCAAGTGGGAATAGCAGCAGTAAAGGATATATGATCATACCCGAAGCAGTGCTTCGAGGAATTCTTTTGATAAAAATCAAAAACAGAAGAAAGAAGCACAAAAATAACAGGAGGTAATGAAAATGCCAGAGAAGGTTGTCGAGAAGATCAAGGAAGATGTATTAGAAATCATTAAAAAAGGAAAAGAGGTCCCAAAAGAGGTGCGGGAAAAGGTGAAGGAAACTGTTGCTGCTATTTTGGAAAAGACAGAAGCCACCGGGGAGAACATCAAGAAGATTACGGAAGGAGCAGTCAAGGGTGCTGTTGAGGCAGCGAAAGAGGCTGGTGGCAAGCTGGCCGATGTGGCTCACAGTGCCGCAACAGGGGCAATAGAAGCTATAAGTGAGGCCGGAGATAAGACGAAAGTCTTTCTCAAAGAAGCAGCGGCCGGAGCCGTGAAGGGTTTGGAACATGCCCTGGAAACGGCTAAGGAAAGTACTAAAGAAGCCACAGAGAAGGTCGGGGCGGAGATTAAAGAGGCCATCAAGAAGATAAAGGAACGCTTTTAGGAAAGGAAGTAATGGGTATTATCAAGAAAGCATTGGCCTGGCACCGGAACCCATAGATCGAACATCAGGATGAAAGATCAAGGTGATGCCCTTAATGGAGTCAGACAAGGCAGATATAAGGGGGCACTCATCATTCCTCCCGATTTCAACAAACGAATCTCTTTAAAGAGGAGGGCAGAGGTAGGTCTCTTTCTTGATAATACAGACAGTATATCTGCTGAGGCCATAAGGAATGCTGTTGATGGTGCTTTTCGGTTTCTCGAACCAGAGTATGTATCAATACGGGAAAGGACTGATGAAAAATACATGCGAGGCATAGACCTTTATAGAAAGGTCGACTATTACCAGTCTCTCGTTCCCGGTGTGGTAATTATGGCTATATTCCTGGGGGCATTGACAACGGGGGCTTTTAATCTTGTTATGGACAGGTTTCTTGGAATCGATGAAAGCTATCTCCTCACACCACTTTCTAAATCGCATATCGTATCTGGCCTTATCATCAGTGGTCTCTCGATAACAACGATCATTGCCACGTTAATTTTAGTTGTGAGTTTGCTCATAACGGGAATTCCCTTTCCAAGAGTTATAGAACAGGGTATCTCTATATTTATCGTGATAATACTGACGACACTCTGTCTGCTCAGTATGCTGTTCGTAATCCTTGGAAGGGTAAGTCATCCAAGAGTTGTTGGGATTCTCAGCGGATTCCTGAATGTTATCCTCTTCTTTCCGAGTGGTGCAATATATCCTATTGCAAGCTTTCCTGACTGGCTTAAGGTATTTGCAAAGGTGAACCCAGAAGCATATGCTGTGGATGCCTTGAAGTCAATTCTCTTTAAAAATGCAAGTCTCTCTACTATTTCAGGTGACATAGCCTTTCTTCTGGTTTTTACCATTGTGACGATGACAATATCAATAGCGACATTTAAGAGGACACTGTGATTCTTTACCACCCTTTGTTCCGGGATATTTGCATCTCTGTTAAGATGAGATACTTTATTGATTTCGGGTATAGTGTTTTATTCAAAAGGAACGGACTCGCCTATGTATGGCAGGACATATTAGGTATAATGCTAATGGGAATCTTGCTCTTCAGCTTTTCCAGATGGTGGTTTGGAAGGACAATATCAAAATGAAAAGCAGGACAATATATAGAACTTGAGATCAAGAATAAGGTAGAGAAAGGTCTGAAAATGCAAAGAAAGGGTCTATTTTTGCACCTTATACTTTTTATATTTACATTGTTTTCTACATTGCTTGCAGGTGCAATGCAGGCTGGGGTAAGTATATTGAAGGAACCTGAAAAAATCTATAAGGGCCTTCCCTTCGCATTAACACTCATGTCAATTCTCTTGGCCCATGAATTATCACATTACTTCGCATCAAGGAAACACAGAGTAAAGGCTACGCTTCCGTATTTTATCCCTGCCCCTACAATTATCGGTACCTTCGGGGCCTTTATCAAAATGAAGTCCCCTATTTCTACAAGAAAGGCCCTTCTGGATATTGGTGCATCTGGCCCTATAGCAGGCTTCATCATCTCGGTCATGGTCTCAATTATTGGGCTTTCCCTTTCTAAGGTCGTTCCGATTCAAGAGACAAAGGGAGCTATCAGTCTTGGAGATTCTTTGCTTTTTTCTATCCTTTCTAGTTTGATTCTCGATTATCAACCCGGTTCTCAGGACATACTACTTCACCCGGTTGCCTTTACCGGATGGATCGGTCTCTTTGTAACATCTATAAACCTTATACCTATTGGACAGCTCGATGGCGGTCATATTGCCTACGCACTGTTTGGCGAGAAATATAATCTTATTTCAAATATATTTATACCTATAATGCTTCTTCTCGGACTATTATTGTGGGAAGGATGGGCTATATGGGCTGTCTTATTGTTGATTCTTGGCCTGAGGCATCCACCTATTCAGTATCCAGAGGTTCCATTAGATCGTAAGAGAAGGTTCATCGGTTGGATTACACTCGCCATATTCGCACTTACCTTTATACCAGTCCCATTCAAGATCTTGTGATTTCCTGAGGTTTTTACGGCTTTCGTAACTGTCTGACGAAATTCAAAGGGCGGCGAACGTCTGAAATCAGCGGGGCGGTTTTACCGCATCCGCTGATTTGATTGTTAGGCATACCATTTTTGATTTTAAGCAAATATCAATCTTTCGCCTTTTGGCTCTGGTATGGGGTCTCCAAATTCTTTAGCTGTATCAATCCATAATTGAATCGCTTCTTTGGCATTTTTTAAGGCATCCTCGGGAGTCTCTCCGTGTGCCATACACCCTGGAAGCTCAGGAATCTCTGCTATAAAAGCTGCATCTTCCCTACTCCAATAAATTATAATCTCGTACTTATACATCAATATTCCCTCCAAGTTTATACTTTACTATAACATTTCTTACCTGTTTAACCTGATATGGCTTGGCTTTATTCCCAGCCCGTTGAAGATTGATTTTCTCCACCACTCCTTCTTTTCTGAATATATGGTGGCTGCCTCGAATTCTTACCTCAAAGCCTAAATGCTTTAATAAACCACATAGTTCATCAAAAGAGATGTTTGCATCAGATGTGCCGCTTAAAATTTGTATCAGTAGTTTCTCATGTTTACCCATCTATTGTAAATTATACTATGTTTGGCAATTTTTATGAAATTCCGGTCGTAAATAGTAAAGAGGGTCAAGTCTTTACTTTTACTATGTGGTAGTTCCGAAATAGCAAAATTAAAGACCTGACCGTATGCCGTGTATGCCGTATGACTTGTTGGTTAAAGTCCAACCGTGGGAA
>JASEEX010000045.1 GCA_030019415.1 Thermodesulfovibrionales bacterium
ATTGTGCGATACCTTTTATTACTCATAGCGGCTCCTCCTTAAATGTTTATTTTTAAGTTGCTTATTTTATCGAGGAGTCGCTCTTACTTCAACTAAATCTGGGACATGTTCTTGGATATTATTGGTCTTTATAAAGAGCTTGTTCAGAAAAATGAATATGTCCTTTCAAAGCAGGTACTGAGAAGTGGTACATCTATTGGGGCAAACGTGGAAGAAGCCCAAGCTGCTCAGAGTAAGAATGATTTTACCGCTAAGATGTCGGTAGCCTCAAAAGAAGCAAGGGAGACGAGATATTGGTTAATGCTTATAAAGCAAGGCAAATTTTTAAGTACCGAAAAATCTCTTAATGGTTTGATTTTAAAGGCTGATTCCATTATAAATATCTTAACCAAGATTGTAAAAACATCGCAAAAGAGAAAAGGATGATAAAGATGTTGGGTTTTGAATGTTGGGTCTCAATCAATGAGGGGAAAAATAGATATCAGGAAGAATAGGTTATACTAAACTAGGTAATAGTAAAATAAAAATTCGAGAAACTCGAACAGTTAAGGAGGATATGGGCAATGCTTAAAGATTACACAATAATAGTGAAGAAAAGTGGAGAGCAATATGTATCTCTATGCCTGGAAAATATGGTAGTAGGTTGCGGAATGACTAAAGATGAAGCCATAGAAAATGTTAGAAATGCTATCGAGTCTTATGTAAATTCTCTGGAAGAGGGGATGAGTCTTGAAAGACCTGTCCCTTTAAAATTGCTTCATGAGTTTCTTGTAGGAGAGGAAGAAGAGATTGGCGTAACAGAAAAAGCTTCTGCCTTGAAAGTTCTTACATATGGTTAAAAGAAGGAAGATTCCTGCTATGTCGAGCAGGAAGTTGATAAGAATAGTGGAAAGAGCAGGAGCTGTTTTTGATCGTGAGGGTAAAGGCGATCATGTGATATATAAAAGAATTGCAGGAGGAAGACTTTTAAAGGCTCCGATCCTACAGTGGAAGAGTGAGTTGACTCCTGAATACTGCTTGATAGTGTTTAGACAATCCGGCCTGACAGATGAAGAAATCAATGATCTGTTGGATTAGGGTTAGATATGGTATCTGTGCTTTCTGAGCCAAAGAAGATGTGAAGAGATATGCTAAAGCGGCTATTTGACATTATACTTTCCTCGGTGGCACTTATTATTCTATCTCCACTATTTGTAATTGTTGGCATTTTAATTAAGCTTGATTCTTCTGGGCCTGTGTTTTATCGCGGTGTGAGGATAGGCAGGTATCGAAAACCTTTTAAAATATACAAATTCAGGACAATGGTGGCTAATGCCGAACAAATTGGTCCAGCATCAACAGCAGCAGATGACCCTCGCCTTACAAAGATAGGTAGAAATTTTATCAAGAGGTACAATCTCGATGAACTGCCACAGTTCATAAATGTTCTTAAAGGAGATATGAGTATTGTAGGGCCAAGGCCTGAGGTCTCAGAGGTGGTTGCTCTTTATCCTGAGGAAGAAAGGGCTTCTGTGCTTTCTGTCCGCCCCGGAATTACTGACTGGGCCACTCTATGGATTCGTGATGAAGGAGAACGTCTCAAAGGGAGTTCGAATCCACATCAAACTTACCTTGAGGAGATATGGCCTAAGAAGCGACGACTCCAGATGAAGTATATCGATAATCATTCCATATGGGTTGACATTAAGATAATGGCTTTAACATTAAAGACTCATTTATTTGATAGATTTTAGAATCACTATAGTGAGTTCTATATTTTGTCATTCCCGCGAAGGCGGGAATCCAGTCATTGAGGTATTGCCAGGAACTGATTTATTAAAATCTGGATTCCTGCTTCCGCAGGAATGACGAGAAAAAAGCGAGAATCATAAAAAATGTCAAGTTTATTAGGACGCTAGCAATAAAGACCAAAAGTAGGAAATTATATGAAAAAATATACCAAAGGTTTTTTAGAGAATTTATATAGACAGATAATCAGAATTCGCTTTTGCGAAGAAAGTCTTGTCGAGCCAATCCTGAAAGGAGAAATTAAATGTCCCTGCCATCTTTATTCCGGTGAGGAGGCAATAGCAACAGGGGTTTGTGCAGCCTTAGAGGAGAGGGATTACGTTTTTGGTAACCATCGTTCTCATGGACATTATCTTGCCAAAGGTGGCAGTATGCCGGAACTTATAGCTGAAATCTACGGCAAAGAGACAGGTTGTTCAAAGGGTAGAGGGGGATCTATGCATGTTATTGTTCCTGATAAAGGTTTGCTTGGAGCAGCACCGCTTGTTGCAGGAACCATTTCGCTGGCAGTTGGTGCGGCACTTGCTGCAAAGATAAGGAAAGAAGACAGGGTAACTGTGAGTTTTTTTGGTGACGGAGCGGCTGGGGAAGGTGTCTTATATGAATCTCTAAACTTTGCATCCCTTAAAAAATTACCGATTATATTTGCCTGTGAAAATAATCTTTATTCAACCCATATGCCGATTAGAGAATGTCGCCCTGGAAATAATATATTTAAAAGCAGCGTCCCATTTTGCATTCCAGGTTACAGGGTTGATGGTAATGATGTCTTAAAGGTTTATGAATTGTCAAAGAAGGCTGTTGAGTTGTGTAGAAAAGGTCAAGGTCCTGTATTCATTGAATTTATGACTTACAGGTTAAGAGGACATGTAGGGCCAGATGATAACATTCAGGGAACCCACACGGATATCAGACCAAAAACCGAAATTGAAAAGTGGACAAAAAGAGACCCTATAAAAAGGTTTGAAAAAACTCTCCTTAAAAATAGAATCCTCACAAAGGAAGATCTGGAAATAATAAGAAAAGAAACCGAAGCAGAGGTAAAAAACGCATATGTTTTTACTATGAATAGTCCATATCCAGAAAAAAATGAACTGACAAAATATGTCTTCAAAGAATAGGAAATTGCAATATAGTCTGGCTATAAATGAGGCCCTTCATCAAATGATGTCATCTGACAAATCTGTTTTTCTTATCGGACAGGGAGTCAAAAGCCCATGGTATGTTGGCAATACCGCAAGAGGGCTTCTTGAAAAATTTGGAACTGAAAGAGTTATTGACACACCAGTTTCTGAAAATGCTATAACTGGTGTAGCAGTGGGAGCGGCTATTGCTGGGATGAGGCCAGTAGTTGTCCATCCAAGAATGGACTTTATGTTGTATGCGATGGATCCTATAATTAATGAGGCGGCGAATTGGCACTATATGTTTGGTGGAAGATCAAATGTACCTGTAGTTATATGGTCTATTATAAATAGGGGAGGAGAACAGGCGGCTCAACATTCTCAAGCACTTCATGCCTTATTTGCTCACATTCCGGGGCTCAAGGTTGTAATGCCTTCAACCCCCTATGATGCTAAAGGGCTAATGATTTCTGCAATCAAGGATGATAATCCTGTGATTTATATTGATGACCGATGGTTATACAATATTGAGGGCGAAGTCCCTGAGGAGATTTATGAGGTGCCTATTGGAAAAGCAATTATAAGAAAAGAGGGCAAAGATATAACCTTAGCAGCAACATCGTATATGGTTTATGAGGCAATTCAGGCAGCAGAGGAATTATCTAAGGATGGAATAGATGTAGAGGTAATAGATATCCGATCGATAAAACCTCTCGATAAGAAAATGTTATTAAATTCTGTTCAAAAGACGGGAAGGTTTGTAGTAGTGGATGGAGGCTGGAAAACCTGCGGGTTTTCGGCAGAGGTATCGGCTCTGGTTTCGGAAAATGGCTTTAAATATTTAAAGGCACCAATTATCAGGGTAACCCTGCCTGACACCCCTGCACCAGCAAGTTACAGATTAGAGAAAGAGTATTATCCTACTCATATAGATATTATTAAGGGGATAAAAAAAGCGATAGGTGATGAAGAGGAGTAATGGCTTATAAAGTTCGGTTTGTAAACCCTGGGAAAAATTATCTAATGATTAAAGATGAGATTGATCGGTCATATTTTGATGTGATGACAAAGGGTGATCTGATTGACCGTGGTCATCTTAAGTCCTTCGAAGAAAATCTGGCAAGATTTGTTGGGACAAAATATGCAGTTGGGCTTAACAGCGGCTATGATGCACTCCACATGTCTCTTCGTGCAGCAGGGATCGGCCAGGGTGATGAGGTAATTGTACCGGCTCACACTTTTGTAGCAACATGCTCAGCGGTTGTAAATGTTGGCGCTACACCAGTGCTGGTTGATGTTGCTAAAGACTTTAATATAGATGTTAATAAAATAGAAGAAGCTATTACTTCTAAAACAAGGGCAATTATCCCTGTCCATCTTAATGGGTATATGGCAGATATGCCCCGCATAATGGAAATAGCGGAGAAATTCAATCTTGTTGTAATAGAAGATGCATGTCAAAGTCTTGGAAGTAGTATAGATGGAAAAGGTGCTGGTTCTTGGGGGTTCACCGGATGCTGGAGTTTTTATCCCTTCAAGATACTTGGTGGATATGGTGATGGAGGCGCAATTACTACCAATGACCCAGATGTAGCCCTTTTTGCAAGACGCATGAGATACAATGGTGAGGATAGAGAAACAGGTGAATATTACGGGCATGGGTTTACCTGCCTGCTTGATAATTTGCAGGCAGCTTTTCTTGATGTAAAGTTGAGACATCTCCCATCATGGATAGTCAGGAGAAAACAGATAGCAGAAAGGTACAGAAAAGCCTTTTCTGATATATCAGACCTTATGCTCCCCCATTATGATAATCCTCGCTTTGATCATGTTTATCAGAATTATGTTGTGAGATCAAAACAGGGTGATGCCTTTTCAGACTATTTGAAAAAGAATGGTGTTGAGGTCCTTATTCAATTCCGCAAGCCTTACTATAAGCATGAAGCGCTTAAACTGACAGACAGAGGGTTCCCTGAAACTGAAGCGCTAAGTAGGGAAGTCTGCTCACTACCAATGAATGTGGAGATGGACGATGAGCAGATAGAATACGTTATTAAAACTGTAAGAACTTTTTATGGATTATAGTGAACGACATTAAAAAGTTGTCATTGCGAGGAGCGGAGCGACGTGGCAATCTCTCTTACTAAAGATGAGATTTCTCACGGAGTTTATCCTGAGCAGAATAGATAGATTTCTCGCTGCGCTCTAAATGACATACGAAGGGTTCGAAATGACACGCGGAGGATTCGGAATGACAATTCTAAAGGCTCCATCAATATAAATCGTTCAATTTAACTTAAAGATCATAAAGAGAGGTAATTATTATGTCGCTTAAAATAAGTAATAGGGCAGAACAAATAGTTCAAGCCGAGATAAGGGCAATGTCCATAGAATGTGAAAAGGTAGTCGGGATAAATCTGGCTCAAGGTGTCTGTGATACTGAAGTCCCTCTTCCTGTGCGTATTGGTGCAAAAAAGGCGATTGATGAGGGAATAAATAGTTACACTCGCTTTGATGGTCTTGAGGAGTTGAGAAAAGCTATTGCACGTAAGATGCATAGCTATAATAGGATTACTGCTGATCCTGATTCAGAGATTATTGTTAGCAGTGGTTCGACCGGGGCATTTTATTGCGCATGTCTGGCCCTGCTAAATCCTGGTGATGAAGTGATTCTATTTGAGCCATATTATGGCTATCATATAAATACATTACTGGCAGTAGGAGCAGTTCCTGCCTATGTAAGGTTACACCCCCCTGATTGGAGTTTCTCCCCGGAGGATATAGAAAAGGTTGTCACCCCACGCACAAAAGGAATAATGGTATGTACACCGGCAAACCCCTCAGGGAAGGTTTTTAGCGGTTTAGAATTGCAATGGATTGCTGAATTTGCAGTACGTCATGATTTGTTCGTCTTCACAGATGAAATATATGAGTATTTCCTCTATGACGGTAATAAACATATTAGCCCTGGTTCGTTTCCAGGAATGGCAGAGAGGACTATAACTATATCAGGGCTTTCCAAGACCTTCAGTATTACCGGATGGCGTATCGGGTATAGTGTCAGCCATCGCCGATGGGCACAGATGATAGGTTATATAAATGACCTTGTTTATGTATGCGCGCCAGCGCCTCTACAATTTGGAGTAGCCTATGGGCTGTTAGAACTTGGGCCTGAATTTTATAGTGAGATTTGCGCTCAATATGCATTAAAGCGTGACAAGATTTGTAATGCAATTGCAAAGGCAGGTTTAAAACCTTGCATACCGCAGGGTTCCTATTATGTGCTTGCAGATGTTTCTCATTTTCCAGGGCATACAAGTAAGGAAAAGGCTATGTATCTCCTTTCAAAAACAGGTATTGCTACTGTTCCAGATGAGGCATTTTTCCACATACCGAGCAACCAAAACTATGTCAGATTTTGTTTTGCCAAGAGAGATGAAGAGATAGATGAGGCCTGTATAAGGCTTGAACGATTTAGCTTTTAAGCACACCCCGCACCAAAAAGTGTGGGGTAAAAATAATGAGAACTGATTTTACAAGTGTTACAGAGATCCCTGGCCTGAGGGCCTCAGAAGAACAATTAGCAAGACTTTATAATAGATACCGTTTTGCCTCTGAATATTGTAATCATAAGGATGTTCTTGAGGTAGCCCGCGGTGCGGGATTAGGGCTTGGATGTCTGTCGAAATTTGCAAAGGAAGTAGTAGGTGGGGATATAGATGAAAATAATTTACGATTTGCTAAGGAATATTACCAAAGCAAAGAAAATATTGAAATCAAATTATTTGATGCGCATAATTTTCCTTTCGAGGATAAAAGTTTTGATGTGGTTATATTGTATGAAGCTATATATTATCTTGAGCATCCGGAAAAGTTTATTGATGAGGCCCGTCGAGTCTTAAGAGACAATGGAATCCTGATCATATGTACGGTCAACAAAGATTGGTCTGATTTTAATCCCTCGCCATATAGTATTAAATATTTCTCTATACCGGAACTATATCAGTTCCTGAATCAGAAATTTGCAGATATTAAGTTTTTCGGAGCATTTGAAACATCTATAAAAACCACAAAGGATAAGATTATATCTTTTATTAAAAGAACAGCCGTAAGCCTTCATTTAATACCCAGAACTATGAAGGGAAAAGAAATTCTAAAAAGGATATTCTTTGGTAAATTAAAATTAATACCACCTAAACTAGAAAACGGAATGACAGATTATGTGCCTCCTTTGTCTATCCCCCCTGACTCTTCTACACGTGATTTTAAGGTATTATACACTGTAGCTTATGCTTCTGAGAAAAAAAGATAGGAAAGATGGAACGCAATTTACTCGAAGAATTGGATGACAAAGCATTCCCTATATATAAGGATGAACGGGGCAAAATAGGGGATTTTCGGTCTTCTCCTGTAGAAGGACTCCATGTCGTAGAAATGAAGCCCGGTGCTGTAAGAGGCAATCATGTCCATGATAAAGATGAGATTATCTGCATAATTAGTGGTAGCGGTATATGCGAGATCATTGTAGAAGATGAGGCTTCTGGTAAGAGAGAAAATGTCGTTGTAAAGGAAGACATGATAAGTTACAAAATTGTTGCTGGGGCAAAACACATAATAAGAAACATAGGTAAAGATGTGTTCTATCTCGTTTGTTTTATGGTAGCCTGAAGGAAATGAGAAAGAACATTGGCTTAATTATAGATAAAGGAAGAAGATACAAGAGGATTTTAGTCCCCTCAGGAGAGGTCATCTTTTTTGTTGGGATTCTGGTTTTATCTTACTGGTTGAGACTTGGCAGCCTTGATGAGAGATATGTACCCCAGATTGCCTTCCTGACAGCAACCGTTGTTCCTATAAAGATCATATTATTCTGGCTGTTCAGATTGTATCACATCTCTTTTAGATTTACTTCCCTGTATGAAATTATTGAGGTATTGAAAGCATCCTCGATCTTTGCCCTGCTCTTTTCTTTAACCAGTCTGGTTTTTAAAGACATTCACTATATGCACGGATTTCCAAGGTCCGTTATTTTTATAGATTTTATGCTCACCTTTATTATAAGTTCGGGTTTAAGGCTTGCCTTTAGATTATTCTACTTCCCACAACTTAGAGGAGGAAAAGGGAGGAGAGTCCTTATTGTAGGAGCAGGGGCCGCGGGCGAACAACTGGTGAGAGAGATGCAAACATCTCCTCTTTCAAATTATAAACCTGTGGCCTTTGTGGATGATGACATGAGCAAGCGCGGCAGTATAATACGCGGTGTCAGGGTAGTGAATGGTAAAGAGGGTATTCCAGAGATAGTGAAGGGCATGGGGATAGATGAGATTATTGTTGCTATACCATCTGCCTCTCCTGCTCAATTAAGAAGCATTATGGGATGTGTCAGAGAATCGGAAGTTAAGAATGTAAAAATTCTGCCTGGATTATCGCATATTCTTACAGGTAAGGTCACCCTGGGTGATATAAGGGGGATAACCGTGGAAGATCTTTTAGGGAGAGAACCTGTAAAAATAGAGCTTGAAAAAATCGCTTCTTATCTAACAGGGAAACGTATTTTGGTCACCGGAGCAGGTGGGTCTATTGGTTCAGAACTCTGCAGGCAATTGGCGAGCTTTACACCTTCATCTCTTATTATGGTTGATATAGGAGAAACAGAGCTTTTTTATATAGACCGGGAGATAAAAGAGAAATTTGATCGGGTACCAGTTGTCCCAATAATTTCAGATGTTAAAGATATGATAAGCATGGGCAACATCTTTTTACGTTATTCACCACAGGTGGTATTTCATGCTGCAGCCTATAAGCATGTGCCGCTTATGGAGACAAATATGAGAGAGGCTGTGCTGAACAACATCGAAGGTACAAGAATAACTGCGCATTTATCTGCGAAATATAATGTAGAAAAATTTATCTTCATTTCAACAGATAAGGCGATAAATCCCACCAGTGTTATGGGCGCGACAAAAAGGGTGGCTGAAAACCTCCTGAGGTGTTGGGATAATGAAAAATGCAGGTTTATTTCCGTCCGTTTCGGGAATGTTTTAGAAAGCAGGGGCAGTGTTGTACCTATATTCAAAGAGCAGATTAAAAATGGCAGGCCGATTACTATCACCCACCCTGAGATGGAGAGGTATCTTATGAGTATTACCGAGGCTGTTCAGTTGGTTCTCCAGGCTGGAGCAATTGGAAAAGGCGGAGAAGTTTTTGTGCTGGATATGGGGAAACCTGTAAAAATCCTTGACCTTGCCAGGGAGATGATTCGTCTCTCAGGGCTGGAACCAGGCAAGGATATTCCGATCGTTTTTACAGGAAAGAGGCCAGGAGAAAAGCTCTTTGAGGAACTTCTTACGGCCGAAGAGGGCACATTGGCTACTAAACACGAGAAGATCTTTATTGCTCGGGGCACAGATAATCTGGGAGCCGAGTATATTAAGAAAGTGGAAAGTCTAATCGATGCAACCAGGAATAGTATTGAAAATGAGAATATCATTGCTTTTCTAAAAGAATTAGTCCCCACCTATCAACCTGAGTCAATTCGAAATGGAAAAGGGAATGGAAGTGTTTTCTAAGATTTAAAGGGAAGCATTCGGTGTTAGATGGTAAAAGAAAGCAAGCATGAAGGAGGTCGAGATGGCTGAGATGATAGTAGTACTTGCTGGGTTCTTAATAGGTTTTTTTGGAGGTGGCTTATTTGGCATACTATTAATGAGGCATAAAATGCTGGAGGAGATAGAAGTCCTCAATATAGAAATAGAAAAATTGAGAGTACAAAGGGGGTATTAAGGTGCCTAAATTTGTGCTTTTATTTGTTATTGGCTCATTTTTTGGATCGATTTTGGGTTGGTGGATAGGGGCTTCATTGGTATATAAGCAGTTTCAGAAAGAAAAGGCCCGTCTTGAAAGCACCATTCGAAAAATGAGGGGTGGATAACTCACGGGCAAAGACTTGCCCATTTCTGCTCAAAGCACTTTTGGGTAAGATAGTCAGAGACCAGTAAAGTAATGAATGGAATTGGGATAAATATTATCAATGGTTGATTGATCTACTGAAAAATGACGTATCTGCATGAAAATATCCACGGAGCATAAAAACGTCAGGCTGTCCCAAAATGTTTTTTAATCTAATCCTACTTTTATACTCAGTCCGACAATTCATTATAAAAAGTCTTGATTCTATAGACGATAATAGTTTTCCCAAGAGTCTGAGGCACTAAACATGCCTATCTAAACCATTATTGGCCCTAACACGGGATAGTTACTCCCTATTAAATACTTTGCTACCTTTCTTAGATTATGAGCAATACACATTATAAGAAATTCTCCTGCCGCTTTTAACTTCCCCCTTAATAGAAGGCCCCTCATGTTTCGATTGTATTTCATGTCTCCAAATACTGGCTCTATCAGATATTTCCTTTTTCCGTATTTTATCTTGCCTTCTTTAGTTTCCAATCGAGTACACATCTTATGTATCAGGAATTCCCTCGGATCCCAGCTTATTGTCCTATATTCTGCCTTCGTACATTCTGCCTTCCTTTTACAATGAGGACAATCCATGCATCTGTAAATCCTTATGTCAGGCTTCCCCTCTCTTTTCATCAATCCCTTATATGCTAAAGTCTTTCCCATCGGGCATATATAACTATCACTGCTCCCATCATATTTGAATCTGCTTTTGTGAAACTCAGGGTGCTTGTATGTCCCCTTGCGAGTGCTTTCTATCTTCTGATCAGGTATATAGCCTTCTATTCCTTTTTCTTCTAAATATTCTAAATTTTCATATGATGAAAATCCTGAATCTGCCAATACCTCAGAAGGTTTATCCCTTGTATTTACCTCAGTTTCTTCTATTAATTCCTTCAATGCTTCATAGTCTGCTGGATTGTTGGTAAGTGTAGCAGCTACTATTACGCCATTACTTCCCTCTACTGCTACCTGCCCATTGTAAGATGGCTCAGGAGGGTACCCTTTGTGCAACATCGTTGTTGCCTCATCATCTGTTATGTTTATCTCCTTTGAGTTACTCATCAGCATCTTCTCTTTTGCCCTTTTCAGTTTTTCCTTCAACTTTTGCTTGTCTTTTAATTCCTCGGTGACCTCATAGATACTTTTATCTTCTCCCATGATTTCATCTTCCCTGCTGTCTGTCTCTTCGCATTCTTTAAGGATGCTCTCTATCTGTTTGTCTATAACACTTATCTCCTCGTCTAAACCATCAGCTTTCTTTGTCTTCCGATAAGATGCATTCACCTTTAACTTTGTCCCATCTATTGCTATCATCCCTACTGATACCATCCCCATTTCTACACAGAGCCTTACTATCTGAACAAATAATCCTTTAAGAATACCTATGTTATCCTTTCGAAACCTGTTTATTGTTCTGAAATCAGGTTGCTGTAAGGCTGATAAATACATATATGCAACATCGCTCTTGAGCCTGTGAGCTATTACACGAGAACTCCTCTCTCCCATAGCATATCCATAAAAAAGCACCTTCAACATCATCTGGGATGATAAGCAGAACAACCTAAAATGGTTGTTCCTGATTGTATTCCTTGAATGACATTAATCTGCTCCTTTCTAAAGTTTTTGGTATTGTAGCAGATTTAATGCCATTATTTTGGGACAGCCTGACGTTACCATTTTTCTTTCTCTTTTCTTTCTACTGGTGAAGTTGGGGCGAAGAAAAGAAGGTAATCAAGGGCTTCATTGGCTTCGTCTTCGTCTTCATCCTCCTGTGGAAATATAATTGCTATTATTATCAGCGTTATCGCAAGTGCAAAGAACATAGAGACAGCCACATTGAGGTCAGCAAAAAAATAAAATGCTGCCGTTAGACCCGCAAAACAAGCCAATACCAGCTTTACTTTCCAGGTGAGGATATACTTATTAAATGCCTGGAATTTGCTCATCTTCTTTCTCTTGAGTTTGTTTACCTCCTTTACATACTTTTCATCAATACCTTTGTACATCTTCTTTCCTCTGATCCTGAATTTGTCAAGCCCGCGAATTGCCTCATCAAAAATCTATATAAAACTGAATCGTTGCCTCATTTAAAAA
>JASEEX010000046.1 GCA_030019415.1 Thermodesulfovibrionales bacterium
CTCAGGGTGACACAATAGCAATGGTTTGCACGTTTATCGCTGGATTTGGGTAAAAGGAAATTTGGAGAAATTGCAACTATTGCCATTGGTGATGGCCCCAGTGACATACCGATGCTTGGAAGAGTTGACTATCCTGTCGTTGTTCGAAAACCTGATGGAAACTATGACTTTCGAATCGATATTCCAAACATTATAAAGGCAGACGGTATTGGACCGGAAGGATGGAACAAGGTAGTTTTAAGTCTCCTATCACATTTACCCCGCACCTTGCAAGGTGAGGGGTAAAAATACCGATTTCAAATCAGGCAACTCTTTCCATTAAAGCAACAGGAAAATTTGTAGATACGTCAGAGAGATACAGGCCAGTTGCTCCTTTGTGACTTGTGGCTGTCGTAATCTCTCCAGTAAAGATGTTACGGTATCTTGCACCTCCTTCCTCAAATGGTATCACCATGAATGAATCCTTCCATACCTCTTTGCCAAACAGATCTTCAGGTTGCTGTATTAGCTTTGTAAAAAATCTGGGAGTAACAACTAGCACTATCGAATTTCCTGACCTCCTCGCAAACGCGCAAACATTATTAGCCTTCTCTCCTATGGCCTCAAGGGGAATATATTCTCCCGTCTCAAATAATCCCCTGTTTTTCCTGCGGTAGCTAAGGGCCTTATATATCAGATAAAGCTTTATTAATCCATTATCTTTATTGATGGTTAAATCCCTGGCAAGCTCCGATAGTAAGATCCCTGATTCACACCTTTTAAGTTCTCCAAGCATTTTGACTCTTTCCCCATAATCAACGGGCCTGCGATTATCAGGGTCAACAAGACTGAAATCCCATATCTCTGTTCCCTGATAAAAATCAGGAACACCCGGAGCGGTTATTTTGAGGAGCGTCTGTGAAAGGGAATTATACATTCCATAATGTGAAATCATCTTCTGAAACGCTGTAAAATCTTTTATAAACTGGTTGTCCGGTGCATTCCTCATAATGGCTTCAATAAACGTCATCAGGGCGTCTTCATAAAGCGTGTTTGGATTTATCCAGCTTGTGTTGCCCTTTGCCTCCCTTAATGCCTTTAACATATAATCCTTAATTCTTTTTTTAAAGACCTTATATCCGGCTTCATCTATCTCACCAACAGGCCACGCGCCAATAAGGGTTTGATAAAGAAGATACTCTTCATTGCGGTCAGGCACGGTCTGGCTATCAACAACGGTTTTCTTTTTTTTTATTTAGCCTACTCCATCGCGTTAGATATTCTTTCCACTCGTCTGGGATCTCCGAAAGGACATTTATCCTTGCCCTCACATCTTCACTCCGCTTTGAGTCATGGGTGGAGGTGGTAATAAGGGCATGGGGCCAGAACTTGCTCCTCTCTATGTTCTGTCCGTGGAAGGTCTCAAGAGGTGTTCCAAACCTCTCCGGACTTCCACCCACTTCATTAAGGGAAACAAGGCGGTTGTAAACATAAAAGGCTGTATCCTCAAGTCCCTTTGCCATGACAGGGCCTGTAATCTGTTGAAATCTCATGACAAAATCAAGCCACTCCTCCTTATCCTCCTCCCCAAAATCCTCCGGGAATTTCAGTAAAAGGACATCCCTGAGAAAATTAAAGATAGATTCGCTTATAGCAGGATTTTTTCGCTTTGCCTTTGATACAGCAAGCTCTGTGTACCTTTGATCCCTGTCATTTACACCTGATGGGTTTGCATATGTCCTGTACACCGGGAAAAAGGCTATAACTTCTATAATAGCGTTTGTAAGGCTTTTTAAAGTAAAATCCCTCGTATGTCTGTTCTTCTCCGAGATACGATTAAGGTAGTGGCCAAGGGTATTTATCTCACTGGACATTGCTACCTGCATTATCAATTTCTTATTTTCATATACGATCTCCTGATAATCCATCTTTGACTTTATAAATCTGGAATATATATCATCAAATGCCTTTACATTGGCTGTTTTGATAAAAATACCATTTACTGAATTCAAAAAGACATACCCTGTTGTGCTGAATATAGGCCAATCTTCAGGCATCCTTTCACCTCTGGTCAGTATCTTTTCACCTACTATATAGAATGGCTTATAATAAGAACTTGATGATAATATTTCATCGTACTGCCTTAATATCTCCGTCTCAACATCCGATTCTTTAGCAGATAAAGGTGTATCTTCCTTTATCTCCTTATAAAGATCAGATGGAATATCGTCCTTTAATCTCTCCAGATAACCGAGACGTATCTGTACAAAACAACTCTGTTGCAACCAATGAAAGTACTCGGAAGGATTATATAGACCATCAGGATGATCAACCCTCAAGCCTGTTACCTTTCCTTCTCTAATCAGTTTTAGTATCAGCTCATGAGTTTTCTCGAATACGACAGGGTCTTCTACCCGGATTGCTGAGAGGTCATTAATATCAAAAAATCTTCTGTAGTTTATCTCCTCAGTTGCAACACGCCAGTAAGATAGCCTGTATGCCTGTTCGCTGAGAAGTTTATCAAGAAGATCAAAACTCCTTGGTTCACCTTCAATACCGTTAAATGTAGTGATATTTTCATCAATGAAT
Source organism: Thermodesulfovibrionales bacterium (assembly GCA_030019415.1). GTDB lineage: Bacteria > Nitrospirota > Thermodesulfovibrionia > Thermodesulfovibrionales > SM23-35 > JASEEX01. The sequence continues at coordinate 2,569 of JASEEX010000046.1, forward strand.
GTCTTGATATCAGGACTCTCATTATAGATACTCCATAACCGCTTCTTTATAATCTCTTTTTCACGGCATCTCTCTTTGATTTTTTCGGGTTCTCTTTCTGTATAAGGAGGCAAATGGCCTAATGCAGTAATAATGCTTAAAAGCTCAATTAACTGGGGATCTTCATTGGGTAGAGATTTTCCCAGTTCGTCCAGACGATATTTTAATATCTGTGTATATGTTTGAGGTCTTATCGGTAACTTATTATCATAGTAATTTATAAAAAAAGCTCCTTCTTCAAAACTCAATTTCAATTCCTGATTCTCCAAAACCTTTCCATATTGATCTCCTAAAATAGGCAGGAGCAACTTGTTTTTAAGTTCATTCTTAACAGGGTCCCAGTCAATATCGAAGAAGCATGCATAAATAGAGCTCGGGCCATTTTCAATAACATCCATCCACCATGCATTTTCTTTACTTGTATTACACATATGGTTGGGAACGATGTCGAGGATTTGTCCCATGTCGTATTTATGAAGTTCATTTATTAGCTTATCATACTCCTCTTCTGTGCCGATCTCGGGATTCAGTGTGTTGTAATCAACAATATCATAACCATGAAGACTCCCTTTCTTAGCCTTAAAATAGGGAGATGAATAAATATCGGTAATACCAAGCTCATGGAGATAGGGAATGATTTTTCTGGCATCGGAGAATCTAAATTGACAGTTGAATTGTAGTCTGTATGTTGAAACGGGTACCCTTGGTAATAAAAAAACTTCTTTCCCCATTTATTGGATCTCTCCTAATCTTTTAAAGACATTACGTTATTACTTATAAGCCTGTAAATTAATATTCTCTTAAGAGACTTTAACCTGCAGGTAATAGCCTAACTTACGAAAAACATCTACCCACTTTCTTACAAAATTATTTCCTTTTTCTGCTCTCTCCCTCATAATACTGTAAAGGTTTTTGCCGATAGTGAAGTAAATATTCTGGGCCTTCCAGATGTCTAACTCTATGGGGAGTTGTCTCAATAGCTTAATAACATCCTCAATTTTGTTAATAAGTTCGATATCCTCTGGCTGCTGACTTAATTTCGACATAATGGAATTTATCCAGGAACTTGCAACAAATCCGATAGCTGCTTTATCAATCTCAAGAGGCCACTTTTTTACCTCATTAATCAAGTTCTCGAGTTTCTCTACATTTACCTCATCATTTTCTAAAATTCTCTTCAGGTCATAATTGACCGTATATTCAGCTGCCACATAGAAAGGTTTTGGGACTGGAATGCCCAGGCTCTGAAGGAAGTTCTTGATGGGATACGTGTTTTCATATATCTGGCGGAAAGAACCCTCTATATTGTCTAACGTCGAATACAGAATTTGATTTAAAACCTTTCTCTGCTCGTCTTTAAAGAGATGCCAGAGAGAATAGTTGTTAGTTCCGAAATGTTTATCCATAAGCCGTATAATCTCGGGGACGTCCCCTCTATCAAATGTCTCCTTTATTTCATCATGCATGTTTCTGAACGCCTCATCACTTATGAAATTCCTTACGCCTCCATTTACATTGTGGTCTCCGAGGTGCAACACAGCAAAGCTTACAAGTGTCTCGTCCCAAGTTATGTTTGAAGATACATGACTTTTACCTATAGCGAGTTTTAATTTCCCGGCTTCAATCCTTGTATATTTTTCGTTATTTACTGTATAGCAATATATTCCTATCTTCTCAGGATACTCTTCAAAGAGTGACGATACTGCATAGTGAGCCCCAACTCGCAATAGATCTATTCTTCCAGGTTTTACAAATATTTCATATGCCTGCGCCCCGTTTTCAAAAACATTACTCGGTGCCTTTTCCAGAAGTTTCAAATATTCAGGTTCAAGGGAAATACCCTTGAGCTCTTCCAAATTCAATATGACCTTTGATGCATACTGCATGACCTGGGTTGTCTCAATACCTGAAATCTCATCAAAGAACCAGCCGCAACTGGTGTACATCAACATGGCATTCCTCTGTGCCTCAAGAAGTTTTAAGGCTCTATTCTTTTCTTCTCTTGAGAGGTTCTTTATAGCATGTCTCTCAAAAAACCCCTCTATATTTTCTTCTGACCTGTCGAGGATTACGTCGATGTAATCATTACGCGCCTCCCGCGGACCCCTGAGATATTTAGGTGCCTCTTCTTCATAAATAGGTATGAGTGTGTCCCTTACCATGTCCATGGCTTCCCTGAGCGGTTTTCTCCACGCCTGTGTCCACTCCGGATTCATTCCCGAAATACACATTCCCGAATTACACCCGCAGTTGTCTCTCCATCTCTCTATGCCGTGGATACAGCTCCAGGAGGAATTTTCGAATATTTCGACTTCATGAGTTGGGTGGTATTTTTCAAGATACTCTCCGTAGTTGGTTATCTTGGCAAGATTTTTATTCTCGATGTGATAGAGACAATAGGCAAGAGCCATATCTCCAAAACGGTGGTGATGGCCGTAAGTTTCACCATCAGTAGCTATGTGGACAATCTGTGGCCAGTCTCTGTAATCTGTAAAGGCCGAAATCAATCTATTGGCAAGGGCCACTCCACTCTTAAGCAGATCTCCGAAGGCTATGTCCTTAGAAATAGGCCCGTCGTAGAAAAAGATGGTTATCGTTCTTCCTGAGGGAAGACTACAGAGGTAGGGCATGGTAGGGTCAACTTTTTCACCACTTACATCACAAAACACATCCGTGCCGCGTAACTTTCTTACACTTTTTGCCTGACGCGGTGCGAGTATGGTAAACTGGATTCCCAGTTCTGCAAGCACCTCTAACGTCCCTATATCAACTGCTGTCTCAGGAAGCCACATACCCTCAGGAAATCTTCCAAATCTCTTCTGGAAGTCCTTTATCCCCCACAGTACATGTGTATATTTATCTTGCTTGTTTGCAAGTGGCATTATAATGTGGTTGTAAACCTGAGCTATTGCTGAGCCATGTCCAGAAAATCTTTCAATACTTATCTTATCTGCCTCGAGGATTGCTTGATAGACTTCTGGTTTATGCCTTTCCATCCAGTGGAGAAGGGTTGGCCCGAAATTAAAGCTTATCTTCGAATAGGTATTGACTATGTCTATAATTCTCCCGTCTGGACCCAGAATGCGTGAGGCAGTATTTCGGGCATAACACTCTGCATTGATCCTTTCGTTCCAGTCATGATAAGGGTATGCAGAGTCCTGTATCTCTATTGCCTCAAGCCATGGGTTTTCCCTCGGCGGTTGATAAAAGTGTCCATGGATGCAGATGTATCTTTCCATTACTCCGTTCCCTCTTTCATATAGAGCACTAAACTCTGACTCCTCATAGTTATTTCATTGCCATGCGTTATCTCCTCTGGAAGAAATGTCCCGGGACCATTCCATTTAGTGTCAGAAGATTCCAGAATCTTTTCCCATACCCCTTCAGTTAGTGGAGCCGTAAGACTTATATCAACATTGTTGAAGTTGAAGACAAGAAAGATTTTACTCTCGTCTTTCCATCTCTTCATGAATAAAACCTTTTTGTCTTCCAATCCACAAACATCAAGGTTCCCTTTATCGAGATTGCAAAGGGCAGGAATAGTTCTCCTTAGCTTTATCAGACATTTGTAAAAATCAAGCAAAACCTTATGTTTTCCTTCATACCTTTTTCCCCACTTTATCTTTGATCTAACAAATGTCTCTATGCCCTGAGGATCGGATGGTTCTCCTCCCCACTTGAAGGCCCTGAACTCCTCTTTCCTTCCTTTCCTCACGGCTTCAATAAGATCTGGGTCAGAATGACTGACAAAATAAAGAAACGGGGTTTCCTCACCGTATTCCTCTCCCATAAACAGGAGGGGAATATAAGGCGAGAGTAAAACAGCGCCTGCTGCAAGCTTCAAAGACTCAAATGATACTTGTCTGGATACCCTTTCTCCAAACATTCTATTTCCTATCTGGTCATGATTCTGGGAAAAAACAATAAACTGGGCTGCTGGTCTGTCTTTTGAACTGTTTCCGTGACTTCTCTTTCTGTACTCAGAATACTGGCCTGAATAAACATATCCCTCCCTGAAAGATTTTACAAGGTGCCCTATTTTACCAAAATCCATATAGTATCCCTCGTTCTCTCCGGTAAGAAGGGTATGGATGGAGTGATGTAAATCATCGCACCACTGGGCATCAATGCTGTATCCTCCAAGATCTCTCGGTTTTATTATCCTTGAATCGTTCAAATCACTTTCAGCTATTAAATAGAATTTTCTACCCTCCTTTAATGAGAATTCTTCGACCTTCTCTGCAAGCTCTTGAAGAAAAGGCTTAGCACTTAAATCAGATATGCCGTGAATGGCATCAAGGCGTAGGGCATCTATATGGTAATTTCTAAACCAGTGCAGGGCATTCTCAATGAAAAAGTTCCTTACCTCGTTGCTATATGCATCATCAAAGTTTATTGCTTTACCCCACGGAGTCTTGTATTTATCAGTAAAGTATGGCCCATAGTCCCATAGATAGTTTCCTTCAGGCCCAAGGTGATTATAGACCACATCCAGTATGATAGCCATCCCTTTCTTATGGCATTCGTTCACGAGTCTTTTAAGTCCATCGGGCCCACCGTAAGAATTTTGTACAGCAAAAGGATATGCCCCATCGTATCCCCAGTTTCTTTCACCCGGAAATTGCGCAACGGGCATTATCTCAATGGCGTTTATTCCCAAATCCATCAGGTCATCAAGCCGAGGGATTATCGATTCAAATGCGCCTTCTTCTGTAAATGTGCTCACGTGTAACTCATACATTATCATTTCGGACAAAGAAATCCCTCTCCAGTTTCCGTCCTCCCAATCAAATGCATTGTGATCAACTACTTGTGATGGCCCGTGAACTCCTTCCGGTTGGAAGTGTGATGCCGGGTCAGGTCTGTCCCTTTCTTCATCAAGGGCGTAAAAATATAAAGTTCCGGGGAAAACTCCCTCTACTACTGCCTTCCAATATCCCTTGGTATCTTTTCCCATGGGAATATTTTTTTTATGGAGTGAGACAAATTTTAGCTGCACCTGATCTAATAAAGGTGCCCATACAACAAATTCACACTTTCCATTGCCCAGATAATGAGCTCCTATTTTCATTATTTATCCCCTCGTTATTGTTCAGGTGCTGATGGCTTGGTTCTATGCTTCCCCTCAATGATATTATTATAAAACCGCCATGTAGGGTATGCAAAATCTATATCCTCGCATTCGGCAAATTTATCCCAAATCCAGCGATAAATACTGGATAAAATATTCTTAAAATCTATCAAATCAGCCATAGACAGGCATTTCCTCATGATATAAACTATCTTCATTACAATCACCAGGAGGGTGAAGATGAAGAAAATCAAAAGAAGAAAAATCATCATTGTAGAAGGAGACAATCTTGTCAGTTATGGAGGAGGAATCCTCATTGATGAATTCATCTATAAACTCTCTCTTCCTCAGATTATTGATGCCACTGTCAAAGTCAAAGAGCGTGAGAGGGGATACAAAGAGTCCGAAGCAATCTTGGCACTGATGGTCAGTGTGATAACCGGCGGTGAGTGTCTTGATGATCTTCTTGCTCTGAGAGAAGAAGAGGCTTTCAAAACAATATGGAGACATGGAGATATTCCCCATCCCACCACCATGGGCGACTTCCTCAGGAGATTCGCTCTGGGGCATATCAGACAACTTGATAGCGTCAATGCACAGGCATTCAACAAAGTATATATTCCGCTTCCAAAAAACTGTTCGCCATTACGATGGATATCGATTCTACCCTGGCAATACTTATACATCTGATGGAGCCGTGAGTTTCATCAGGGAGAGCTATCATAAAGTCAGAGACTTTGCTGAACAGATTAATGCCTGTATGGACTCCGGCTTTTATGATAAAGAGATTGTTGCCGAATGTGAACGATTGAATATAGGGTTCAGCATCACCACTGACCAAACAGGCGCTCTGATGAGAGCAGTCAATGCTATTACAGAAGATGCATGGAGAAAGATAGATGATCATATATGGGTCTCTGAGATCATGTATCAACCGATTGGATGGAAAAGAGCATACCGTTTCTTGGTGAGACGGGAAGAACTTCCAGAGAAAAAACAGATTTCTCTTCTTGATAACACCGATTATCGGTATCATGTTATTGTCACCAACAGAGCTGAATTGGCAGAAGACCTTGTCCCGTTTCACCTGCAGAGGGCAACCATGGAGAACTTTATTAGAGAAACAAAATATGGTTTTTCCCTTGACAGGTTTCCCTGTCAGGAGTTCCATGCAAACTGGGCATATATGACTATCGGAATGCTGGCATATAACATTGTCAACTGGCTCAAGAGGCTGGCATTGCCCAGCATATATAAGAAAAAGTTCATCAAGGCATTGAGATACCGCTTTTTTAATGTGGCAGCAAGGGTTGTCAAACACAGTAGATACATTGTTTTGAAGATAGCTCAGGGCATCCATCGGTTTATTGACATCGTACATGCCTATGAACGTATCCTCAGCCTGCAGTTCCAATGAATCTGAGATAGTATTCACATCACGATAACCATCATACAAGGGAAACGTATGTTCATTCTTGCTCTTTTTATGAGCAATAGAACAGGTTGGATAGACTGAAAACATTCATGGATGTCTCTTACTGATATCTCTGTCATAGGTAACAATAAATAATCTGTTTTTCCAAATAATTCTTAGTTATAATGCTTATCGCTGGATTTGGGTATATCTGTCTTTCCCTTTCTTCCTCCATCCTTTAAAGGGATTTTTGATTTCCATGCCATCTATAGTTTGCCCGTCAATCAAATCTTCAGATAACAAAGTAGAACATCTGCCTTTAATAGCAGCAGCAATTATCATAGAATCCCAGAAGGAATACTTATGCTTCTCATGCATTTCGATTGCTTCCAAAATACTTTCTCCATCATTAATAACAACATCCCACTTTAAAAAATCCTCTACTATTTCTTTAGCTGATTTTATATCCAGCGGTTTTGGTATATTCCGAGTTGCAACAGCAAAGAACTCCTGTAAAACCTGTGTACTGAGTACACCAAGTCCTGAAATCCATAAGTCCTCCATTATCTTCATTGCTATTTTATGTTTCTCCTCAACGGAAACAGTATATGCATAAATTATAATATTTGTATCCACAAATACTTTATCGCCTTTCATGGATTTCTTCTCTGGAAACTGCAATTCGTTCTTTAATTCCAAAATCAAAACCCTTTTTCATTAATTTTAGCTGCCTCTCCATCGCCTTTTTATAGCCAGTCGATTCTCTCACCTTTTCTTCGAGGGATTCTCTTAAAAGCTCGCTCAGGGATTTCTCTTTTCTCGCTGCTACTGCCTTAGCCTTTTTCAATAATGATTTTGGTAGAGATAATGTAACATTCTGTCTCTCCATAAGGTCCTCCTTTATATATCACATAAATATGTGTAACACATTTTTATGTGATATGTCAATTATCCCTCTTACCAGCTTACCAGCTTGCCAGCTTGACGGCTTGTCAGTTTGATAGCTTGTTAGATTATCAGCTTGCACGCTTACCAGCTTGCTAGCTTCTTAGCGGGTTTATATCATAACATCGCTAAGTGAATTTATATCATAACATCGCTAAGTAAATTTTACATCGTCTAAACTTCTTCCGAAAACTTTTGGAAGGAGAGAGAGGCGATGAAGAATCAAAATGAGTATGAAAAACGCTGTAAGGCAATACAACTTTATAATGAAGGAATCGGATTTAATAAGATACTCCAATTGGTTCAAAGGAGTGGAGTTTGGCTCTCCAAATGGCTCAACCGATTTAAAGAACATGGTCTTGAAGGTCTCAAAGATAAGAGCCGTATTCCGAAGATAATCTGGAGAAAGACTTCTGGATATATGGTTAGAAAGATTTTCTCCATCAGAGAGGAGTTGGAATCTCACAAGAGTCGTCGCTCTGCCTTTTCTGGCATCGGAGCCGAGGTTGTCCATTGGGAGCTTAAACAAAGAAAGATTCGTAAAGTTCCTGCTATCTCTACCATTGCCAATATCCTTTCTCGTTACGGGAAGATTGGTAAAGCTAAGCCCAAAAGAAATAGCAATAATCAGCCTTATCCTTACATTAAGGCAGAGAAGATCGGAGACCTCCACCAAACAGATCTTGTTGGGCCAAGATATCTCAGAGGGGTTACCCGATTCTATTCCTTCAATACTGTGGA
>JASEEX010000047.1 GCA_030019415.1 Thermodesulfovibrionales bacterium
AGGATTTGTTGGCCTCAAGGACTCATTTTTTAGGCTCAAGTTGTTGAACGTAAGTTACTATCAAAAAGATAAGGAGAAAGGAGCTATCAAGGATTTTAACTCATTGAAATGTAAGAATGAGTTATGTATTATATATGCATCTTGAGGGTAAGAAATACTGTCTACACAATTTCCATCTGGAGGTTTTGAATAAGGGTTATTAATTTTAATTCTAAGGAAGAGAGGGAGATTTACAGACACAGCACATCCCACATAATGGCTCACGCTGTGAAGGAGCTCTTTCCTGATGCAAAACTCGCAATAGGTCCTGCTACAGATGAAGGTTTCTATTATGATTTTGATATAGACAGGTCCTTTACACCAGAAGACCTCGCCTTGATAGAAAAAAAGATGTCGGAGATAATAAAACAGGACAATCCCTTTGTGCGCAAAATCGTTTCAAGGCAAGAGGCGATAGAGCTGTTTAAAAAAATGGGCGAGGATTATAAGGTTGAGCTTCTCGAAGAGATGGAGGAGCATGAGGTAACCCTCTATGAGGAAGGGGGATTTATAGACCTCTGTAAAGGACCGCATATAGAATCAACGGGCCAGGTCACAGCCCTTAAATTGCTTAGTATTGCGGGTGCTTATTGGCGCGGAAGTGAGAAAAACAAGATGCTCCAGAGGATTTATGGGATATCCTTTACAGATGAGAAGGATTTGGAGGAATATCTTCATTTCTTAGAAAAGGTTAAGAGGAGTGACCACAGGAGGCTCGGGAGGGAACTCGATCTTTTCAGCATCAACGAAGAGATAGGGCCTGGCCTTATCCTATGGCACCCAAACGGCGCTGTGATAAGGAGGACCATAGAAGATTTCTGGTCTGATGAACATTACAAGGCAGGTTATAAAATCCTTTATACGCCCCATATAGCAAAGCTCCAGTTATGGCAGAAAAGTGGCCACCTTGACTTTTACAGTGAGTACATGTATTCCCCTATGGAAGTTGAGGGGATGGACTACGAAATTAGGCCCATGAATTGTCCCTTTCATATCTATGTCTATAAAACTTCATTAAGGAGTTACAGGGACCTCCCGATCAGGTATGCCGAGTTGGGAACTGTTTACAGATATGAACGTTCGGGCGTGCTTCATGGCCTTCTGCGTGTCAGGGGTTTTACGCAGGATGATGCGCATATATTCTGCAGGGAAGACCAGATAGAAGATGAGATACTGGGTGTGCTTGAGTTTACCCTTTACATACTGAGAATCTTTGGTTTTGAGAATTATGAAATCTATCTTTCTACGAGACCTGAAAAATACGTTGGGAGCCTTGAAAACTGGGAAAGATCCACGGCTGCCCTTAAAAGGGCACTCGAGATAAAGGGGCTTTCTTATGAGGTAGATATAGGGGAGGGTGTCTTCTATGGCCCTAAGATAGATATAAAGGTCAAAGATTCACTTAATAGGCCATGGCAGTGTAGCACCATTCAGGTTGATTTCAATATTCCCGAGAGATTTGATTTGACCTACAGGGGGAGTGATGGTAAAGATCACAGGCCGATAATGATACACAGGGCCTTAATGGGTTCTTTAGAAAGGTTCTTCGGGATACTCATAGAGCATTATGCAGGGGCCTTTCCTTTGTGGCTTGCACCTGTGCAGGTTGAGGTCCTTACAATCTCCGAGAGGCATTCAGGTTATGCAGTGGCTCTTTCGAGAAGATTAAAATCAGAGGGTATAAGGACTGAATTAAATATTGAAAATGAAAAGATCGGCTATAAGATTAGAAACGCTACCTTAAGGAAGGTGCCATATCTGGTTATAATAGGCGATAGGGAAGTTTCTGAACAGAGGGTAACCGTCAGGAAGCGCAGTGGCGAAAACATTGGGCCCTTCACAATAGAAAAATTTATAGGGATAACAAAAGATAAAATAAGAGATAAAAGTCTGGAATTTTAAATTCAGGAGGTGAAAGTATAATTAAGGAAATAAGGGCCAACGAACAGATAAGGGCTAAGGAGGTTAGACTGGTAGATGTTGATGGAAAACAGCTTGGCATTATTCCTCTCGGTGATGCATTGAAGATTGCGAGCGATAGAGGACTGGATCTTGTAGAAGTGGCAGCAAATGTTAAGCCTCCGGTCTGCAAGATACTCGATTTTGGGAAGTACAGGTACCAGTTGAGCAAGAGGCAGACACAGAGGAAGGCTGCAGAGATTAAGGAGGTCAAGATCAGGCCTCAAATAACAGGGCACGACCTTGGTTTAAAGGTGAAGAATATCAGGCGTTTCCTTGATGAGGGTAATAAGGCAAAGGTGACGATGTTTTTTAGGGGAAGGGAGATTGTCAGGCCCGAATTCGGCATGAAGGTATTTGAAAAGATATTAAAGACATTGACAGGTAAATTTAATGTTGAGCAGTCACCCAAACTTGAGGGTAATCGCATAACCATGATTTTAACACCGAAATAATAAGTTATAAGTTAAAAGTTATGAGTTATAAGTGGAGGAATTTTTCGAAAACTTTTAACTTTTATGGAGGGTGATAGGATGCCAAAGCTTAAGACCCATAGAGGGGCAGCAAAAAGATTTAAGGTTTCAGGCAGAGGGAAGATAAAGAGAAGAAAGGCTTATAAGAGCCATCTTCTTACAGGCAAATCTGCAAAGAGGACAAGGGGGCTCAGGAAAACGACCCTGGTTTCAGATAGCGAATATGGTAATATTAAACGACTTTTACCATATAAGTAGAAAAGTTATAAGTTATAAGTTATAAGTTAAAACTTTAAACTTTTAACTTTTCACTTTTTTTGAGGAGGAATGGATGCCGAGGGCAAAAGGTGGATTTAAGACGAGGAGGAGAAGAAAGAAGATAGTGGAGAGGGCTAAGGGCTATTACGGAGCTAAAAGCCGTCTCTATAAGATTGCAACGCAAGCCGTCGACCGGTCACTGCGATATGCATACAGGGATCGCAAGGCAAAGAAGCGAGAATTCAGGGCTCTCTGGATTATCAGGATAAATGCTGCTGTACGTGCCCTTGGGTTAACTTACAGCCAGTTTATGTCAGGGCTGAAGAAGGCAAATATTACATTAAATAGAAAGGCCCTTGCGGATATGGCCTACAACGACCCATCTGCTTTCAGTCAGCTGGTAGAGAAAGTGAGAAATGAGAAGTAAACCCCGCACCTTGCAAGGTGCGGGGTGGCTTTCTGTGGTGCGGGGGAAAAGTGGAGGAGATCCTCTCTCTAAAGAAGTCATTTCTAAAAGAATCAAAATCAGCAAGATCTCTGGCTGAGCTTCAGCAGTTAAGGGTAAAATACCTGGGTAAAAAGGGTCTTGTTACCTCAAAACTCAAAACCCTTTCTACAATATCCCCTGAGTTAAGGCCAGCATGCGGCAGGGCAGTAAATGAGGTTAAAAGATATATAACTGAGGAGTTAAGAAAGAGAGAAACTCTCCTGAAAGAAGAAGAACATAAAAGGCTCGTCCTCTCAGAGGCTATAGATATAACCCTACCGGGAAAGTTCACGCCTTTTGGTAGGGAGCATCCTGTAAATAAGGTGCTTTCTGAAATAATCGGGATATTTGTTTCAATGGGTTTTGAGGTTGAAGAAGGACCTGAGGTAGAACTCGACTATTATAATTTTGAAGCACTGAACATGCCGAAGGACCACCCTGCAAGGGATATGCAGGATACGTTTTACATCTCTGAAGATGTCGTCCTCAGGACTCATACATCACCAGTTCAGATTAGGGTTATGGAAAGGAGAAGGCCGCCCTTGAAGATTATTGCTCCGGGCAAGGTTTACAGATGCGATGCGGATATATCCCACACTCCGATGTTCCATCAGGTAGAAGGATTCATGGTCGATACCGATGTTGCCTTCAGCGATCTTAAAGGGGTGCTGGAATCCTTTATCCATAGCTTTTTTAATGTGGAGACACCTGTAAGATTCAGGCCGAGTTTTTTCCCCTTTACAGAGCCGAGCGCTGAGGTGGATATCGGATGCACCTTCTGTTCCGGGAAAGGATGCAGGGTGTGTAAGAATACAGGATGGCTCGAGATATTAGGTGCAGGTATGATAAATCCAAGGGTATTCGAAATGGTTGGATACGATGTTGATTTATACACGGGGTTTGCATTTGGTATGGGAGTAGAAAGGTTGGCCATGCTCAAATATTCGATAGATGATATAAGGCTGTTCTTTGAGAACGATATGAGATTTTTGAGACAATTTTGATTGTAGGGAGCTCAAATTTGAAGGTTCTATAAAATGAATATTGAATTCCATTATTACATAACTTATATCATTGCCCTCAGGGCAGGATTCAAACCAGACGATGCCTATGTAGTAGCGTATTCTTCTCAATATGTAGATGATAACAATAAAATATTCGAAATCAGCCCAGGTACTGCTAATGCATACAGCAACTACATAAGTCAGACACTTAATATTGTAAAACCAAAGAAGGAGCTTATGCGTATCTATCCGATTTTTCACTTTATGCCCGGAATTATAGATGATATTGAAACTGACTCTGCCCGCCGCTGTGACGGAAAACTTCATCTGCTGAACACCATACCTGATAATCGTAATGCACAGGAGATCCTTCAAGCATCTTTTAATTCAAACAACCTGTACCGTACAGGGATAGCAACTCATATGTATTCAGATACATTTGCACACCAAAACTTTGTGGGTTACTACGATTCTTTTAACTCTATGCGAGGACTTCTCGAGGTGACTACACCTGATATTGGACATGCTGATGCTAAATATAAACCTGATTGGCCGGCTCTGCTATGGGAAGACAAATGCCTCGTCCCAAGTCATTCCAAGGTCAATAACAAAAGTCGTTTTCTTGAGGCTGCTGGACGCCTGTTTGAAGAATACCGTCGTTACCTTAGCACAACTTATATTAGCAGCACAGCAACTCAAGATAGAGTCAATCTCGTTTCGGAGATAGACAAGGCTATTGGAGACTATGATGGCACCAACGAACAGAGAGAAGACCGAATAGCGCGGTATAAAGCTTTAATTGTTGGGGAAAACTTTATGGATTATAAGAAAGATGCCTGGTTCAATGAAGCTGTCCGCAAGAAGATAGGCTTTTTAAAATGGAATTATGGATGGAAGGAAAATTACCAAAAGAGCCACTGGTTTAAATTTCAAGAGGCAGTTAAAACCCATCAGAAGGAAGCAAAGATTATACTTAAACCGATTTTTGAAAATATGGAACTTGAGAACCTATAACCGATCAGACCCATTTTAGCATTGTCAGGCTTACCGCTCTATTGTGTTAGGGTATCACCACCAGGGTAGGTCCGATAAGCCCCGGGGAAGGAGACATAAGAGGTCAGTCGGGATTAACCTTGCCAGAACACAATAATCCGTGTTAAATTTTTTTAAATGGTAAGGACTGTTTATATCCGTACATTCGGTTGCCAGATGAATGTCCATGACTCCGAGAAGATTCTCGGTGTTCTCCAGAAAGAGGGGTATTCTGAAACAGAAGATCCACGTAAGGCTGACCTGATCATATTTAACACATGTAGTATAAGGCAAAGGGCTGAACATAAGTTTTACAGCGAACTCGGAAGGGTTAAGTCTTATAAAAAAAGAAGGTCCAAGATACAGATAGCTATTGCTGGCTGTATAGCACAACATGAAGGAGAGAATATTTTTAAAAAGGCACCTTATGTGGATTTTATATTCGGACCGCAGAATATACATATGCTTAAAGATCTTACATCCGGAAGGACTGCGCCTGTTGCTATCAAAGATAATCCTGAGATAGTAATAACAGATCTTCCAGCAAAAAGAGCAGATGGGGTGAAGGCGTGGGTTACGATAATGTATGGCTGCAATAATTTCTGTAGTTACTGCATAGTCCCTTACACAAGGGGCAGGGAAAGGTCAAGGCCGAGTGAGAACATTTATTCTGAGGTAGCAGAACTCGCTGATAAAGGTTACAAGGAAATAACCCTTCTCGGACAGAATGTTAATTCTTACAGGAGTGATATAGATTTCCCCGGACTTCTGAGAAGGCTTGACAGGGTAGGGGGGATAGAAAGGATAAGGTTTGTTACCTCTCACCCAGGAGATCTTTCTGGTGAGCTTATAAAAGCGATGTCCGGATTATCTAAGGTATGTGAGCATATTCACCTTCCAATGCAATCTGGATCAAGCAATATATTAAGACTTATGAACAGGGGTTATACGTATGATGACTATATAAGAAAAGTCTCAAGCCTGAGGGAGAAGGTTCCGGGTATATCAATAACTTCTGACATAATAGCTGGCTTCCCAGGAGAGACAGAGGATGACCATCTGCTTACAATAGAGGCACTGAAAGAGATAGAATTTGATGGGATATTTGCCTTTAAATTTTCTCCAAGGCCTGGAACAAGGGCTGCAGAGATGCGGGGCCATCTGCCAGAAGAGGTAAAATCCGAGAGGCTGAGCCAGATATTAGAGGTTCAAGAGGAGATAACAGAGATAAAAAACAGGTCCCTTGAGGGTACAATCCAGGAAATACTTATAGAAGGAGGGAGCGAAACCGATATGGAAAAACTTACAGGACGGACGAGGACTAATAAAATAGTTAATATTCCGAAGATTGATGTAGAGAAAGGCTCCATTATATCCGTAGAGATAACAAAGGGAAGGAAGCATTCTCTTGAGGGAAGACCTATCAAAAAATGAGAGTCTCAGTCCTTACACTCGGCTGCAGGGTAAACCAGTCAGAAAGCGATATTATAGAGGGTAACCTTAAGAGACTCGGGTGGTCTATCGTGGGGTTATCCGAACTTCCCGATTACTGTATTGTGAACACATGTACTGTAACAGCAAAAAGCGACTACCAGTCGAGGCAGCTAATAAGAAGGGCTATTAGAGCAGGTGCGAAGGTCATAGTGACTGGTTGTTACTCACAATTGAGGTATGATGAAATAAGAAATATAAGTGGCATTATTAATATCGTCGACAATAGTAAAAAATTAAGTATTATCAAAATGTTATCAAATAATATAGAAAGTATTACTTTTAGTCATAGTAGCAGGTCCAGGCCTTATCTGAAGATACAGGATGGCTGCAATTTTGCATGTACCTATTGTGCTGTTCCCATGGCACGAGGAAGATCAAGGAGTCTCGAAGTCTCCGAGGTAATTAAACAGGCTAGGGAGATCGAGGCTGCTGGCTACAATGAGATCGTCCTTACAGGTATAAACCTCGGCTCCTATGGATACGATCTAAAACCCAAGACTAAACTTTCAGAACTTCTTAAAAGCCTCCTGAAAACAACAAAAATTCAGAGGATAAGACTGAGCTCATTAGGGGTTAAAGAAGTGGATTATGGACTAATAGAGCTCCTTCAGGAGGGAAGGATTTGCAAACATATACATCTGCCGCTTCAGAGCGGGGATGACACCGTCCTGAAACTCATGAATAGGATGTATTCATCAAGAGACTATTTATCTACCGTAAAGAATATCCTAAAGAAGGTACCCGATATTGCTATAGGCACCGATGTAATTGTGGGGTTTCCAGGAGAAGGCGATAGGGAGTTCAAAAATACGAAAAAATTTCTCGATTCTGTACCAATAACATACATGCATATATTTCCTTTCTCACCGAGACCAAATACCTTAGCCTCTAAAATGGCTAACCAGAACACTTCAGTTCTCAAGAGAGAGAGGCTTAATGAGCTGAAGGCATTAAATTTCAGGAAAAAGATGGCATACATGCTATCACAAATAAATAAAACCCTTGATATTATTATAGAAGAGCAAGGCAGAAATAATATATCAATCGGCACATCAAGTAACTACCTGAAGGTAAAGATGACTTCAAAAGGATACCCTGAAAGAGCCCTTGTAAGAGTAAGGATCTCTGGGATTGAAGAAAATTTCCTAAAAGGAGACTCAGTAGAGAACCTGTAACATAATGATTTTGTGTAATTTTTTATCTGCCTAAATCCTATTCAGGGACGTTAGAACCTCCAATTTTCAAAAGATGGTATAAGTTTTAAACACCTTTAATAACACTTTGCTAACAATCTTTGTTCATATATTATGTCTGATAAGATATATTATGTAAAATAATATTGTAAAAGAAACCTTACTGTATCGCTCCCACTCCTTAATCTTCCTTCAAATTGTGCCTTCTTTAATTCTGTTATAATTCTGCCGAGCTTTGGTCCAGCCTTTACTCCTGTGACGCTACTAACCTCTTCAGAGCTTAAAAGACCCTTCTTCCATATCATCTTAAACCTCTCATATTCTTTGAGCAAATCTAATCTACCCTTCAAGATAAGGATGTCCATAGCAGCCCCTTTCGATTTCAAAAAAGTATCGAACAACTTATCCCTTTTAAATTCCTTGATTCCTTTATGGGTCAACATTATCCTTTTTATTATGTTATTGCTCATCCTAATCTTGGGAATTCTGTCAGGTACAAAGGATCCGTCTTGCCTTAGTAAAAGCTCAAGATGAAGCAAACCCTTATAAGTAAGGTTTTGAGAAAATATTTTTTCGAGTAGAACTTTAAGTTTCAAGGGAAGTTTATTAATTTTTGCTTCGAGTCTGGAGATTGCTTTAACATTGCGGCCTAATGTTTTGTCAGAAATGGATAAAATAGCGTTTAAGAGTCCATCAGAAAGTGCCATATTAAGATACATTGCTGGATGCTCTGAGTTTAACAAATTGAAAATTTCAAAAGTTATTCTTTCAGGAGATACCTTTTTAATCCTGTTATGAAGCATTTTTATTGCCTTCCGGGTGCCCTCTTCTATTGAGCCGTTGAGCTCTGCTGCGAACCTATATGCCCTGAACATTCTTAAAGGGTCGGCAGTCAGGTTCTTATCGGATAGAGAACGGATTTTTCTATTTTTTATATCTTTCAATCCTTCGTAGGGGTCTATGATTCCAGTATCAGGAGACCAGGCGATTGCATTGATGGTAAAATCCCTTTTCGACAAATCTTCTTCGAGTGTACCCATGGGTCTTGAGAAATCAAAGGTAACTCCATCTTTCAAGGCAAGCCTTATCATTTCTCCCTTTTTGAACTTAACCACAGTGCCTCCAATAATCTTCCTGATTTCATTAACAAAAGACCGTGCGTTTCCAATAAAGATATAATCTCTGTCCTGTGAAATCACACCCCTCAAAACATCCCGGACATATCCCCCGACAAGGTATAAATCCTTCCCCCTACCCTTTTCGAATATGATTGAGTTATATCTGTCTTTGAGTATCTTATTCTTTAGCTTTTGAGCTGAAAGTAGCATGGTTAATATTACCACATAGTAGAAGTAACCAGAATTTCAGCTTGCACGCCAAACTTTCTACTCCTGTCGTTGCGAATCCGCCTAAGCGGACGAAGCAATCTCCAGACAGATTCGGGGCAGATTCCGCATCAGAAGTTCACTCTCCCCTAACCTCTCCTGTCAAGAAAATCCCTTGACAATACAAGGGGTTTAATCGATAATTAAACCATACAACTCCCCTTTCCAGAGGAGACACAGTCATGGGGTAGTAACAGTCAGTAAGGACATTTCAGGTAGTATAACTATTTCCTTCTCTTACGATCCTTAGCTTGTTACAAAGGTCAAAACCATCGAAGGCCGCAAATGGCATAAGGATCAGAAATGCTGGAGCTTTCCAAGCTCTGATGACACACTGGGGGAGATTTTAAGGGCTTTTGAAGGAGAAGAAATCCATATCGACCCATCTTTACAATACCAACTCCCTACTCCTGTCATTGCGAGGCATCCTGAGCCTGTCGAAGGGCCGAAGCAATCTCTCCACAACTTTGAAGACCTCAGAAGGGAGCTTGTCTCAAGAAAATACAGCTATAAGACCGTCAAAGGCTACGTTTATTACAATAGGGATTTCCTTAATTTCATCAAGAAATCTCCCTCAGATGTCAATGATTCCGACATAAAGGATTATCTTCTTTACCTTGTAGAAGAGAAAGAGTCAGCCACCTCCACCCTGAACCAGGCGATAAACGCCCTGAAGTTTTACCCCGCACTTCAGCAAAAGTGCGGGGTTTATTACGGCACAATGCTCAAGAAGAAATTCCTGTATGAAATAAAAAGACCTCGAAAAGATAAAAAGTTGCCCATTGTCTTAAGCAAAGATGAGGTTGCAAAAATCATTAATTCAGTGGATAATCTAAAACACAGGGCAATTTTAATGCTTATTTATTCTGCGGGGCTGAGGGTTGGAGAAGTTGTCAGACTAAGGATAGAAGATATTGATGGTAAAAGGATGCTGATACATATCAAAGGGTCAAAAGGCAGAAAAGACAGATACGCAATGCTTTCTGAGAAGGCGCTACAGGTGCTGAGACGGTATTGGAGAGAATACAAACCCGAAAAGTGGTTATTTGAAGGAGCAAGGGCAGGCAGGTATATTTCAATAAGGACGGTTCAGAAGATTTTAGAACATACTTGCGAAAGTGCCGGCATAAAAAAGGATATTACTGTGCACACCTTAAGACATAGTTTTGCTACTCATCTATTAGAAAGTGGAACAGATTTAAGATATATACAAGAAATATTAGGACATGCTCATAGCAAAACTACAGAAATTTATACCCATGTGAGCACAAAGAGTATCGGAAAAATTAAGAGTGTCACGTCCCAGGTAACCGATACCACTTCATTCCCAGGTAACGGAGACC
>JASEEX010000048.1 GCA_030019415.1 Thermodesulfovibrionales bacterium
TTTACGATAACCGGTCAGGATGATCCGGGAGTTGCTCGGACACATGAACCTTCAGACCACGATGATCTATACTCGTCCACAAAAAATATACTGGGTGTACGGAGTCCTCTGGATAAAATGTAATAAAATAAGCCAAAATGTTGCATAAAACAGGAGGCAGATATGCTGAAAAACCCTTGCAATTCGACAGGATTTTATTAAAATTCACATGACTGCACTTTTACTTTTAACTTAAGTATATTATGGACAAAGGCTGGCAGGCCATGCAAAGGACTATGCGGTGTCTTCTGCCTAAGGTGGACAGCCTTTTTCATCACATCTGCCTCCTATATATCAAGGAAGTTTTTGCAACTGGTGGGTAAACTATGAAACTCGTATGGAGAGATTTCTGTTTAGATTTTACTAAAAAGACCTATATTATGGGCATCTTGAATGTCACGCCCGATTCCTTTTCTGACGGTGGCCTCTATCTTGACAAGTCTTCTGCAATTGAAAGGGCCTACAGGATGGTTGATGAAGGCGCTGATATCATTGATATCGGTGGTGAATCAACAAGGCCAGGCTCAAAGTCAGTTACTGTGGAGGAAGAGTTACGGCGTACGATCCCCGTTATTGAGGCCCTCGCAAAGGAAATTAACGTACCCATTTCTATCGACACATACAAATCAGAGGTTGCAAAAATAGCACTTGATGCCGGGGCATCCATGGTAAATGATATATCAGGACTCCGATTTGACCCTGAGATGCCAGAGGTGGTCTCTGAATATAAGGTACCTGTGGTGATTATGCACATAAAGGGAAGGCCAAAAGATATGCAACAAAATCCTGTTTATGAGGCACTGATACCTGAGATAATGGATTACCTGAGGATTGGTATAAAAATAGCAGCACGATCAGGGGTCTCAGAAGATAAGATAATAATTGATCCAGGTATAGGCTTTGGAAAGACCCCTGACCACAACCTTGAAATAATTAATAATCTTGGGGAATTTAGCCTTTTAGAAAAGCCAATCATGATAGGTCCATCAAGAAAGGCCTTCATAGGTAAAATCCTCGGAGACGTTCCTGCTACAGAGAGGATAGAAGGCACCGCAGCAGCAGTTGCCATCTCTATAATAAATGGTGCAAATATAATTCGAGTTCATGATGTAAAGGAGATGGTAAGGGTTGCAAAGGTGGCAGATGCGATAAAGAGAGAAAAGGTAGAATAAGGCCCCTGACGATATGTTTGAATCATGGTTGTGCTAAAATAACCAATGACCAAATCGCAATAACCGAATAATAACCAATAATCAAATTATAATAACCAAATACAATCCGCCTTAGGCGGACTAAACTTATTTGGTCAATTGGTGCTTGGTTATCAGAATTTATTTGATGTTTGGGATTTGGTTATTGATGATTGTAATTAAAGAGGGGGTGAATGATGTCTGGAAGGAATTATTTCTTTACTTCAGAGTCTGTAACAGAAGGACATCCAGATAAGGTCGCGGACCAGGTCTCGGATGCAATACTGGATGCGATACTCGCTAAGGATCCAATTGCCAGAGTCGCATGTGAGACACTTGTAACAACGGGGTTAGCCTTTGTGGCAGGTGAGATTACAACAAGCTGCTATGTTGAGATACCGGATATTGTGAGAGAAACCATAAGAGAGATTGGTTATACAAGGGCAAAATATGGGTTTGATTATGAGACATGTGCTGTAATCACATCTATTCATGAACAGTCCACCGACATTGCTATAGGTGTTGATATAGGAGGTGCCGGTGACCAGGGTCTGATGTTTGGATTTGCATGCAACGAGACCGAAGAACTTATGCCCCTTCCGATATTACTCGCCCATAAACTTGCTATGAAATTAGCAGAGGTCAGAAAGAGGGATATCCTCAACTACTTAAGGCCTGACGGTAAGACACAGGTAACTGTTGAATACAGGGACAGCAAACCTTTTAGAATAGATAACATCGTTATTTCAGCTCAGCATAGCCCTGAGGTTACACTTAAAGAAATAAGGGAAGACATTATTGAGAAGGTAATAAAGCCCGTAGTACCTCCGGAGATTCTTGATGAGGAGCATGTTAAATATTACATAAATCCAACAGGCCGTTTTGTTGTTGGAGGGCCAATGGGTGATACCGGGCTTACGGGAAGAAAGATTATCGTTGATAGTTACGGTGGGGTCGGAAGTCATGGTGGTGGTTGTTTCTCCGGTAAGGATCCGACAAAGGTAGACAGGTCAGGTTCTTATATGTCAAGGTATATAGCAAAAAATATTGTTGCATCCGGGATAGCTGATAGGGTTGAGGTCCAGATTGCATATGCCATTGGCATACCTGAACCAGTATCAGTACTTACCGAGACGTTCGGAACAGGCAGGATACCATCAGAGGAGATAGTCCGGATTATAAAGAATAACTTTGACCTCACACCGAAGGGTATGATCGAAACCCTCAATCTCAGAAGGCCCATCTTTAAAAAGACAGCAGCCTATGGTCATTTTGGAAGAAATGACCCCGATTTTACATGGGAAAAAACAGACATGGTAGAGACCTTGAAGAAGGAGGCAGGACTGTGA
This sequence comes from Thermodesulfovibrionales bacterium, assembly GCA_030019415.1. Lineage (GTDB taxonomy): Bacteria > Nitrospirota > Thermodesulfovibrionia > Thermodesulfovibrionales > SM23-35 > JASEEX01. The sequence goes on from JASEEX010000048.1 coordinate 2,579, forward strand.
GCAGTGAGCAGTGAAAAAACTGACAATGACACTAATCACTGGCACCAGGATCTGGAGGAGAAATGATAAAACACGACATAAAAGATATCGATTTAGCAAAGAGGGGAAGGTTGCGAATTGAATGGGCTGCCCAGGAGATGCCTGTACTCAGAAGCATTGCAGAACGTTTTAAAAGAGAAAAACCCCTGAAGGGTTTCAGGTTCTCTGCATGCCTTCATGTTACAACAGAGACAGCTATCCTTATGGAAACCCTGAGGGCAGGTGGTGCAGAGGTATTTCTCTGTGCCTCTAATCCCCTAAGCACACAGGACGATGTTGCTGCCTCTCTTGTCAGATTTTCTAAGATCCCTGTCTTTGCAATAAAGGGAGAGGACAGGAGAACCTACTACAAGCACATTAATAATGCCCTCTCATTTAAGCCTCATATTACTATGGATGATGGCGCTGACCTTGTTTCCACTCTTCATAAACAAGGGCGAGGGCTACTGAAGGGCTTGTTAGGCGGCACAGAAGAGACAACAACTGGAGTAATAAGGCTAAGGGCAATGGCTGAAAATAGAGCCCTGAGATACCCAATAATAGCAGTAAATGACGCGTACACAAAATATCTTTTTGACAATCGTTACGGCACAGGTCAGTCTACGATTGATGGCATATTGAGGGCCACAAACAGGTTGATTGCCGGCTGTAGCTTTGTTGTCTCGGGTTACGGGTGGTGCGGCAAAGGCATAGCGATGAGGGCAAAGGGTATGGGTGCAAGGGTTATCATCACAGAAGTAGACCCCTTAAGGGCACTTGAAGCGACAATGGATGGGTTTGAGGTGATGCCCATCAGAGAGGCCTCAAAGATAGGAGACATCTTTATTACGGTAACGGGAGATATCAATGTCATTTCAAAAGAATGCTTCTCTCTTATGAAAGATGGCGCTATACTCTGTAATTCAGGCCACTTCAATGTAGAGATATCCATAGATGCCCTTAGGAAGATGTCAAAGAATAAGAGGGTTATAAGAGACTTTGTCGAGGAGTATACCCTGAAGAATAATAAAAGGATATACCTTCTTGCTGAAGGAAGGCTTATTAACTTATCGGCAGCAGAGGGGCATCCTTCTGCCGTCATGGATATGAGTTTTGCAAACCAGGCCCTTTGTGTTGAGCATATAGCAAAGAATTATAAGAGGCTTGAAAATAAGGTTTATAGTGTTCCAGAGGAGATCGACAGGGAGATTGCGAGACTGAAACTAAAAGCAATAGGGATAAGAATAGATACATTGACCAGGGAGCAGAAAAGGTATCTACATAGCTGGAAGATGGGGACGTAAAAAAGTTAAAAGTTGAAAGTGAAAAGTTAGAAGTGAAAGGCAAGATAGTCTCTATCAATATCAGTGATAAGAAAGGTATTCGCAAGAAGCCTGTTAAAGAGGTAGTGATAAAGACAGACTTTGGCATAGAAGGCGATGCGCATGCATCCGGAAAATGGCACAGGCAGATTAGCCTCTTAGCACTCGAAAGTATCAAAAAGATGCAAGATCTGGGCCTTAAAGTTAAACCTGGTGATTTTGCAGAAAATATTACAACAAAAGGCATCGACCTTTTGGGACTTCCAGTTGGAACACGGATGAAAATTGGCAATGTGGAGGCAGAAATAAGCCAGATAGGAAAAAATGCCATACAAGATGCGAGATTTATTACCAGGCAGGTGATTGTCTGATGCCAAAGGAGGGAATCTTTGTAAGGGTCCTGAAGGGTGGGAAAATAAGAGAAGGAGACCCAATAGAGGTAATATGATCACCGTTGCTGTCTTGACCATAAGCGATAGAGGCTCAATGGGTAAGCGCGAAGACCTTAGTGGACCTTTGATTGCTGACATCCTTAAGCCTATTGGTGCTGATGTCAAATATTATGAAATCCTGCCAGATGAGAAAGAGTTGATAAAAGGGAGGCTCAACCATTATTGTGGAAAGGCTGATTTGATACTCACAACAGGCGGAACAGGACTTGCACCGAGAGATGTCACACCAGATGCAACTTTAGAGGTTATTGATAGGGAGGTTTCAGGAATTGCTGAGGTGATGCGGGTAGAAGGTTTCAAAAAGACGAGTAGGTCTATACTTTCGAGGGCTGTTGCAGGCATAAAAGGAGAGACCTTGATTATCAACCTTCCAGGAAGTCCAAAGGCAGTGAGAGAAAACCTCGAAGTTATATTAGACGTAATTGCCCATGCCATTGAGAAGATAAAGGGAGACACTACTGAATGTGCAATGCCGTAATGTTACTAAGAGGAGTGCAAGATGAAAGACGTAAGCATTCCAATGGCCTTTCTTGCAGGTCTTTTATCCTTTCTTTCCCCCTGCGTCCTTCCTCTTTTACCATCCTATGTCTCATATATAACAGGGATATCTTTTGAAAATCTTACCTCAGGTGATGACAGAAAAAGGGTAAGATTTCTTACTTTTACGAATTCCATCGCATTCATATTTGGATTTTCCGCAGTCTTCGTCTCCTTAGGGGCTTCTTCTTCTCTTATCGGTCAGTTGCTCCTTGAGTATCGGGAATGGATAAGGATAGGCGGGGGTATCCTCGTAATAATCTTTGGCCTTTTTATTTCGGGCATTGTCAAGCTCGCTCTTCTTCTAAAAGAGAGAAGGTTTCATCTTCGTGGAAGACCTGCAGGATACTTAGGCTCTTTCATTATAGGAATAACCTTTGCAGCCGCCTGGTCGCCATGCATAGGGCCAATACTGGGTACAATTCTCCTCTATGCGGCATCCGAAGGGTCAGCATCGTACGGCCTGAGGCTTCTTTCCGTTTACTCCCTCGGTCTTGCCCTACCCTTCTTTCTATCTTCCCTTGCCATAAATACCTTTCTCAGTTACTCAAGAATCCTTTACAGGTTTATGCGGTTGATCATGCTCTTGAGCGGCCTCCTCCTTATCATCTTCGGGGTTCTACTACTCAGCAACAAAGTTCGTGAGCTGGCCAGAATTATCCCGGATGTCAATATCCCTTTCCGCTGATTTAAGAATGTTCCACGTGGAACATTTTCCTTTTTGGTCTATAAAGCACTTTGATAAATCCCCCTTTTCTAAAGGGGGATAAGAGGGGATTATCTGATGTCATTGTATGGGACGTAGTCCTGAAGCAACCTAGTGTACTGTCTCATAAATAACTTTACTTTCACGGTCATTCCTGCGGAAGCAGGAATCCAGAGAAGCAAAGACTGGATGCCGCATCAAGTGCGGCATGACACTATAAAAAGTGTAAAGAAGTGTTAGAAACAGGACACTAGCAACTGCGTCATTCTGATCCGCTAAAGACAGATAGTAATCTCATAGATTGCTTCGCTCCCCATGACATTGCGGTAAAATCAGTGTAGAATCACCAGTCGTAGACTTGCCAGCAGCTTATGAAATGAGATAGGTTTTTTAACACTGTGTTTAGTTATATCTGTCTGGTGTGGGCAATTATGCTTTGGTATGTTTTAATTCTTTTGGCTTAACCCGTTTTAAATCAAGCTTCCTCTCAACCATAAATCTATCTGACTCATCTCTCAGTTTTTTTACCCTCTGCTCGGCACTTAATCCCTTCTCCTCTTCATAAATCATCTCCATTATCTTGTGAATTTCCTCTAATCCTTTAAGTCTTTTCATACCTCAATCACCTCCTCAGGTGAACATATCTCTATCTCGTGATAGCCCAGCAACCTATTTACCCCATTAACCATAACTCTCGTCTTTAGTTTTACAATATGTTCAAAATTCCAACTGACAAGTGCCTCGATGCCATTCACAACAGCTACAGCAATATGAAGTGCATCGCCTCTATACCGCTCAGGAATGATTCCTTCTTGGATATAACGCTCAGCCAGCTTTTCAGTTTCTAAATCTATCTCAAGTAATAAGGGCGTAATCTCTCTTAATAATCCTTCTAACTGGGCTTTCCTTACCTCTGGCGCCCTGCTAATTTCTCTGATTACCTCGTCTGAGATGTAAATTCCTTCAGCCATTAATGGCAAGTCTCTGAAAAGTTTGAAAGTAATATCCTTCTTTTCTTGATCGCCTTCTGCAAATACAAAATTAAATATCGTTGTATCAAGGTAATATTTTATCTTCTTCAAAGTTACCTATTCCAAGTGTTCTAATGGATATGACACATTCCTATCTTCTGTAATTAATAGCTGTTCCCTAACTTTCCATTCTTTTTGGTTTATCCAAATAAACTTTCCTATTTTCCCTTTAGCTTCTTGATAGTCGTCAACAAAATATAGACCTTTTATCTGGTCATCAAATTCTCTTAATTTGTGGGCATATACCTTTTCTCCAGTCTCAAGCTGTATTTCCCAAAAAGTTGATACTTTATATTTATCACTAACTAATCCAATTATTCGTCCCTTTCTGCCAACATAATCTTTATATGGAAGTGAACGCCCTATTTCCGGCTTAGGATAAATGCCGACATAACCATATTTTTGAGGTGAGCTATCGCCCTCTATAAAGACTACCTTTTCCCCCATCCTTTGTTGCCAATCACTGAGAACAGTTGAACTATAAAAGACTGCTGTAAGTGTTAATCCACAAAAGATGAAATACTTTAACCAATTTTTGAGGGTGGGAATATTTTTTGCCATTTTTCCCTCCTTAATAATATGCAAATAAATGATTTAATTCTTAATCTGAATCGCTTTTTAAAAAATAATACTCAGTTTCCCCTTTTCTTTCTAATTCAAGCAGAATTCTTAAACTGTAATAAAAGCATTCCTTCTAATAAGCAAGTTCCCAATCTTTTAGCGCTATTACTGCATCCAAGCTTTCTGATTGAAGTAGTTTGCCCAGTTCTTTCTCTCTTCTCTCGCGAGCCTCTGTTGCCCTTTCTATCCATGCCAGTGGGATATTATTGTTTTCCTTTCACAATAGAAAATATACCTCCACTACGCTCCCTTTTGATGTCTTAAACAACTCGGCTTCCCTTGGCATTTCCACTTCTTACTTCATTTTTCTGTCCACGATGGGCGAACAACAGTGCGGTAGATACTTATAAATGTTGGGAATTTACGAGTGTATTCATTGTGTTTTTTGTATATCCAATCTGTCCCTAAGATTATAATTTTTATCATAGATCCTGCTGTCTTCCTTGCGGTATCTTAATTTCCAGTCCCTATCATAGATTCTATCCCCCTCTATGTGAAACTTGAGATTCCAATCCTTATCATAAATTTTATTATTTTCAATCCGATACCGAAAATTCCAATCTTTATCATACACTCTGCTACCTTCAATTCTGTACTTTAGATTGTAATCTTCGTCATAAATCTTAATGTCCTGAGTGAAGGCTATCGTTGCTAAGAAAATACTTATCACGGGGATAATCAATCTCTTCATACTTAATCTCGTTTTCATGAGCTCGGCAAAAGCGGCTTATCAATAATGCTTGCCACTCTTATAAAATTAGAAAGTATCAGGCTGAGTCTGTTTATACGCCTTAAGTTGCGCGCTTGCCTTTCTCAGCAATATCTCCATGAAAGTAGTAATTTGAGAAATTTCGACAGTGTCCATGGCTTTATGAGCAACTGCTCCAACGCACACGCCTGCAAGAATCCCGACCCAGACAGGTCCACCAATTGCTGAGGCGGTAGCAAGAAAGGCACCCGTACCTACTCCCCCTTTAGTTAATCCATTAACAAATTCAGAATAATTCTCTTTCTGTTTCGCATCAATAAAGGACTTCGCCAAAGTGGCTAAACTCACAACTGCTAATGCAGGATTAGCATTAGCAATAGATGAGATTCCTAAGCTACCTGCCAGACTTGCAAATTCTTTAACCTGTTTCTTATCCCAATTCAGAGCAACCGCAATTGTACCAATTGAAGTTCCTAAGAGCTCCGGTGCATTAACATGCAGGAGGTCTCGAAACCAATTGGTAGGAATATCAAATGATGTACTCAGGACACCTGCTACTTGATCATAGGAAGATTTGGACCAGTCAAATATAGGAATACCCACTTTTGAGGATAAATCCTTTCCCAACGCTGTTGCATATCCAACGACTTCTTGCAAGAAAGTGTCATCAGGTGAAGCATCACGAACCTTATCCCACATCCCCCAAAGTGTGTGACTGCCATCAAAAAGTCTGTGGAGATGACCTCCTCCTATATGTGTGGCGTTATAAATGCATCCACAGCCTTATCGTAAATAGACGGAATCCCCTCGTGAAACATTTTATCAAACCACTTCTCCATGTTATTGGAAAAATCTGATGCTAATATCGCATTGCTAAAGATAGCAGCATGATTTATTACCCTCTTTCCGGTCTGGGTTAAAGATTTATAAGCTATAAAGATATATTCCAAAATTGCTTTACCCGTTGGTATTGATATCGCTTTTGAGGAGCTTATTGCATTAGACAATAAAGCATACGCTCTTGGAATTTGTTGGTCAGCCCAATATATTGCTATTCTCTCGGCGTCCTGAGCCGTTTTCTTAGAAAACGCAAACATTTTGCCTACAGATTTTTGAAGGCATTTTGATACTCGTTCGCCTCCTTCTCTCCCAACATTGGGTATTTTCTTCTCGGTCTTAGCCATTGTCTTCCCTATGTGCTTTGAGTTCTTTTTCGTATTCATCTTCTCTTTTAGCACTAAATTCTTAAAATTGTTCCACGTGGAACATCCAGATAATATTCTTAGGGTAAAGTCCCATTCGAGCCACCAAATATGATACATTGGTGGCATGACAAAACGACATAAATGTCCTCAATGCAATTACTCGAAAACCTATGTAATTCGCAGGCAAAAACGGCGTTGCCTGCGATGCAAATACGAGTGGCAACCGGATCGTTTGCCCCTTCGATTGAAGGAATCGCAATGGCACTCGCTGCTGATGACGTTTTTTAAGAGTCTTCCGAGCCATGACATTGCTCAGGAAACAGGACTTGAGAGAAAGAGAGTCATGAGAGCATTGCTGATGGTAAGAAGAGTCATGGCGAATGATATTCCTGCTGTATTCAGTGGAACGGTTGAGATTGATGAAACGTACCTTGGGGGACAATGGAAAAACAAACGGAGATCTCAGAAGATCGGTCTTGCAAAAAGAGGTCGGGGAACTAAGAAGACACCCGTGTTCGGGATTCTGTGTCGCAAGGGAAAGGTGTGGGCAGAGATCGTTCCTGATGTCGAAGCAAAAACCCTTATTCCTCTTATAAAGCAGCGTGTAAAGCCAGGTTCTACAGTATGCTCTGATACCTGGAAGAGTTATACGGGCATAGCTGCTAAAGGCTATGTGCATCGCCTGGTAGAACATGGCAAGGGTGAGTATTCTGACAAGAAGGGTAGTCACATAAATGGACTTGAAGGATTCTGGGGATGTCTGAAGAGAAGACTTGCAGCGAAGGGAGGAATTCGGAAAGAACGTCTTCCCCTGTATCTTGCAGAATATGTGTGGCGGTATAATCATAGAAACATGACCGTTGATGAAAAAACTAATAAAATGATATCGCTTCTGAGAAGCATGATATTATCTAAAAATCTTGTGGCTTAAATGGGACTTTACCCTAATTTTTAATGCCCTTGGTCTTAAATTCCCCCTTCGATGCATGATTGAAAAGAC
>JASEEX010000049.1 GCA_030019415.1 Thermodesulfovibrionales bacterium
TCATTAACCTTAAATGGGATGATTGATAAAAATATGGGAAGTGTCCCTAAATGTACTCCTGTTCTATAGAATTATAAACGGTAAAGCCGAACATGGCAGGATGTCCAGAGGTAAGATACGTCTTTACCCTGTTCAGGATTGTATCAGCTCGGGTTTCAGGTGGGTCGTGTCTATAATATTTGATTGTCTGGTAATTCTGGGCAAAGGCATAACAGAAGGCTGGAGGCTCTTTATCAAATCTCTTTTCATCATCGGTATAAGGCCAGTAATCCTCAGGAGGCACCCCAAAAAGCACCATCGCCCCGATTGTTGTTCGCAAATATGCCCCCGTATCTCCTTTCATCTTCATGAGATTACGCGTGACCTTATAGAGGAAAAGTCTTGAGGCATCTATGTGCCTTCCAAAGGACTTTCTCTCGTAATACTCGATGATTCCAGCACCTGCATGGGCTGTGCAGGAACCAAGCATTCCCTGATCCTCCACCGGTGAACACCACTCCCTGAGATCAACTGATTTCGGAAGGGTCTTCTTTTTGAGTAGTTGTGTTTGCATAAGGACCTTTTTTACCTCTTCGGTCTTCTCCGTATAATCCCTGAGATCAGGATAATCAGGAATCCATCCCATGGCATATTTGCGTCCATTACCAACCATAATTGCCTCCTCTATCAATTAGTCTCCTTAATCAGCTTGATAAATGAATATTGAAGGTTTGACCCTGATTGGCTGATTCTACACAAGTTCACCTTTGCCAAGAAATGGGTATAAAACCTCAAGATTCTCATACTCTGAATGTTCTTCCTTGGTAGGGACCACAACTTCAAACTTGTTAATTATCTGCTGAGGGAAGGAATAGCCATATTCCAGCGGAGCGGAAAGCTCCTCTTTTATCCTGGGTGTTATGCAAAGTTTGAAATCTGCTAAAAGACTAAATAAGACATCGAGACCCTTTGCCTTGGCAAACATGCTTAAGATGTCTGTATCAAAGATAATTATCTTCATTTTCCCAAAAGTAAGGAAACACCTTTCTCTAAAGCTTCTTTGTCCGGTGCTTCTATCTCTATTTTTAATCCCCTTCTTGCCAATTCTTCCTTAAAAGACTCTATATCGAGACCCGCTATCTCAGCAGCCTTCGAAAGTGAAACCTCTTTTGATTTATAAAGTTCAGTAGCTGCTTCGATCCGAATCTCCGGTCTATATCTGAAAAAGAATCTCAATGCATCGGTATAAATAGCCTCCTTATCCTTATAGACTCCCTTTTTTACAAGAGCATCTATCTCTTTCTCTAAAATCATCTTTACCTCCTCTTTTTATGAACACTTTTAATTTACCTCTTTTGCCTCAAACGTCAAATTTTTTAGCCTCCTGCTTGACCCTTCTGGATACAAGAATCCCTGTTGATCCCCAATTCTTTTAATCTCTTTTTAATTATACATCATTTCCATTGCCTGCCTTCTGCTATATTTAAGGCTACAGAAGTTGAAGCAGACTCTAATTGTTCTATTAGGCGAAAATGTTTCCTATCGGTTTGTATCTCTTCAGAAATATCGATAACCTTATCTGCAAAATCAAATGGGACCCCTATCTTCCAACCAGATCAGAAGTGGAATTAAAGTCCAGAGGAAGAACCATAAAGGGAAAAGAATCAAATGGGCAAAGAGAAGGACAGAAAGGTCAAATGGACGCTTGTAAATTGGCTCTTTCATTAACCTTAAATGGGATGATTGATAAAAATATGGGAAGTGTCCCTAAATGTAAATCAGGATTTCAAGGTTAATAATATATTGACGATCCTCTCCCCTGCCCTGCCGTCACCATAGGGATTAACAGCCTTTGACATTTTTTCGTAAAGCGATTGATCGTCCAATAATTCTAACGTTTCATTTACAATTGTATCTTTATCTGTTCCAACTAATTTTACCACTCCAGCCTCAATCCCCTCAGGCCTTTCGGTTGTATTTCTCATTACAAGCACAGGCTTACCTAATGAAGGAGCCTCTTCCTGGATACCGCCAGAGTCAGTGAGAATAAGATAAGATTGGCTCACCAAGAATACAAATGGCTCATATTCCAGTGGTTCAATAAGATATATATTAGGCTTTCCATTTAAGATGGACTTTACAGGTTGTTGGACATTTGGATTAAGGTGGACAGGGTAAACAATGGTCACATCTCTCCTTTTTTCTGTTATTTCCTTCAGGGCCATGCAAATATTTTTAAATCCTTGACCGAAATTCTCTCTTCTGTGTCCTGTAACCAAAATCAGTTTTGAGTTATTGATGTCAATATTAGAATCGGTATTAGAAGGTACCGGAAGGTTCCACTTTTCTTTGAAATATCCAAACCAATGCTTTTTACTACTTACCGTCTTCTGCCTACTGCTTACTGATAACAAGGCATCTATTACCGTGTTACCGGTTACCCATATTTTCTCGGAAGGGATGCCTTCTCTTAAAAGATTGGATTTAGCCCACTCTGTGGGTGAAAAATGATAATCTGCCAACACGCTTAATAAATGTCTATTCTTTTCCTCAGGAAACGGACTGTATTTATTATAGGTTCTAAGTCCAGCCTCAACATGGGCAATCGGTATTTTGAGATAATAAGCAGCAAGACTTGCAATAAAGGCAGTAGTAGTATCTCCCTGAACTAACAGCATATCAGGTTGCTCTCGCTTTAAAATATCTTCAAGTCCTATCAAAGAGTCTGTTGTAATATCAAATAAATCCTGATCATTAGTCATAATGTCTAAATCATACTGCGGAATAATATCAAAAACCTTTAGCACTTGATCCAACATTTCCCGATGCTGGGCAGTCACACAGACAATAGCTCTTAGCTCTTTACTCTTAGCTTTAAGTTGCTTGATTACAGGTGCCAATTTTATAGCCTCTGGACGAGTACCGAAAACGATTAGTAATTTTTTCATCTATTTATCTCTTACTGCTGATGATATTCCTGGACCGAATGATGCTGATTGCTCTATACTTACCCAATTATCTTTAAACCACTCGATCGTTGTCATCAACCCTTCTTTAAACTCTGTTTTTGGTTCATATCCTACAAGATTTCGTGCTTTATCTATAGATGCAAGGAGTCTACTTTTTGTATCCCATTTCCTCTTTTGAACAAATTTTATACCGGCTTTGTTTCCAATCACTTCGTTTATCATATTTGCCAGATCAACAATTTTCGTCTCTCTCCCTGAAGCAAGGTTAAACTCCTGTCCGATTGCTTTTTCAAAATAGCCTGCTCTTAAAAGTCCGTCAACTAAATCACCAACATAAGTAAAATCCCTTGTTTCTTCCCCTGTACCGGTAATCGGTAGTGCCTCGCCCTTCATTGCCCAGTAAATGAAGTTCGGAATCACATTCCTGTACTGACCCGGGACTTCACCGGGCCCGTAAGAGTTAAAAAACCTCGTCTTTACCACTTTCAGACTGTAATGGTTATAGAAGAAGTTGCAATAAAGCTCCCCTAACATCTTTGTAATCTGGTATGGTGTACTCAGATTCATTGACATGAAATCTTCCTTTAATGGGAGTGGCGAAGAACTTCCATATATTGAGCATCCAGATGAGGCATATATAAAGCGTTCAACTTTATTAAAAAGAGCATATTCAAGGAGTTTCAGGGTCCCGAAACCGTTAACCTTCAGGTCATTTTCAGGATAGTCAATCGAATTCTGGTTTGCAAAAAATGCAGCAAGATGATAGACATACTGAGGCTTCTCAAAGAAAACCCTTTTGAGCATAATATCATCAGTAATACACCCCTTCACAAACATGATATTTTTCTTTTGCGGTATATTCCACGTATAACCGGATAATAAATCATCGAGTATGATCACCATTTTCGCACCTGCATCTGCCAGTGCGCCACAGAGGTTCGTCCCTATCGCCCCCGCACCACCGGTAACGAGAATCACCTTATCTTTATAGGCACTCGAATGCTCGGTTTGCATATACATCCTCCAATTTAAAACAATTTTTCTAATTTATCTATACAAACATTTTTTTCAAAATTAGTTGAGATATATTGGAAACCATTCTCGCCATATTGACTTAATTTATCCCTCTTGTTATATACCTTCAAAATAGTTTCAAACATTTTTTCTTCGTCATCGGATACTGCTGTGAAACCGCATTTAGCTTTCTCTATTAAAGAATGCCCGTCACTTTCTTTGTGAAGGAAAGCAACCACTGGTTTCGATGCAGCCATATAACCCAATATCTTTCCCGGAACTACAGGGGTTTTATTTTTACTACTTAGACATACCAATCCTACATCCATATCTTTTACAAGGTCAGGGTATTCTTCTTTTGATACAAAGGCTTTAAAAAGAACATTTTTAAATCCATAACTTTCGGTCATTCTTATTAATCTGTCTTTTTCTGTTCCATCTCCAACAAGCAAAAAACAAATACTATGAATTTCCTTTAGTTTTGAGGCCATTTTAACAACCATATCAAGTCCCTGCGAAGGTCCTATAACCCCTGCAAAGAGAAATACAAATTTATTATCAAGGCCGTATAGTTTTCTAAATCTTCCCGTCCTTTTTACGTTTCTATATGGCTCAGTATCTACCCAATTATAAATGACATCTATTTTATCCTCTGGAACCCCTTTTTTATTTTGAAGAAAATCTCTATTACTTTCTGAGTGGACTACTATTCTATTGGCGCATTTATATGCACTTTTTTCCATTTTTTCAAAGAACTTTATCATAAACTTGTTTTTCAATCCCCCGAGGTCTATCGCATTCTGTGGGAATATATCCTGAACATTCAAGATAAATTTTGCCCCATGGAGCATCTTTAACTTCTTACCAACAATTGTCAATGGGAGTGGCGGGCTATACACTATTACCACATCAATCTTATGATTAATGTATTTTTTAATATTAAAAGAGAAGATGTATGGCATAGTTAACTGAGAAATACCTCTTACGATAAGGGTTACTTTATGATGTGGAAGGGTATGTATCCTCAAGACTTCTATCTCCTCTTCTACGGTAAACTTAGGAAAGGAAACCTTTTTCTTCTCATAGGAGAGATTGTATTTTGGATAAGAAGTAACCACACTGATTTTGTGTCCTCTATCTCGTAAACCCTCTGCCAGTTCCTGCATTAGATGTGAAGCAGAACGGATTTCTGGAGGGTAAGAGTCCGTAATTAATAGAACATTCATAGGGCTATTTCTACTGGTTTTGCTTTATCCAGAGCGTCATTTATTTTAAAAACTGTAAGTGTAGAACTAAATATTTCATCGGGTGTTAGTTTGAGGTCTACTCTTCCGCTAACCACGTCAAAGAAATGCTGTAATTCCTCTTTATATCCCATTTCCTGGTTAAAGGTTTTAAAGGATTTTCTTTTGCCAGCATAGAAAAGGTTAGTCTCTTTATAGTCCCTGATAACGATTGTTTTACCCTCACAAAAGACTTCAATCTGTTCTCTGGAAAATGCCTTATCTCCTGATGCTGAATATATAATATTTCCTACAGACCCGTCTTCAAATTTTAGTGTGATTGCTACATTATCGCTATTTAAAGCAGTTTTATTATTTCCGGAAATTCTTTCTCCATATACTCTTATAGGATTGCTCCTGGTTAAAAACTGCGTCATATCCACAAAATGACATACTTCTCCGACAATTCTGCTCCCCCCTTCTTCTTCTGAGTGAACCCAGTGGTCAGGGGGGACATAACCTGCATTAATTCTATAATTAATTACCATCGGATCCTGGCGGTCTTTTAAATATTCACTGGCTTTCACGGCATGTGGAGAAAAACGCCTGTTATAGCCAACCATCAGAAAACAGTTATTAGTTATAAGTTGTGAGTTATAAGTTGCAATAATATCTCTGAATTCTTGTTCATTAATACAAAGGGGTTTTTCAACAAACACATGCTTCCCTGCCTTCGATGCTTCTATAACCATTCTGGCGTGAAGGCTATGAGGGGTAAGGACTACTATAGAATTAATTTCCGGATTGTTAATTACCTCCTTATAGTCAGTGGTGCAGTTTTCAAAACCATATTTTCTAGCTGTATGGTATGTATTTGCACCCGATGATGTAGAAAGAGTATGAAATCTTATATCTTTAATTTTCTTAAAAGCAGGTAAAAGTAAAGCTTTGCCGAAGAGGCCTGCACCGATCACACCAACAGATACCTGTGAGGTATTAGGTGATAGGCTATGGGTTTTAGGTTTCAAATTTTTACTCCTATCACCTATCACCTCTAACCTATGACCTTGGTTTGGATACTCAAGAACCACCCCGATATATGGTCCTCCCCTATTATCAAGTATATCTTTGTATACCGTCTCTGCCTGTTCAATCTTGAATCTATGAGAAATCAAAGATTTGACATCAATTTTTCCTTCTGCTACCAGTCTGAGAAATTCCTCAAGGTTTCTATTCTCAGTCCATCGAACATATCCAAAAGGATAATCAACCCCCTTATTTTCATAGAAGGGGTCAAAAGTGCCAGGGCCACCTGCCTTTGAAACTATTATCTCTACTTCTTTATGCCACATTTCATTCCTTTGCGGATGGATGTCAGCTACACCTACCAGAACTATCCTGCCTCCATATCTGGCTATATCTACAGCAGTATTCACAGGTGCGTCACTCTTTGTTGCTGCTGTTATTATCACTGCGTCTGTGCCATAACCGCTGGTTGCCTTTTCAACGCCATTTTTAAATTCATCATCTGATATAAAGACATAATCAGTACCAAGTTTCTTTGCTAATTCTACCTTCATCAGGTCAATATCCATTCCTATAACCTTACATCCATATGCTTTAAGGATTTGAACCGTCAGCAAACCTAACAGTCCTAATCCAATCACAGCGACTGATTCACCAAAGGTAAGTTTGGCACATCTTATACCATGTAAAGCTATAATTCCGAGCATCCCGAAAGATGCTTCTTCAAAGCTTATGTAGTTATCAGTTGATTCGTTATTAGTTATTAGTTCCTCTTCGCCCTTAAAATCATATAACTTATAACGATTAACTATTTTCGGTATCTTGGCGCAAAGCATTTCCGGGACTGTAATATACTCTGCATGTGATGCATAACCAGCCCCGATGCAGGCTACTCTGTCTCCTGGAGAAAATTTATGGACATTATTCCCGACTTCAATAACAATACCAGCAGAACTATAACCAAGAGGCGTAGGATTATCCAGCCTTCCCAGAGCTTCTTTGAAAGTTTTGATAAAACCTTCCTTTTTTGCCTTATCCATAAACCTTTTTACCAGGTCAGGACGAGCCTTAGCCTTTCCAAGAAGACTCTTCTGTCCTAATTCGATAATAGAGCGTTCAGTGCCTATACTGATTAGAGATGCCATATTTCTCACCAATATTTTGTTGGAAGAACAAACAGGAATCGGCACCTCAGCCAGCTCAAGCTCACCCGTCCTGTAGTTTTGAATAATCTGTTTCATAACACTTATTATTCAGTCTTTATCAACTGATAAGCATCAGGCTTATCCAGTAAGATAACTTGGTTTTTACCTCTATCCAGGATAGTTACGAATTTATCCAGAACATCTCTTCCCAAAAGAGGTACTCTCGTAGCATGGGGATCTAAAAAGACATTAACTTCTCCTCCAAAAATCCTCTCTATCCCATCAGGAGAATGTAGCTTTAACTGTGTTTGCCACTGAAAATAAGGAATACCAGCACCACCAACGCCTTCCACATCTCTCTTTACCTCTACTCTTGAAACATCAATTCCGAGGATATCAATACTGCGACTATGAAGAAAAGTTTCATCTGCTCCACTATCTACCAGGAAAGAAAATTTTAGCCATCTTCCGGTAGCAGATTGGACATATCCTGTCAGGAAAGGTCTAAAGGCACCGACATTTATGCGATAATTACCATAAATAATCATAGAACCCAAATTTCTTTCTTAAAAGGGATATATTCGATAAGAGGTTCTCTGTGCGGATACTTTTTTTTGGCTTTCTCATAAGCTTCCTGGTAAGTTTCCCCAACTAAAGCTTCTTTGTTTACCACAGCAATATAATTTCCCTTGTACTTCTCACTGATCTCTAAAACATTTTCACTCCACCACTTTTCATCTTCTTCGTCCTGTTTGATTTTTCTTACCTCCTCAGTGGTCATCTCGCGGACACCCAGATCTTTCAAAGCCATTTTATTCACCCCCATTCTAATATCTATTTATTATACGGTTTTAGTTTTTGATTTCCAAGATATACCCCAAATCTTCAAAGCTCTTTTTTCTCCCGCATCCATTGAATGGTTCGCTTAATACCAGTTTTAAGGTCATATGGCAAAGGCGCAGCAATTTCCATAATAGGTTGAAGATCAAAGACATATTCTGTAAGAATGTTATTAAGCCTGAAGCTGGTCAAAGGAACACCCTGCCATCCCAGGAGCTTGAGGAAATCTCCAATCTTTGCAGATGATTTTGCTATCCACAAAGGCACATGCCTGATTTTCCTTGCCCCTAACCCTTCTCGAACCTCGTTAACAAACTCGTGTAAATCCACTGGTGGTTCATCAGCTATATAAAAAATCTTTTTGTCTATTTTTTCCATGGGTGCTAACAACAATTGGTGAATTTCATAGACTATATTTTCCACATATCCCAGAGACCTTTTGTAATGCCCGGAGCCAATATGGAAATACCAACCCTGAGCAATTGCTTTGAAAAAATTTTTGTAAGGTTCGTTAAACCATGGCCCCCAAACAGAAATAGGACGAATAATTGTCCAGGCATAAGGTAAATCCTTTTGTGCCCGCACAATCTGTTCTCCTTTGACCTTGCTAAACCCATATGCAGTGGATGGCTGATAATCTGTATCGTGCTTCGGGACATACCCCATTTTACATACAAGCAGGGAAGATGTAAATATAACACGCTCCAAAGATAAAACTTCTTTAAAAGCAGACAGTAAGTTTTCTACCCCTTCTATATTCGCTGCGAAGGCACTCAGTCTTTTCTCATCCACTCCGGTCTTCGCTGCCAGATGGACAACATGAGTAGGAGAAAAATCTCTGATTATCTTCTTGAGCCGATGGGCATCTAATAAATCACAATTTTGCCAAAAACTTTTATGTTCAGGGTTAAGGGGTGGTTTATGATCCAGGTTAATAAATTCTGCTTGTCCATCTTTCACTAAGAATTCAATATAGTTCGTTCCTATAAAACCAGAGCCACCTGTAACAAGTATTCTCATACTCTCATTCCTATCACTGAGTGGAAATAATATAGTCAAACATATAATGATTTTTTAGCCTCATAATATCTGGTAAACAACCCCATTGGTTCTTATAAGAAAGAGAGACTTTAGTCATGCAGTGGACTTTTGGTACTGGACAGCTAATAGAGAAATCTATCTCATCAAAAAAAATTTGAGGTAATGAAATTTTATAAGGACCTCGTGTGGTGTCAAGCTCAACTTCTTTTGATTGAATATTTGAAAGATTTATAATCTTCACCTGAGGAAACTCTTTCTCAAGTTCAAAAAAACCCATATTTTTAAATGCTTCAGACATAGAAAAACTGTTGTATCCACCTTCACCTTCACCAATATAGACTTTCAAGTTAGGATTTATGTTTGTTAAAACTGAAACCAGTGATTGAACAAATTCAACCTGTGTTGTAACACCTTTTTTAAAAACCGGATAAGTGAGATTTGGCTTGATAAAAACTGCTTTTGCTAATTTTGTATCTTTTTTAAGACCTATTGGTTCAGAAGCATTCTGTATTTGAACTTGAAGTCCTTTTCCATCAAGAGAATCAACTAATATTGTCCTGCTCGACATTTTTGGAACAACTATTTCGAGTTTAAAGTTAGTACCACCAGGTTTTCAAGTTTATAATAATTAGCCGGGACATTATATCCCAGCGCCTC
>JASEEX010000004.1 GCA_030019415.1 Thermodesulfovibrionales bacterium
ACCAACTGCTTTGAGATCATCCACATACTCTTGCGCTGCATACTGTACCCCTCTGTCAGAATGGTGAATGCATCCCTCAGGTGGGTATCTCGTTTCAATTGCCATCCTTAAGGCTGCTCTTGTTAGTTCCGTGTCTATCCTCAGAGAAATTGCCCAGCCAATGACCTTCCGGGAAAATACATCAAGGATAACCGCTAAATATACAAACGCGGTAAGTATCCTGATATAGGTAATATCAGACACCCATGCCTGGTTCACCCCTGTTATCTTTGCATCTTTCAGCAGGTTGGGATAAACCGGGTACTTATGCTTGCTGTCTGTCGTAGTTATCCATTTCTTTTTGATCTTACAGATCAGCGACTCCTCCTGCATGATCCTCAGTACTCGTTTATGGTTTACAATTACCCCTGAGTTAAATAAATTTTTGAACAATGTCTGCATTATTCGGGTTAATACAGGAACATCGGTTTACCGCTCACATGTCTGACCTTAGGGCGATATTGTTCAATGTCATAGAGCTCCCGCACATCTACCCGTTTCAAACCTGTTGTGATGGTACTGATGGGAACGTCCGAGTATTGTCCGCTGCGAAGAACAACCAAGCGGCCCGTAGATTGCTTCCGGATCAAGTCAATGGCCATATTGGCGTAGTTTACCGCTACCATAAGATCCAGAGAATCCGGCGTACCACAGCGCATCAAATAGAAGAGAGGCTGGAAAATGATATCAATTCCCGTCAGTTTTTTGATTGCCTCGGCAGTTAAGGCACCTATGCCCCCAAGTTTGCGGTGCCCATACGCATCTGCTTCACCTGATATTACCATTTCGCCACCCTCCATCTTAGCACCTTCGCTGATGGTCATCATGGCGTAATTGCTGGGATTCTGTTTTCTATCCTCTACCAGGAATTTTGCGAGCTTTTCTATGTTAAAGGGCACTTCAGAGATAATAGCCCGATCGACCCCGGAGAGGTAGGCGGAGACGAGGGAGGTTTCGCCGCAATATCTTCCAAAGAGTTCGATGACGGCAATCCTTTCGTGAGAACCTGCGGAGGTTCGGAGGGAATTGATAAAGTTGACACTGCGAGTTACGGCTGTAGAGAACCCGATACAGTAGTCTGTGCCATATACATCGTTGTCCATAGTTTTGGGAATAGCTACCACTGGAAATCCTTATCGGTGAATTCTCTCTGCAAAGGAAAAAGTATCATTACCTCCGATGGGAATCACCACGTCAATTCCTATCTTTTCCAAATTTGAAAGGATATGAGGTGTGAAGTCAGTTTTCTTTTTGTCTTTATCGAATTTGTCTCTCAAAAAATCTGGTGTATCTTCGAATTTGACTGCGCTGGGATTGGTGCGCGAGGTGTGTAAAAAGGTGCCTCCAAACCTATCTATGGTACGGACTATAGGCTTATTCAACTCGATGATATTTTGTTCCAGGGACACTGGATCGTCATGATTATAATCGAGCAGTCCATCCCATCCTCTCCGAATCCCTAACACCCGCATTCCTTCATCCACCCCCCTGTATACAAGTGTCTTGATGCAGGGATTAAGTCCTGGAACATCTCCTCCACCTGTCAAAATGGCAATGGTTAGTTTTCTTTCTTTATACATGAATAGTTCCTCCCCAAACTCATCTAATCTCCAAAGCTGATGCCTAAAGACCTGGCTGTCTGAATTATGTCGGAGTCCAGAGGCACTGATTTCATCTGACCAATTGCCTCTTCAATTGGTACAGCGCAGATGTCAGGCGGATGAAGTGCGACCATTGTCCCGAACATACCAGCCTCGATAAACCTTATCGCTGCTGTGCCGAATCTCAGAGAGAGGAGTCTATCAAAGGTAGTAGGTGCTCCTCCTCTCTGTAAATGACCGAGAACAATGACCCTCGTCTCTTTTCCTGTCCTATCTTCGATCTCGTCAGCCACCTTTTTTCCTATCCCACCGAGCCTGACCTCCCCTCCAGGCCTTTCTTCAATCACTGTTACCTTTCCGCCAACAGGCATGGCCCCTTCTGCTGCTACAACAATGGCATAATTCTGACCGATGAACTCGAGCTGTTTTATCTTATTACATACCTTTTCGATATCAAAAGGTATCTCCGGTATCAGGATAACATCGGCCGAACCTGACACCCCTGAATGCAGTGCTATCCAGCCTGTATATCTGCCCATTACCTCAACAACCATGACCCTGTCATGAGATTTGGCAGTAGTGTGAAGCTTATCTATAGCCTCGGTAGCTGTATTGACTGCGGAATCAAATCCGAATGTAATGGCTGTTGCGCTGATGTCATTATCAATGGTCTTCGGAATTCCTATAACAGGGATACCTTTTTCCATGAATTTACTCGCAATGCGGAGGCTACCATCACCTCCAATGACAATAAGGGCATCGAAACCCAGGGCATTAAAGTTCGAAACCACCATACCTGAAATATCAGTCTCTACCACATTTCCATCAGGCTTCTTCACAGGATATCTGAAGGGATCACCCCTGATTGCAGAACCGAGAATGGTGCCCCCAATATTAGTGATATCCCAGACATATTCAGGGGTAAGGTGGACAATCTGTTTTGTATCAATCAGGCCCTGATAGCCGTACTTGATGCCATATATTTCCCACCCCTTCTGATGGGCAGCAAGAACTATACCACGGATGACTGCATTAAGACCAGGGGCATCACCCCCGCCAGTGTTAACAGCTATCTTCATTCTATCGGAACTCCACTGCCTCCTCTTTTGATACCCTCGGAGGGGGACTGGGAATCTTTGATGGATAACCAACAGCCACGAGAGCAACGGGTCTCAAGTTCTTAGGGAGTTTCAAAATTTCAATTACAGCATCCTCATTAAAGGCCCCAACCCATACACTTCCTAATCCATTCTCATAAGCTACAAGCATCATACCCATAAGGCTACAGGCAATATCCTGAATTGAATATAGGTAAATCCCTCTTTCTCCATATCTAAAAGATATACGGCTGTCGCTGCATCCAACTATCAAGAGAGGTGCCTCTGCAAGGAAATTCTGGTTCAAGGCAGCTACAGCAATCTTCTTCTTAAGCCTCTCGTCTTTTATAAAATAAAATTTTCGTGCCTGAAGATTCCCTGCACTCGGTGCCCATATCAGGGCTTCAATGAGTTTATCAACAATATCCTGTGGTATTTCTTTCTTCTGAAAGTCACGAACACTTCTACGCTCCTTAACTGCTTTCAAAATATCCATAGCTTACGGCTCCTTTAAATTCTTTTTTCTTTTATGCCGCATTTGATCGCCAAAGAGTATTCGACTGAAGGAGTAAAGAAAGAGTCCACCAACAAAGACCCATACGATTAACATGAACATCCATCCTTGCCAGTTCATCTTAAAACCTCTTTTTCCTGACGCTTTCCCACCAACCGAACTATGATGCACATTCCCAAAAAGACAAACATAAGGAAGGCACGGGTGACCCATACCGCCCATCCCATATCCACTCCTTCCAAGGCCTTCTGGAAAATGGTGCCCTTAAAAAATGGTAAAGCAATGTTTTGATAAATCCATGCCGCTAAGATCGCCCCGAGAAAAAGAGGAGTAATGTATTTAGCGATATAGTAGAAAAAAAAGGGTACACGAAGTTGTGCACCTTTGTGCATCTCATCCCAAATCCTCTTCCCTCCGAAAATCCACATTATTATAATGACCTCTACAAATGCCAGAAGTGGTGGGCCGAAAGTTCCAGCCCAGAAATCCATAACCTGCCATCCTCCGCGCAGGTAAATGCAGAGATGGCAAGTTAGAAACCAGAAAATGCCCAGCATTATTGCTGCCTTTTGGCGGACAATGCCGATTTCATCTTCAAGAAATGCAGTTATTGGTTGAGCAAGTGCGACGATAGAAGTTAAGGCCGCTAAAAAGAGAAGTATGAACCAGAGAAAGCCCAAAAGATTACCTCCTGGTAAGAACCCGAAAATAGCAGGCATAGATGTAAAACCAAGATAGAAGGAGCCTTGCGAGGCAATTACCTGAGCTGAAGCCACCCCAAAAAATGCTGCTGCAGCAGGAATAGCTATAGAGCCACCAAGAATGACCTCTGCAAACTCATTGGCAGAAGTAGTAGCCAGTCCTGAAAGTACCACATCGTCATTTTCGCGGAGATAAGAGGCATAACACTGAATAGCCCCCATGCCTAAACTAAGGGTAAAGAAGACCTGTCCTGCGGCTTCCAGCCATGTCTGAGCATCCAGCAGGACAAATACCTGCCCTCCATCACGCTCGATGAACCATTTCGGCTCCCAAAGGAATGCAAGTCCATTCATCGGGCCATAATGTTCTGTAACGGGGTAGCCTAAGGTTAAAACACGTATGACTAATACTACCCCAAGAAGAAAAAAAATAGGCATAGCAATTTTAGCCAAAACTTCTATGCCTCGAGAGATACCCCTTGCCAACAACCTGATACTTAATAGTAAGACGAGAACAAAGATAGCATAAGTAAAAGCCTGTACATGCAGGAATTCTCCATCTGCCTTTCCAGTATAGGTGTTGCGGAACTCCTCAAAAGGTTGAAGGACGGTTCTGAAAATTTCTTGAGAGCTCATATCTGGACGAAGGGCAGATTGTTCCACCTTGGGTAACAGGTCAAGGAGACTATAAATGCCATAACCAAGTGTCCAGCTACCAATATAGGTGTAGTAAATGAGGATAACCGTTGGAATAAAAAGCCCTAATACGCCCAGATATTTTGCAATACGGCTTTGCCACATAGCCTGAAATATGCCCGGGGTTGTACCATGCCCTCTTACGCCTCCAAAACGGCCCTGTGTCCATTCCAGCCACATAAGAGGAATCGCCATGAGGACTAAAGAGATAAGGTAAGGTATCATGAATGCCCCGCCACCATTTGCTGCTGCCTTGCCAGGAAAACGAAGGAAATTACCAAGACCAATGGCATTTCCAGCCATGGCTAACACAAGGCCTATCTTAGTTTTCCATTTTTCGCGCTCTATAGAAACCATAGCAGTGTCAGAATTATTTTTCTGAAAATATATCACGGTACGACTGCAATTGGGAGGGTAAGAATGAGGACCTGATGATCTCCATAAAAAGCCTGGCATTCTTCTTAATATCCCCTTTTAGAATTGCTGATGCAACTGCAACAGCATCAACACCGGTATCAAGAACTGACCTGATATTTTCGAGGCTTATACCCCCTATTGCAACTACCGGTATATTTACCTGCCTTTTAACCTCTCGAAGCATATCAGTACCCTTTGGTTCGCCGGCATCCTTTGTCAGGGTATGAAACACAGGTCCAAAACCAATATAATCAGCGCCGCCCCTTTCTGCCTCTATAGCCTGCTCTAAACTATGGGTCGAGACACCAATTATCCTGTCTCTGCCCATTATCTTTCGCGCCTCTCTAAGGGGCAGGTCATCCTGTCCGAGATGAACACCATCTGCATCTACACAGATTGCAATATCCACGTAGTCATTTACTATAAATACAGCATTATAGTCCTTTGTAAACTTTCTTAACTTGACTGCTTCCTCGTAAACCTCGCGCCTCGATCTCTCTTTTTCCCTGTACTGGACCCACCTTACACCTGCCGTGAGAACCTTAATCGTCATATCCTCGCAGGAAAGACCAGATGCCTTACGGTCAGTAATAAAACATAATCCGCCGAGATACATATTTTTCTAAAATTCCAATAACCAAATTCCAAATACCAAATAAAACCATTTCACAATCACCAATTAACCCAGCAGTTTCGGCCTTCCTAAATCGAATTGAAATTTAGGTATTAGGTATTGTTTGGTTATTGGAATTTGGTCATTGGTTATTTTTTATTGAAGAGCTATTTATCTTCTCTACGAAAGTTGTATTAAAGTCTCCCTTTATGAAATCAGGATTGTTCAGGACCTTCTTATGAAAGGGGATAGTTGTCTTTACACCTTCGATTATAAATTCATCGAGGGCGCGCCTCATCCGGGCAATCGCCTCCTCCCTGTCTCTCCCATGAACAATCAGTTTAGCTATGAGGGAATCATAATGCGGTGATATGACATATCCGCTGTATATTGCTGTATCCACCCTAACACCCGGGCCTCCAGGAAGAGAAAGGAATGTAATCTTCCCTAAAGAGGGGATAAATCTTTCAGGGTCTTCTGCGCAAATCCTGCATTCTATAGCATGGCCTGAAGGCCTTATCTGGGACTGCTTGTACTCCAAGGGGAATCCAGCTGAAAGCTTAATCTGTTCCTTTATTATATCAACGCCAGTAACTGCCTCAGTCACAGGATGCTCAACCTGGATACGGGTATTAATCTCCATGAAATAGATATTACCTTCATGGTTGACTATAAACTCTACTGTACCTATATTTCTGTATCGAATAGCCCGGGCAGCCTTTACGCCATACTCTCCTATTCTCCTTCTGAACTTTTCTGCTGTCGAGATAGGTGAAGGAGACTCCTCTATAAGTTTCTGATGCCTCCTCTGGATTGAACAATCCCTTTCATCGAGGTGGATAACATTGCCTTTGCTGTCTGCCATAATCTGGACTTCTATATGCCTTGCCTCTGGTATATATTCCTCTATATAAAGCTCGCTATTGCCGAATGCAGCTAATGCCTCCCTCTGTGCCACGTTGAATAGCTGCTCAAGGTCTTTCTCCTCTTTTACAATCCTCATGCCATGACCTCCTCCACCTGCAGACGCCTTGATTACTACAGGGAATCCTATCTTTTTTGCAGCCTTCATAGCCACCTCTTCCGTGGCAACGGGTCCATCACTTCCAGGCACAACAGGCACACCCTTCCTTTTCATCATCTGCCTTGCCTTTGCTTTATCACCACCAAGCCTTATATTCTCAGGACTTGGACCTATAAACGTTAGACCAGAAGTGACGCAAGCCTCAGCAAAATGGTAATTCTCTGATAAAAAACCGTAACCAGGATGTATAGCCTCCGAGTCTGTTATCTCAGCAGCACTCAAAATAGCGGGAATATTCAGATAACTCTGGTTTGGGTTTGCAGGTCCTATACATACGGATTCGTCTGCAAGCCTTACATGGAGGGACTCCTTCTCTACGTCTGAGTATACTGCAACAGTCTTTATTCCAAGCTCTTTACAGGCACGGATGATCCTGACAGCAATCTCACCACGACTCGCTATTAAAATCTTTTTGAATAGTTTCATCTCAATTTTTCCATTGTCATTCCCACGAATCCGCCTCAGGCGGAGGGAATCCAGACTCTACAGAAAAATACTGGATTCCTGCTTTTGCAGGAATGACAAAATGCATATTATTAAAGATCTTGATGCCATGTACTGTCTATAGAGATTATTCATTAGTTTATGCAGGCTCGATGAGAAATAATGGCTCACCATATTCAACAGGCTGACCATTCTCCACTAAGGGCTTTACGACAATACCATCAACCTCGCTCTCTATCTCGTTCATGAGTTTCATTGCCTCGATGATGCATAGAACCTGGCCCTTCTTTACCCTCGATCCTACCTCCACAAATGAAGCAGCCTCAGGTGAAGGCGACCTGTAGAACGTGCCGACAATAGGTGAGGTTACTGTGATAAGCCTCGTCTCTTCCCCCGTCTCCTGTGTTATCTTCTCTTGAAGACCTCCAAATTTCTGCACAGGTATCTCCATGGAGGATAAAATCTTCTCCCTTTTGATTCTCACTTTCGTACCATCTTTTTCTAACTGTAATTCAGTAATATCTGTCTCCTTGAGAAGTTCGATAAGTTCTTTTAAATCCTCGATTTCCATTATTTTACCCTTTCTATATATTCCGATGTCCTCGTGTCCACCCTGATGGTGTTTTCCTCGTTTATATGAAAGGGGACTTTAACCACAGCCCCTGTTTCTAATGTTGCTGGCTTGCTACTTGCTGATGCTGTATCCCCTCTGAATCCCGCTGGGTCTGTTTTTATAACCAGGAGCTCAACAAAGGTTGGGAGTTCTACACTCAACGGAACCCCTTTATAGTAGAGGATTCTAACTACCATATTTTCCTTTAGAAATTTCTTTGCCTCGCCGAGCTGGTCAGCAGTAAGTGGAACCTGCTCGTAAGTCTCCTCATCCATGAAATAATACATACCGTCCTGCATATAGAGGTATTGCATCTTCTTTTCCTCAAGCTCGGGGGCCTCCAATCTTTCACCTGACCTGAAGGTTTCCTCAAGGACACTCCCTGTCCTCAGACTCTTCAGTTTTGTCCTGACAACAGCTCCACCCCTCCCCATCTTCACATGCTGAAAGTCTATTATCTCGAAGGGGTCACCTTTAAATTTTATTTTGAGACCCCTTCTGAAATCACTTGTTGAAACCAAATTAATACCTCTCACGGTCTAAAAAGTAAACCCCGTTAGAAAGGACGGGGCTTTTACTCCGCCCTTTCTGCAAGGGACGTTGATCATTCGATCTACGTCCCAAGGAATTAAATTTTTGTTTATATCATCCCCGCCATAAATGGCAGGGCTTTCTAACGGGGTAAACAATTTTACCATTTTTGATAATATATTTTCTTATTCAAGGCCTTCTTTTTTATAAAGACAGGCTATCTCATTATATCGAGTTCTTTTGGAAGGGTTGTCAGGACCGCAGGTCCATCAGGTTTTACCATTACCATATCCTCTATTCTCACTCCCCCGAGTCCTGGCACATAGATGCCCGGCTCGATTGTAAAGACCATATTCTCTTTAATAACCTCTCTTTTATTCCGCGTTATACTTGGTAGTTCATGGACCTGAAGGCCAACCCCATGGCCAGTTCCGTGTCCAAAAAACTCACCGTAACCTGCCTTTCTTACAACATTCCTGGCAAAACTGTCTACCTCTCTGGATTCTACCCCTGGGGAAACAAGAGAAATAGCCCTCTTGTTTGCCTCTAATACGAGTTGATAGATCTCCTTCTTTTTATTAATATTATCTCCTTTACATATGAGCAATGTCCGGCTCATATCCGAGAAATAACCATCAGCCTCTCCACCCCAGTCTACAATTATAAGATCACCCTTATTTAATATCCTTTCCGTTGGCCTGGCGTGGGGCATAGCCGAATTCGGACCTGATGCAACTATTACATCAAAGGGAATATGCCTGCAGCCTTTCTTCTTCAATCTCTCCTCGAGTCTCAGGGCTATAGCCCTCTCCCTTACCCCCTGCTTTATATACGGCCTTACTTCAAGAAAGGTAATCTCTGCACGCCTTACCGCCTCCCTGATTGAATTTATCTCAATAGCATCCTTTATTTCCCTTAACCTTTCTATGAGACCCTTGAAGGCCTTCAGGCTCAGATCCTCAGATAATCTTCTAAAAAACTCATAGGAGACAGAAGACTCAAGGCCGAGTTTCTTTATTCCAATCCTTCGAGAGAGATCTTTTATGGCCTTTATCATCCCCTTTTTTTCTATGATAATATCCCAATCTCTTACCTCCCTTTCTGCCTGCTTTCCATATCTAAAGTCTGTTA
Organism: Thermodesulfovibrionales bacterium; assembly: GCA_030019415.1. GTDB lineage: Bacteria > Nitrospirota > Thermodesulfovibrionia > Thermodesulfovibrionales > SM23-35 > JASEEX01. The sequence goes on from JASEEX010000004.1 coordinate 9,482, forward strand.
CAAAGATACTTTCCCTCTTTGTGATTAAGAGAAGACTCGATGAGCCTGTAAAACCGGTAAGATACCGAATATTATTTATTTCTGTGACGAGGAAACCATCAATCCCCTTTCTTTTGAGAAATCCCTTTATTTTGGCAACTCGCGAAGAATAATTAGTGACAAGTGACACTTTTTAAGAGTTATTAACCCAAATAAGGCAATTGAGATAATACAGATGTTGTGAAAAAATTTATTTTTTGATACCTTAGTGTACCTTTAGGCAGCACTTTCCCAAAAGTGCTGCCTTTAACTGATGGTTTTTGGAATATTTTAGTGAATATAACAAATAAAGATATTCTCAATAAATTCATCAAGTTAAATAAATTTTTGAACAATGTCTGCATTATTCGGTTAATTAATTGCTCATTTAGACAATATATTTTTTGCTGCCCTCAGGGCAAGGAGGTAACTATCAGGTCCGAAGCCACTTATCTGCCCAACAGCAACATCTGCTATGAAAGACCTCCTCCTGAATTCCTCGCGCCTGTAGATATTTGAGAGATGCACCTCTATCGAAGGTTTGCCCACTGCTACGAGGGCATCTCTTATTGCTATACTCGTATGTGTGTAAGCGGCAGGGTTTATAATCAAGGCATCATAGGCACCTTTCTGGATAGCATCTATTATCTCTCCCTCACTGTTAAGCTGCAGTATCCTGACATCGATACCAAGGTCTGAAGCGAGGGAAAGGATCTCATTGTTTATATCATCAAGCGACTTGGTTCCATATATATCTGTCTCCCTTCTGCCGAGAAGGTTCAGGTTAGGACCGTGGATGACTAAGACCTTCATTATTTAGCTCTAAGTTCAACCAGTCTGTCTAATATCGCATCTGCCACAGAATCCTTACTCATAAGTGGAAGCCTTATCTCCTTCTTTCTGTCAATAATGACAACACTGTTTGTATCAACATCAAACCCTGAACCGGTCTCTGTAATATCATTGAAAATGATCATGTCCATATCCTTTTCCTTTAATTTCCTTCTTGCCCGTTCAATCTTTCTACCCGTCTCTGCTGCAAAACCAATAATAAATGGCCTGTTTATCCTCTTTCCAATCTCCGAAATAATATCGGGTGTTCGGTGCAGCCCTAAAAGGAGCTCTTCAGATTTCTCAATCTTCTCTTCTGCCTTTTCGGCAGGCACAAAATCAGAAACAGCGGCTGACATAATCAGCACTGTTGATGAAGGTAGCTCTCGATTTACAGCATTCAACATATCAACTGTTGTGTCTACAAGAACGAATTTTATCCCTTTCGGTTGGCTTAATACTGAAGGGCCACTTATTAGTATTACCTCTGCACCTCTTCTCAGAGCAGCCCTTGCTATTGCATACCCCATCCTTCCCGATGACCTGTTTGATATAAACCTGATAGGATCAAGGTATTCTCTGGTAGGTCCAGCGGTCACAAGGATTTTTTCTTTCGCAAGGTCTTTCTGGCTGAGGGCAGACCTTATGGTCTCGATTATCTCAGAGATGTCTGACATCCTTCCCATTCCCTCTTCTCCACATGCGAGACCTCCTTTTTCGGGCCCGACCTGAATAACCCCGCGGGATAAAAGATATTTCAAGTTCTCCTGGAAAACAGGGTTCTCATACATCCTCCAGTTCATAGAGGGTGCAATAACTACTTTACCAATAAATGAAAGGAGACAGGTGGTCAGAAGGTTATCAGCAATACCCCTTGCAAACTTCCCGATCGTATTTGCTGTTGCAGGGGCTACAACCATGATATCTGCATTAGCAGACAACGTTATATGGGCCATGGGATCACTGAAGAGGTCGGAATAAACCCTGTTTTGAGAGGCAATCTCGAGAGATAGGGGTGTTATAAATTTTTTGGCAGCCTCGGTCATAATCACGATAACCGATGTGCCTTCATCTCTGAGTCTTCTTATTAAGTCAACAGCCTTGTAAGCCGCAACTCCACCTGTCACACCGAGGAGTACGGACTTATCCCTCAAAACCTTTCTCTCTTCTATCACCGAAGAAATCATCGGGAGCCTTCCTATCCGCCGCCTCCTTTTCGTGGAGATAGTACTTTAGGTCTTTTTCGAGTTCCGACAACTCCTCACCAGCCTTCTCCCTTTCCTCAAGGAGTCTTCTGTAGTCCAACTTCTTCGACTCTTCTTTAGCCTCTCTGGCCTTCTCACCTGTCAGGAACTCGACGGCATTACTTATTGTTTCCTCAAGGGCTTGAGTAGTAACCTTCTTTGCCCTTGTTTTAACCCTAGGCTTAGCGCCTAAAAAGAGCTCCTTCGCCCTCTGAAATGCTATAGCTGCAATCCTATATCTTCCATCGATCTTATTTCTGTCGTATTCAATTGGTAGAGAAACAATATCCATTTTTTCCTCCTTCCGCCCGCCTCAGGCGGGCGGACCTATTTTTAAAAATTCTTTTCAATCCACCCAAGGTCAACCCTCTTAGTGCTCACCCTGTGAGAAATTATTATTGCCTCGAGTTCTTTAAAGGCATCCTCGAAGACATTATTTACTATAACATAATCATACTCTCGATATTTTTTTATCTCCTCAACCGCCCCCTTAAGCCTTTTCTCTATCTCCTCCTTTGAATTAGCCATTCGCTTTCTGAGTCTTTCTTTCAGTACCTCCATAGATGGTGTAAGCACGAAGATATATACACCTCCTTTGTATTTTTCTTTGAGCTGCATCGCGCCCTGTGTGTCGATGTCCAGGATGACATCAAAACCTGAATCCATGATCTCTTCAAGCCTCTTCTTTGACGTGCCATAAAGCTCTCCGTGAATCTCTGCCCACTCCACAAATTCCCCTTTATCAATCATTTCTTTGAATTCATCCCTGCTGATAAATGTATAGTCCCTGTCATTAACTTCCCCTGGCCGCGGGGGGCGGGTAGTAAAAGAAACTGAATGTTTCAGGTTGGGCAGCGCCAATGCAACTTCTTTGTAGAGCGTTGTTTTTCCTGCACCTGAAGGTCCAGAGACTATAAAAAGAATACCCTTCCGCCTAAGGCGGACCTTACCCTTCTTCAAGGGCCTCTTTGTCTTCAATGAATCTCTGAGTAATAGTTTCGGCCTGAAGTGCTGAAAGTACAATATGGTCACTGTCTGTTACTATTATCGAGCGGGTACGCCTCCCTTCAGTCGCATCAATCAGTTTGCCCCTTTTTTTTGCTTCCTCTCGAAGCCTCCTCATTGGTGCAGAACCAGGAATAACGATTGCTACCACCCTGGAGGTTGCCACCACATTACCAAAGCCTATATTGACGAGTACCGGTCTTAAGTCACCCTTCTTCATACCTTCTTCTTATCCCCATCCCCAAAAATGCATTTATATAATGCAGATGTTGTGGAAAAATTTATTTTTCGATACCTTAATATACCTTAAACTGATGGTTTTATGAATATTTTTATCCATAAAGGGAAAGAGATATTATAATAATCTTATCGAGTTAAATAAATTTTTGAGCAATGTCTGCATTATTCGGGTTATTGTATATTCTGCACCTGTTCTCTCATCTTTTCAATCTCGATCTTCATGTCCACTGTCAGACTGGATATCGTATAATCGCTTGATTTAGATGCTGTAGTATTTACCTCTCTGCCTATCTCCTGCAGAAGAAAATCGAGTTTTCTTCCTATGACATTACCTTCACCGAGTGTCTCTATAAACTGTTTTATGTGATTTTCTATCCTGTTTACCTCTTCTGATATATCAAGTTTTTCAGCCATTATTACAGCTTCCTGCATTACCTTTGTACTGTCCATCTCTCCCGCCTCGAGTATTAAACCCAGCCTTTCGGAGAACCTTTTTCTGCAACTTTCAAACAGATGCGGCGTTAAGGATTTTATTTTATCATTAATTAAATTCAATGACTCTGCCCGCTTTTGTAGCTCCTTTGAAATCAGTTCACCCTCCCTTAGTCTCATAGTCTCAAGATTAGAGACAGCCTCATAAAAGGCGTCATAAAGTGCATCTATATCGTATTTGGGCTCTTCTTCGACAAAAAGTTCCTTGTATCCTGCAAGTGTGTCTATACCTATCTGACCGGGAATGACGAGTTCTTCTTGCAATTCCTGGAAGGCGTTATATATCTTCCTTGCCATTTCTTTGTTTATTTTAACCTGTATTAGCTTGTGATTGTCTGTTGAGACATTAACATCAAATCTGCCTCTATTAAACTTCTCTTTAAGAATATTTCTTAAAGGTATATCATACTGGCTCAGAAAAGGGGGTGTCTTCATTGATATGTCGATAAATCTGTGATTCAAAGAACGGATTTCAACCCTGAAGCCATTCTTCTCTGCCCTACCAAAGCCTGTCATGCTCTGTACCATAAATAATAATAAACTATAAAACAGCCATCCAATTTAGTCAAATTTTAAGCATCAAGGAACTTGCCTTAGGACTATCAATCTTTCAATAGTGCCATTATAACTTTAAAACCCTTGATATATTTGTTAGAATTATTTAAGGAGATTATCGTGAATCGAACAAAGGGTATTAAGTATTTTTGGAGTCGACTATTAGCCTTCTCTTCAAGGTCAATTTTTGACTTCAATATAGAACATTTAAAGAAGATGGTTATTGTTGGCACGCCTCTTTTACTCATTATTACCTTATTAATCGGCTGGTTGTCTGCAAGGAAGGTCAGGGAAACAGTGGTTAAAGACTTCAACCAACAGCAGTTACTCCTCGCAAAACATGCCGCCACTCAGATAGAAGATAGCCTTAACCATTTGAAGAGGGAGCTGTCTCTCCTCAGTCTTTCACCATCCATACAATACAAAGAGTCAGCCTTTATGGATAAAAGAATGGATATCGCCTTTTTAAGTATTAAGGATAAAGGAGGAGTGGAAATAAGATTTATAGATATCAAGACCCATATGGTGGATGACCTTGGATACAGGAGTGTAAGTCCTTCTCGTGAAGACATATATTATCTGGGGTGGGCAAAGAGGGAAGAAAATAAAGGCCATATACTTATATGCGATATTTTTGGGAGGGATTATGGAGATAATTATAAGAGACCCATGACGAGGTTGGTTATACCAGTCTGGCAGGTCTCTGTGGATGAGTCACATCCCGTAGCACAAAATAAATTTTCCGGGGCCTTAATGTTCCTCGTTGATGCTACTGAATTAACAGGAAAAGTTACAAAAGGAATACAGTCCGGGAAAACAGGATATGCATGGGTGGTTGATAGAAAAGGCATCTTTCTTTACCATCATGAAAAAGATTTTATCGGCAAAAATGCCTTTGAAGTACGAAAAGGGAAAATGCCCTCTATATCCTTTACAAGGATTAATGAGATCCAGAAAGAAAAGATGTTAAAAGGTAAGGAGGGGACAAGCTGGTATATATCTGGATGGCATAGAGGGCAAGAGGGTAAGATCAAAAAGCTGATTGCCTATGCACCTATTAGATTAGACGATACCAATAAGGCCGAAAATATCTGGTCTGTGGCAGCAGTAGCACCTATAAATGAGGTTGAGGGTACTATTCGGGGAATACAGATTGGACAATTTCTGCTTGAGGGCGTTGTTGTTTTTGGGATACTTTCTGGGGGTTTTTTGATATTCAGCATATTGCTTAAATGGTCAATTGTTTTGAAAAAGGAAGTTGAAGAAAAGACTAAAGAACTCAGGAAATCCGAAGACCTGTACAGGTCCCTTGTGGAGAATGCAGAGGATATCATCTTTACAGTGGACAGGGAGGGTAAGTTTCTCTCTATGAACAGATATGGTTACAATTTTTTAAACAAAGGACACGAGGACATTATGGGCTTCAACATTGCAGAACTGTTTCATGATGAAGAAGCTGGCCTTCAGTTGAAAACAATAGAAAGGGTCTTTGAAACCAATGTAAGCAGGAATTTAATCAGCAAGGTCAGAGTGAATGGGTCTGAACACTGGCTCAGCACAATCTTCAGCGGACTCCAGGACGAAAATGGAAATGTCATTTCCGTACTGGGAATCGCAAGAGACATCACAGAAAGAAAGAAGGTAGAAGAGCAGATGTACCACACTGAAAAACTGGCATCAGTGGGAACAATGGCTGCTGGTGTGGCACACGAGATAAACAATCCTCTGGCGATAATTCTCGGATTTACAGAGATGCTGACAGAAAAGGTGCCTCAAGACTCCGAATTTTATGAGATATTAAAGACTGTAGAGAAACAAGGTCTTAATGCTAAGAGGATTGTGGAAAATCTTCTCAGCTTTGCACGCTTTTCAGAGCCTAAGGAAGAAGAAGTGGATATAAATGAGAATATCGAGGCGGTGCTTGCTGTTGAAGGTAATACCCTCACACTCAACAATATTTTCGTAGAAAGAGATATAGCGGAATCCCTGCCAATGGTTAAAGGAGACCCGGGTGAAGTCCAACAGGTCTTCTTCAATATAATCAGTAATGCCATTTCAGCCATGAAAGGAGGCGGAATCCTGAAAATCGTTACAAGGGCTGTAGATGGCGGAAGGAGTGTTGAGATAAGGATTTCAGATACAGGTTGGGGGATTAAAAAAGAGCACAGGGCAAAGATATTCGACCCATTTTTTACAACCAAGAAAGTTGGCGAGGGCACTGGACTAGGACTCACCATATCATATGCACTTGTTACTAAACATGGTGGATCAATTACTTTTGAAACAAAGACAAAAGAGGAATCAGAGAAGACAGGGACGACTTTTATAATAACCTTGCCAGCAATTAAAAAATAGTTTCAGAGTTTAAGGTTGAAAGTTTAATGATTTGTAACTTTAAACCGTTAAACTTTTAAACCTTTAAACTAAAATTAGGGAGGAAGATATGCCTGAGAAGATATTAATAGTAGATGATGAACCAGATATGTTGAGGCTTCTAAGTATGATAATAAGGGAGAAGACTCCTTATGAGGTCACAACCACCAATAACCCTCTTGAGGCCCTCGAATTGACCAAAAAAGGAGGGCTTGACCTCCTTATCGCAGACTTAAAGATGCCGGGGCTAAACGGGATAGAACTCCTTGAGTCTGTTAAGCGCTTTGATGAGGATATCCCTACAATTATCATCACAGCCTATGGCACCGTTGAAGCTGCTGTCGAGACAATGCAAAAAGGCGCCTTTGACTTTATAACAAAGCCCTTCAGGAAGGAGCAGATACTTTTTACAATAGAAAGGGCACTGAAGTGGATAAGGCTACAGAGGGAAAATAAGATGTTGAAAGAACAATTAAAGAGTGAAGTTTAAAGGTTTAATGGTTTAATGATTTAAGGGTTCAAGGTTTAACAGTCAGTAACTTTTAAACTTTAAACTATTCAACTTTCAACCTTTATTTTTAGGTGTTCTCTTATGAATTCTTCCATATGTAATTCAGTAGTGGCATCATCATGCATGATTGCATCCAGTTGTTTAGTGTAGACTGTTAGTCTACCTAAAACTTCTAATTTTTCTTTAAGTTGTGACTTTTTATACTTCGTGATAATAGCATCGATGACGTCTTCTGTAACCTTTACATCAAAATCAATTTTTTTGAGTATCTCACTAATGAGCTTGACCCTTCTCAATCTCCTCTCTCTACTCGCACCACCCCCCTTGAAAAAGAACCTGATGTAATTGTCATTTATGTTTTCCCCTGTATATGCCTCGATTACGGAAAGATGATAGCCAAGTCTTATCGAGAAATTCATATATTCCCTGGAGATGAAAGAGAAACTCTCCTCCCCTATCCGCTCAAGCTCTACCTCTGGTATTGCGGCAGTTTCTGCAATCATTCCTAAGAATCCTTTGACATCGACGTGCCTCGGCCCCGGCCATTCCAGTGAGATAAGACCTTTGAGAAAGGCATTAAAAGATACTGAGCTAATGTATTCAGGGGTAAGTTTTTGGGGAGCACCTTTAATGCCTCCGCCTAAATCGATGAGATATACGAGAAGGGGTATGCCTGCTACAAGTCTAATCCTCTCAACATCTTCTGGTAATTCCTCTGAAATCTTGAACATCTCCTGCATTGCCTTCTGATGGGCAAAGCGCGTTATATCGTGCAGGGTTTCACAGAATTCAGGTTTAAACCGCTCATCCTCAGGATCTACTAAATTCAGGGGAACGATCCACCTCAGTACTTTTTCGAAAGTTTTGAAGAGCCGCGTGCCCTTAAAAGGCTCTTCCTTTTTTTCTGCAAATTCTTCCAGCTCCTTCACGTGCCCTTCATAGATATTGCAATTTATTGCATCTACAGTTATTTCCTGGCCATTTCTCAGAATCACTGTGGCGACCCCGGTATCGAAAATAGTTGGTATCTGGAACTCCCGAGCTATCGTTGCTAAATGAACTGTAGTCCCTCCAACATCTGTGATAATTGCGCTTGCCTTGTTCATAACAGTGACATACTTTGTAGAGGTATGTTTTGCCACAAGCACAGCACCTTCAGGGAAGTTCTCCAGATCCTCCTCTGTCCTGACAATATAAGCCTTCCCAAAGCCTATTCCTTTGCAAACAATTATACCTTTGTCGATCAGGATGTTGTATCCAGCGACATGAATAGGAACCGGCCTAGTTGGTTCTCTTGTAAGGATCATCAGTGGCCTGGTCTGAAGTATATAAGGCCTGCCATCTTTATCTATTGCCCATTCAATATCCTGTGGAGATTTATAGTGATTCTCGATAGCGATGGCATACTCAGCAAGGGATTTAATCTGTTCATCACTCAAGCTGGGTTTTCCCTTTATCTCTTCAGGTAAAGGGACCTCTTCCACCTCCCCATCAGGTCTACATATAAGCATACTTTTTTGCTCCGGGACTGTCCTTTTGATTATCTCTAATGGATGTATTGACAAAACATATGTTTCAGGGGTTACTACTCCTTCAACTATGTACTTTCCCAGGCCACGGACAACGCTGATAATAAGGGTATCGGCCTTTGGATTATTGGGATCTCTCGAGTACATTACCCCTGCTGCCTTTGCATCTATCATTACAACGACACCTACAGACATAACCATCTCATATTCATGTAACCCTTTTGTCTTGTAATAGAATATGGCCCTGGGAGTAAAGAGGCTTGCTATGACCTCTTTGTATCTCTGGGGGATTAGATCAGGAGGTACGTTAAGGAAGGTAGAGTATTGTCCTGCAAAACTGAACTCCCCGTCTTCAAGGAGTGCACTGCTCCTTACAGAGACCATAACCTTCTTGCCATATTTATCGTAGAGCCTTGAGTAGGCATTCCGTATCTCTCTTTCAATATCATATGGAATCTCGGCCTTTATAATCTGTTCCTGAAGCTCACGGCTTTTACTGTTCAGCACATCAAGGTTGTCAACCGGAAGCTTAAATAATACCTTGTTTATCCTTTCAACTAACTCATTGTGCTCCATGAACCTTTTAAAGGCAAAAGCGCTTATAGCAAAGCCCTCAGGTGTGGGTATCCTGAGATGATTCCTTACTTCTCCGAGGTTGGCATTTTTATTTCCCAGACTATCTGTCATTTCCCTTGTGATTTCGTCAAAAGGTATAGTATAGCTGCTGACAGGAATCTCTTTTCTCCTGGCTAGGAACCTTTCTATTTCTGAATAAATCATATTGAATCTATCGTATAGATTGTGGTATTTCTCCTCTGAGATTTCATTCAGTTTGTCCACAATTTTCCTTACATTCTCACCGATAGCCATGATAGTGTTTATATAGGGTCTGTCGATGAGAAATTCGCCTGATAGCTTTTCCTCCATATCTGCCATTAGTTCAAGGACAGAATTATTTTGTGATAGCAGTTCATGAAAAGAATGGAATTTTTTAAGTAAAAAGGCTCTGCCACTTTCTATTTCTTCCCTGGGCGCCGGCTTTCTTAAAATTCCTGAAAGTTGCTTCCAAAGTCTCATTTTCTAATTCCTAATTTTGAGAGACAGGTAAAACGAATAGAAATGTTATGTTATCTAAGTGAGGTTCTTATATCTTCCCTTTAATATGCTCTTTGACGAAGTCTTCTATATACATGTCAGTAATGGCATCATTGTACATGACCATGTCCAGTTGTTTAGTATAGGCTGTCAGCTTGCCCAACACCTCTAACCGTTTTTCAATCGCAGGTTTCTTATATTTAGTTATACTGGCATCTATGAGGTCTTCAACCACTTTTACATTGAAGTCCAGCCGTTTGAGTATTTCCGATACCAGTCTAACCCTCCTGAATCTCCTATCCCTTCCGGCCCCTCCACCTTTAAAGAAAAACCTTAAATAATTGTCATTTATGCTTTCTCCTGCATATGCCTCAACTGTGGAGAGATGATAGCCGAGTCTTATGGAGAAATTCATATATTCTCTTGTGATAAAGGAGAAACTCCTATCGCCAATTCTGTAGAGTTCTCCCTCAGGGATGGTTGCGGTATGGGCTACCATGCTCATGAAGCCTTTGATATCAAAAGGTCTCGGTTCAGGCCATTTCATGGAGGTAAGGCCGTTGCAAAAGGCGTTAAACGGAATAGAGTAAATATATTCAGGGGTAAGCTTTTTAGGAGCACCTTTAATACCCCCACCTAAATCGATGAGATATACTTCCATGGGGATAGGGGCTACAAGTCTCGGGGAGTCACTAACCTCAACCTCCTGAGAGGGTATCTCCGTAATTGTGAACATTTCGCGCATTGCCATTTCATGGCAGAAGCGAGTTATATCATGTAAAGTCTCGCAGAATTCGGGTTTGAATCCCACGTCTTCGGGGTCAACTAAATTCAAGGGTACAACCCATTTTAAAACTCCCTCAAGTGTCTTAAAGAGTTGTGTGCCCTTAAGGGGGTCTTCCTTTATTTCTGCAAATTCTTCCAGTTCCTTTACATGTCCTTCATAGATATTGCAATTTATTGCATCTACTGTTATCTCCTGTCTATCTTTAAGGATCTCTGTAGCAATTTCTGTATCGAGAATGGTGGGAACCTGAAATTCCCTGGCCAATGATGCCATATGACCTGCAGTCCCTCCAACATCTGTGATAATTGCGCTTGCCTTGTTCATAACAGTGACATACTTTGCAGAGGTGTGTTTTGCCACAAGCACAGCACCTTCAGGGAAGTTCTCCAGATCCTCCTCTGTCCTGACAATATAAGCCTTCCCAAAGCCTATTCCTTTGCAAGCAATTATACCTTTGTCGATCAGTATGTTGTATCCAGCGACATGAATAGGAACCGGCCTAGTTGGTTCTCTTGTAAGGATCATCAGTGGCCTGGTCTGAAGTATATAAGGCCTGCCACCTTTATCTATTGCCCATTCAATATCTTGAGGGGACTCATAATGATTTTCGATAGCTATAGCGTATTCAGCGAGAGTTTTGATCTCTTCTTCACTCAGTGAGGGCTTTCCTTTCATTTCAACAGGTAAAGAGACTTCCTCTATCTCCCCATCAGCTCTACATACAAACATGGCCTTCTGCTCCGGGATGTTTCTTTCAATTATTTCTAAATTATCTCTTGATAAAACATAGGCTTCCGGGGTTACCACTCCTTCGACCACGCTTTTACCGAGACCCCGGGCTGCGCTGATGATAAGGGTATCTTCCTTTGGCCTGTTTGGGTCTCTTGAATACATTACCCCCGCTGCCTTTGCATCAATCATTTCAAGGACGCCTACAGACATGACCATATCATGTTCATGTAGGCCCTTTGTCTTGTAATAAAATATTGCCCTCGGCGTAAAAAGGCTTGCTATAACCTCTTTGTATCTCTGGAGGATCAGGTCAGAAGTTACATTAAGAAATGTAGCGTATTGCCCTGCAAAGCTAAACTCCCCATCCTCCTGGAGGGCACTGCTCCTTACAGAGACCATTACCTTCTTACCATATTTATCGCAGAGCCTTGAATAGGCATACATTATCTCCCTTTCAAGTTCCTGGTGAATCTCGGCCTTCATGACCAGATCCTGAATCTCGAAGCTTTTATTATTCAACACTTCAAGGTTGTCTAACCGAAGCTCAAATAGTGTCCTACGTATCCTTTCAAAAATCTTATTGTGCTCCATGAACCTTTTAAAGGCAAAAGCGCTTATAGCAAAGCCCTCAGGTGTGGGTATCCTGAGATGATTCCTTACTTCTCCGAGGTTGGCATTTTTATTTCCCAAGCTGTCTACAATCTCTTTGGTGATTTTATCAAAGGGTATGGTATAACTGCTGAGAGGGATCTCCCTCCTTCTGGTTAGAAGTTTCTCTATGTTTGAAACAACGCCAAGGAATCTTTCATGCAAGGCGAAAAATTTATTGTTTGAGATTTCATTCAGTCTATCTATAATGATTTTGACTCCTTCGGCAATTTCCGAGATTTTCTGGTTTATGTAGTGCCTGTCAAAGAAAAACTCTCCTGATAGCTTTTCCTCCATATCTGCCATTAGTTCAAGGACGGTATTGTTGTTTGAAAGTAATTCCTGGTAAAGCTGGTATCTCTTTTTGAGGAGCTCCCTTTTGTCCTCTTTCTGTTCCTTAACTGTTGTGTTTTTTTTCTTCCCCAAGAATTTCGGAAGGTATTTCATCGTTTACGTTCCAAAAGAGTGTATTTTAAAAACATCTAAAGTCTTAATAAGTTTCCTTTTACAATATTAACATTTTTTGTATCTTTGTATCACTGTAAGGAAGCATTTCCAATTCCGTGATGAATAAAGGGACATTTAACAGCTAAAGGTCTTTAAATTGTCATTGCGAGGAGTCCCGAAGGCATTCGGGACGACGAACAATCTAAAAATCATACAAAAACAAAGAGATTGCTTCACCCGCCCTGGGCGGACTCGCAATGACACTTAGATCCTTTATTCATTAAATTCATTTATAAATTTATAAAAAAATAATTCTTGACAAGATAGAATTCAACCATTAGAATTTTCTCCGTTTATTAGTTATAATGATATAACATTTTTTAAAAATTATTCATAATGATATAACTTTTTGATATGGAAGAATTAATTCGTAGAGAAAATTACCAAAAGCTTTATGTACAGCTCTGCGAAATAATGAAGAGAAAGATAGAAAATAAGGAATGGGATGTGGGTTTTCAAATACCAACGGAGGAAGAGCTTTGTAAAATCTATGGTGTTAGCAGGGCAACTGTGAGGACTGCCATCTCAGAACTTGTTAGAGAAGGTTATCTCACCCGCCAGCAAGGTAAAGGGACCTTTGTTAAGAAGCAGATGTCCGACGAACTTATTATGTCAACAAGTTTTCGTGAGCTTATGCTTGAGCAAGGGATTTCCTTCTCAACCGAGGTTCTTGCCCACACAACAATGATGCCTATGGACAATTTGATTACCTTGCTTGATTGTCCAGCAGATAAACATGTTATTTATATAAAAAGGACAACTATTGTTGAGGGCAGGCCTATTATGGTTCAGGAAATATATATACCCTTTCACATATGTCCACCACTGTTGGAAGAAGATATTGTTAATAATTCTCTTTTTGGGCTCTTTAAGAAACATAAGGTAGATATTACACGGATAAGAAACTATTTTGGTATTACCTATCTCAGCCCTGAGGAAGCTCAAGTTTTTAGTTTGGCTGAAGGTTCATCCACCTTATTATTAAATCAGCTTTTCTTCTCAGGAGAAACGCCAGTAATGTATACACGTTCAATTAAAAGGTCTGATAGTTTTGGGTTCTCAATAGAGTTCAAAAAAAGTTCTATCAATGAGAGGAGGTATTATGTCAAACGATGAGACTTTTAAAAAACGAGACTAAATAAAGTACGAATTAAAGGAGGTTTTCTATGCAGAGTGATAAAAAAATAAAAGATGTGATGATAGGTATCTTTGAGTATCCTCACATACCCTACTGGTTTTCCATTGACCAGGCCATACGGATTATCAAGGTCTCATTTATCAGCGCTAAAAAATATCCTGAACCTCTGGCGATACTGGTATTTGACGAAAAGTATAACCTTCTCGGCACATTGACCCTGAAGGATATTCTGAGGGGGCTTGAACCGAGATTTATGAGACCGACAGAAAAAGCACAGCCCTATTTAGAAGAAGAGAAGGAACTCTCTGTTATCTGGGATACCCTTTTTGCCAAGGAATCAAGAGAGCTGGCAAAGAAGTCTGTGAGCGAGATCATGGCTCCTACTAAGGTCTTTGTTGAACCTGATGACCCTATTGCTAAAGCAGCATATCTGATGATTCACCACGATCTGGTTTTATTGCCTGTCTCAGAGGAAAAAAAGAAGTTTGTTGGTCTCGTAAGGATGACGGAGGTATTTGATGAACTGTCCAACGCAATTTTGAAGGAATAAAGGGAGGTAGATAGGATGGAAGAAAAAAAGGATGAAAAGATTATAGCACCTGGGTTACCACCACCGCCAGAGGAGATAGTAGTTGCAGTTCCGAAAGTCAAGATTGACTGGAAGAGGATATTCTTCATCTTATTGGGTTTAAGCCTTTTTTTTGTTATTTATTACAGTCCTCCATGGCCTGATGCAGTCGACCCCCTGGGAAAGCATTTTCCTTTACCCAAAGAGGGAAAAGCAGCTATAGCATTGTTCCTCATGGCAGGCATTTGGTGGGTATTTGAGGTTATCCCAATTGGAGCTACAGCTATTGCTATTGGTCTGTTTCAGGCATTATTTGCTATTCGGCCTGCAAAAGAGGCATTCAAAGACTTCTTCGACCCTTCTGTCTGGTTTATCTTCAGCTCGGTAGTGATCGGTCTGGCATTTACAAAGACAGGGCTCACAAAGCGTCTCGCTGTCAAAATGCTTGGAATTGTAGGAGAAAAAACAAGCATGATCTTGTTAGGGTCATTAATTGTTGTTGCAGGACTTGCCCTCGTCATGGCCCACACCGCTGCAGCAGCCACTGTTTTCCCTATACTCCTTGCTGTCTATGCCCTGTATGGAGAAGGAGAGAAAAAGTCAAAGTTCGGTAAAGCCCTTTTTATTGGTATGGCATATGCAGCAGGTGCTGGAAGCATTATCACATATTTAGGTGCGGCCCGTGGACCTGCAGCAGCAGGTATGTTCAAGGAATTCACAGGAAGGGAAATGGGATTCTTCCAGCTTCCCCTGTATATGTTTCCGATAGCAGCCATCATGATCTTAGCAATATGGGTTTGTTTAATGATATTCTTAAGACCAGAGAAAAAGACTATCCCTGGTCTCAAAGAAAAGGTAAAGGAGCTTGCAAAAGAAATAGGGCCTATGACCGGACCCGAAAAGTTTGTTATTGTTACTGTTTTACTCGTTGTCACCCTCATGGGATTACAGGCCTTTGTCCCTGCCTTAAAGACAATAGACAGGGCTGCAATTATGTTGACCGGAACACTTATCTTCTTTCTGTTCAGGATATTGACAATTAAGGAACTGGAAGATATGCCATGGAACATTATCCTTCTCTTCGGAGGAGCAATAAGTATCGGTTTTTGCCTCTGGAAATCAGGAGGAGCACAGTGGCTTGCAATAGAGTGGCTTGCTATGTTTAAACAAGCACACTGGCTTATGTTTGTATTGAGTGTTGCATTTTTTGTCCTTGTAACGACTAATTTCATCATGAACGTTGCTGCGATTGCCCTTTCATTGCCCATTTCTCTTGTTATTGCAAGTTATATGGGTGTTGCTTCCGAAGTAATAGTCTATGCATCACTTGTTACAGCCGGGATGCCATTCTTGCTTGTGATTGGAGCAGCTCCGAATGCTATTGCCTATGGCTCAGGGCAATTCAGTACAGGGGAATTTTTCAAATATGGCATAATTCCGTCTATTATTTTGATGTTTGTTCTTGGAGCAGCAATCTATTTCCTCTGGCCAATTTTGGAAATGCCGGTTTTGATTAAGTAGTGTCAGTGTTTAGTGTTAGTGTCAGTGAGAGGAGGATGAAAAGTGGATAAGATAAGCAGTGTGGAAGAGCTCAAGGTTTTTAAAAGGAGCCATGAGTTTACTTTAAATATTTACAGGATTACTAAACAGTCCCCACAAGCCGAAAAGTTTGGCCTTGTAGCACAGATGAGAAGAGCAGCAGCTTCTATTGGTACGAATTTATTGGAAGGCAGTCATAGATTAAGCAGAAAGGAATTTCGTCAGTTTGTTGGTATTTCTAAAGGTTCTGCAGGTGAATTGAAATATCACTTGCTGCTTGCAAAAGATCTGGGATATTTACCAGAAAGCGAATATTTTATCTTAAGAACAGGGGTTGATCAGATTAGCATGATGCTCAACGGCTTAGCTAAATCTTTAACTGACACTAAACACTGACACCAAAAAGGAATTATCATGGCCTTTGAAGATGTCCTCTGCAAGTACTTCGACAGGGTTTATACCGAGGTCGATTTTGTTCAAAAAACATACAATGCTTTAAAAAAAATCGGCTTCACTGGTGATAATGCCATAGCCTCTGTTTGTGTCTGCAGGGATGAGATCTCACAATCCGTGCGGAGCATTATAAAACATATATGGGGAGAAGCGTTTAATCTTTCGAGCCTTGCAGGGATGTTCTTTGCTGGCAGAACTGCCCTCATGGCTGAAATGCATCATGCCCCTGTTGTGGAAGGCAAGGAACGTTATGTCTATTATGCCTTACCTCATACAGCAACCAGTCCCGAGGGCCAGATAGGAGTTTGTAAGCGGAAGGGCAGAGAAGGGGAATCTACCGCATGCGGTGCCCTGAGTGCCTTTCAGAAGGAGATGGCCACAATTAGTTCAAAGTTGAAAGTTGAAAGTTTAAAGTTAAATAACAAAATTGACAATGATGATATTGAAATGAGCCTTATAAGAATGCGTTTGGTTAAGGAAATCCCATATGGTCATGTTCCAGACCTCCTTGAGTTAACAAAGATAGCACAGAAGGTTATCCAGGCAGACCTCGAAAATGCACTAAAGGCTATTGTTGATACGAAGAAGTGTGATTATGCTGTCATGACAGGCATACAGATAAATGGACCTGACGGTAACTACATCGCCCCTGTATCGACTTATGGTGTTGTGAGTGGTGTTAGACAGGAGGTGAACTTAATTTAAAAGTTGAATTCCAAGGGTTTAAGGTTAAAAGGTTTTAACCATTAAATCAAAGAAAGGGATTAAATGAGATATATCATTACATTTCTCCTACTTTTTTTGAACTGGGTAATATGGTCAGGCATGTTAGATGCCTTTCACCTCTCTTTGGGAGTTATTTCCTGTATTCTCGTAACCTATATGACCCATGATATTTTATTCAAACGTGAAAAGTTCTCCTCCAAACATATAGTAGAAGTAATCCGGTTTATTAAATATATACCTTGGCTTTTATACCAGATCTTTCTGTCTAATATTCATGTTGCCTCCCTGGTTCTGAATCCCAAGATGCCCATTAAACCTGAATTAATAAGATTCAAGACTAAACTAAAAAAGGATATTTCCTTGACAACTTTTGCCAACTCTATCACCCTCACCCCTGGTACCATAACCGCGGATATTATAGAAGGAGAATTCTATGTTCATGCCCTTAGCAAGAAGGTTGCAGACGATCTCCTGGCAGGTGAGATGGAAAATAGGGTAGCTCATATATTTATGGAGGATTAGATGGAAAATTTCTTTTTGGCAATCGGTCTGATTTTGGGTTTTCTGGTTTTGCTCTGTCTCTATCGTGGAATATTCGGACCAACGGTTTTGGACAGAATAATAAGTATTAGTGTTATTGGCACCAAGACCACGATTATCTTAGCCCTCATGGGCTTTATCTATGGAAGAATGGATATGTTTGTGGATATCTCCATAGCATATGCCTTATTAAATTTCATTGCGACCCTGGCTGCTGCAAAATTCTTTCGTACGAGGAAAAGCATAATTCCAGGGGCAAAATACTTTAAAGAGAGGGAAGTTAAATAAATGTCTATTTTAGCCATAATTTTTATCTTGACAGGGGTTTTTTTCTTTACAACAGCAACTATAGGGCTTCTACGTTTTCCTGATTTTTATTGTAGGATGCAAGCTACTGGAAAAGGCGATACTCTTGGAGCACTTCTTTCACTTACAGGTTTGGCATTATACAACCTGCATCATGGATTTTCACTGCCAACAATACTTGTGAGCATTAAGATAATGTTCATTGCTATTTTTATCTTTGTAGCAAACCCTACTTCTACCCATGCAATTACAAAGTCAGGGTTGGACTGCGGTGTTGAGCCTTTTACAAAGGAGGAGGTAATCAGATGATCTGGCAATTAGATATTATTATCCTCATCATCGTTGTTATCAGTGCTATAGCTGCTATAACTGTAAAGGATCTCTTGAGTTCAGCCATTCTCCTTGAGGCATATAGCTTCCTTATGTGCCTCCTCTGGACAGAAATGGGCGCAGTAGATGTTGCCTTTACCGAAGCTGCTGTGGGAGCTGGTATTAGTACAGCGTTCTTTATTGGTGCCATATATCAAACGACCAGGAGGACAAAGGATTGAGGTTTTTTGCACTAATTGTTGTTCTCATAACAGGTACCCTGCTTCTATATGCCACAGTAGACATGCCCGATTGGGGCGATCCCTACTCTCCTGCTAACACCCATGTATCACCCAGATATATAGAAAAGACGATTGAAGAGACGGCAACACCAAACATAGTCACCTCAGTACTTGCAGATTACAGGGGCTATGATACCCTGGGTGAGACTACGGTAATCTTCACAGCAGGAGTTGTATGCATACTTCTCTTAAGGAGGTTTAAGTGACTATAGAATTTAAAGATGTAATCATACAGACCATTTGCAGACTTCTTACACCACCCATTCAGCTTTATGCCTTGTATGTAATTGCTCATGGACATTACAGCCCCGGCGGGGGTTTCCAGGGAGGTTGTATTCTTGGAGCAAGTTTTATCCTGATGGTTATTGCCTATGATATAGGAGAGGTAAAAAGGCGGATGGCTGAAAAAATGAATACCATATTTTGCAGTCTCGGAGTGATTATATACTCGGGGATTGGTGCAATATGCCTGATACTCGGCGCAAATTATCTGGATTATGGCATACTTCACAAAATTCTGCCTGTAAATCCTGTAAGGGCCAGAGCCCTGGGAACTCTGGGCATTGAGATCGGAGTAGGGATTGCGGTAATGGCTGTTATGATTTCTATCTTTCTTAATATCGCCTCAGGAGGCGAACACGAAGGAGCATTGGAATAATGGGGACTATAGAATTCATTATCAGTAAATATAATTACTGGATTTATGTGCTACTTATGATGATAGGATTCTACGCCATGATAGCAAAGAGAAATCTGGTAAAGAAGATTGTAGGAATGAATATATTTCAGACAGCTATAATACTTTTTTTTGTTTCTACCGGTTCTAAGAAGGGTGCCAGCATACCTATCATTCAGAATGGACATGGAGATGTTGTAAGTCATGCGGTGAATGCTGCCCAATATGTGAATCCCTTACCCCATGTACTCATGCTTACAGCCATTGTGGTTATGGTAAGCACTTTTGGAGTTGCCCTGGCATTGATAATCATGATTTATAGAAAATACGGAACCTTAGAGGAAGATGAAATTTTTGAAATGTCAGAAATTTTAAGGCTGAGAAAATGATAACTCATGCCCCGATTTTGATTATAGTTACCCCTTTGATAAGTGCTTTTTTTAACATCCTGATTGGATTGTGGCGAAGGTGGCTTTGCTATCCCTTTGTGATTACAGTACTCAGTGCATGTGTATTTTCATCTATCGCTATTCTGGATACGGTTATAAACTATGGTACTATTCATTACAAGCTTGGTGGTTGGACTCCTCCTTGGGGGATAGAATATGTAATAGACCACCTCAATGCCTTTATGGCGGTTATTGTATCATTTATCAGCCTCATTGTGGCGGTCTATTCAAAGAGGAGCATTGAACAGGAACTATCTGAGAAGATTGTTTATTTCTATACCATCTATCTTTTGCTTGTAACAGGGCTTTTAGGCATCATTGTAACAGGTGATGTATTTAATCTCTATGTGTTCCTCGAGATTGCATCACTGGCAGGCTATGCCCTTATAGCTATAGGAGAGGATAGGGCACCACTCGCAAGTTTTGAATATGTGATAATAGGAACCGTTGGTGCCTGCTTTTATCTTCTAGGCGTTGGCTATCTCTATATAGTTACCGGCTCGCTTAATATGACTGACCTATCACAGCTATTACCCAATCTTTATCATTCTAAAGTGGTATTGGTTGCCTTTGCCTTCCTTATGGTAGGAGTAGCTGTAAAGATGGCTTTTTTTCCTTTACATGTATGGCTTCCGGATGCCTACACCTATGCCCCATCCACAGTAAGTGCATTGGTTGCCGCCACAATGACCAAGGTGGGAGCCTATGTCATGATAAGGATTATGTTCACGCTATTTAAACCTTATTTTTCCATAGAGTTGCTACCAGTGACTACCGTACTCGGCTGGATAGCCGTAGTTGCTATGATGTTCGGTTGCATATTTGCCATGGCTCAATCTGATCTTAAAAGGATGCTCTGTTACATCCTAATTGCAGAGGTTGGTTATATCGTACTGGGTGTAAGTTTTGCGAACCGTATGGGCCTTACTGGTGCTATTCTCCACATCCTTAATGACGCCTTTATGATGGCATGCCTGTTTTCAGTAGCAGGAGCCATCATGTATAAGATTGGAAAAAGAGATATCAAAGATTTCAGGCATCTGCACAGGAAGATGCCCTTTACCATGGCTGCCTTTACAATAGCTGCCCTCTCCGTAATAGGGATACCGCCTACCTGCGGCTTTTTCAGCAAATGGTATTTGATCTTAGGGGCAATCGATGCTCAACAATGGATATTTGCAGTTGCGCTTATGATAAGCAGTTTGTTAAGTGCTATAGTATTTTTCAGGGTTATAGAGAATACATACTTTGAGCCTCGTGTGCCTGTTCACGCTCACAATGGGGGAACTCATGAAGAAATCAAAATGGATGAGGCACCACTGAGCATGCTTATTCCCATATTCATTATGGTTGCGGGAATACTCACATTGGGTATCTTTAGTGGAAAGATTATCTCTAATGTAATTCAGTTTGCAGTTCCAGCAAGCTTTTAGTTTTACTTTTTGGTCATTCCCGCGCAAGCGGGAATCCAGCCCCGTGTTTAATACGGAGCGTTACTGCGAAAGCAGGGAACTATACAAAGAAAATTGATTCCTGCTGGATTTTATCCCGTACCAAGATACGGGGCAGGAATGACAGATGGAGGAACATTAGGAAAAAGTGATGGAAGTTATAAGTTCCATAAGGCCTCTGTTAGCTGTCATGGTCTCTCTGATTGCGGCCTGTCTTATTGTTCTTACCGGCGAGAGAGCAAGAAATCTCAGGGAATTATGGACAATTCTGGCCTCGGTGTCTAAATTCATAATTGTCGCCTCTATGATTCCTTTTATCATTCAAGGTAAGACTCTTGAATACACTATCATCTCCCTTGCCCCCGGGCTTTTATTACAATTAAGAGTAGATGCCTTTGGCCTTTTGTTTGGCGTTCTGGCATCTACTCTCTGGATCGCCACCTCACTGTATTCCATAGGCTATATGAGGGGTCTGAATGAGCACGCCCAGACCAGATATTTCTTCTGTTTTGCCATAGCCCTTTCTGCAACTATGGGGATTGCCTTTGCTGGAAATCTCTTAACCCTTTTTGTTTTCTATGAAGTATTAACCATAGCTACCTATCCCTTAGTAGCTCATAAAGAAACACCAGAGGCCATAAAGGCAGGCAGGAAATATCTTGCCTATACATTAACGGCAGGTGTAGTTATCCTTTTAGCTTCAGCGATTACTTACAGATTGACCGGGACTCTTGATTTTAAACCTGGTGGATTTTTAGCAGGCCATGCATCAGCTGATATGCTCCGATTTCTTTTTGTAGCCTTAATTATTGGTTTTGGTGTAAAGGCAGCAATTATGCCCATACATGAATGGCTACCTACTGCCATGATTGCCCCTACACCTGTGAGTGCCCTTCTCCATGCCGTTGCTGTAGTGAAGGCGGGTGTATTTGGTGTCTTAAGGGTTATCCTCTATGTCTTTGGCCCAGGGCTTCTCCATGACTCAGGGCTCTGGCTGATATTGGCCTATTTTGTCTCCTTTACAATAATTGGGGCTGCCATGCTTGCATTAGCGCAGGATAACCTAAAGAGGAGGCTTGCCTTTTCTACCATAAATAACTTGGCAATCATCATCCTCGGGGCGGCCCTGCTTTCTCCGAGTGCTATAAAAGGTGGGATGCTACATATGGCCAACCATGGCTTTATGAAAATCACATTGTTTTTTGTTGCCGGGGCTATATATGTAAAGACTCATAAGGAAAACGTAAGTGAGCTGGATGGATTGGGCAGACAGATGCCTTTAACTATGGGTTCATTTGCCATAGGGGCTATGGGGGTAACCGGAATACCACCTCTCTGTGGATTTATAAGTAAATGGTATTTGTGCCTCGGTTCACTTGAGGCACACGAGATTGTCTTTCTTTTCGTCTTTCTTACCAGTGCATTTCTGGATGCAGCTTTCTTCTTTCCCATAGTGTACAGAGCATTCTTTAAGAATCCAAAAGAAGATGTAAACCCACATTTCAATGAGGCATCTATGTTTATGGTAATCCCCCTCATGACCACTGCCGTTGCTTCTTTAGTACTGGGAATTTTTCCGAATGCCCTTGTGCATTTCTATGAGATAGTTACTTTAGCAGTGCAGAACATACTGGGAGGTTAAGGAAAAAACACGAGAAAAAAGATAGGAGGATAAACAATGCATGAAGAAGGAGAAGAAATAATGGAACTCACACATGAGCCTGTACCAATATACAGGAAGATATTTTTTATAGCGGTTATAATTGGTGCTCTATATCTCGGGATTATCTTTTTGAATACGTTTTGAGCAATATAGCAAACGCATTAAATACTTTTATTGTCATTGCGAGGCGCAGCCGAAGCAATCCCATATTGAGGAGATATAGAAATGGTGAAAAAGGAAATTGAGACAAAAAAAGAGTATTTTTTTGATAAACCAAAAAATGTAAAAGGACTATTCAGGTTTTTTTACGCATTGCTTTTAGTCTTACTGGTCATTGAGTTCTTTATCTATAAGCATACTTATTTCCCATGGGAAGAGTGGCCTGGATTTTATGCAGTATTCGGATTTTTAGCCTTTGTCGCCCTGATTTTTGCAGCAAAATATATATTGCGTCCTATCGTAAAGAGGAAGGAGGATTACTATGATTAACCCTGTTCCTCCAGCAGCTATATTCATCATCGGGGCCTTGCTCATCCCGCTCTTAAAGGGAAGGCTAAAAAGTATATATCTATTACTGTTGCCCATTGTTGGCTTCATAAATCTGATCAATATCCCCGAAGGTATGCACTGGGTTGTCAGATTCCTCGATTATGAGCTTGTTTTCGGAAAGGTTGACAGGCTAAGTCTCCTTTTTGGATATATCTACCATCTGATAGCTTTTATAATCATTCTATATTCACTTCATCTCAAAGATAATGCCCAACATGTGGCTGGCTTCATTTATGCCGGAAGCTCCCTGGGGGTTGTTTTTGCAGGAGACCTTATTTCTCTTTATCTCTTCTGGGAGATGATGACCTTTAGCGCAGTAGTTTTAGTATGGTCAAACAAGACAGGGAAATCAATTGCTGCAGGATTCAGATACCTTCTGGTTCACGTCTTTGGAGGCCTTTGCCTTCTAGCGGGCATTGTCCTTTATGTGACTAACACAGGATCCATTGAATTTGGGTATATAGGATTAAAGGACTTGGCGACTTTTCTTATATTTATTGGATTTGGCGTAAATTGTGCCTGGCCAGGGCTGCATCCATGGCTTCCTGATGCCTATCCTGAGTCAACAATAACAGGTGCCGTATTCATGTGGACCTTTACGACAAAGACTGCTGTCTATGTCCTGGCAAGGGCATTTCCAGGTACCGAAGCCCTGATATGGATCGGGACAATAATGACGGCATTTCCCATCTTTTTTGCAGTAATTGAAAACAACCTCAGAAGGGTTCTTTCCTACAGCCTGATCAACCAGGTAGGATACATGGTTTGTGGCATTGGTATAGGGACAGAACTTTCCATCAATGGCACTGTGTCCCATGTCTTCTGCCATATCCTTTACAAGGGGCTACTTGTTATGTCCATGGGTGCTGTCATGTATCGGACAGGAAAGATAAATTGCACAGATCTGGGGGGACTCTATAAAAGTATGCCCTTAACATCCCTATTCTGCATAGTGGGTGCGGCATCCATCTCTGGCTTTCCACTATTTAGCGGTTTTGTCTGTAAATCAATGGTCTTGGAGGGGGCTGCATTAGGAGGTATGAGCATTATATGGTTTATCCTTATGTTCGCCTCAGTAGGTGTCCTGGAACACGCAGGCATCAAAGTGCCTTATTACGCCTTTTTCTCCCATGACTCTGGAATCCGAACAAGAGAGGCTCCTCTCAACATGCTCCTTGCCATGGGAATAGCTGCCTTTTTGTGTATCTTCATCGGTGTGTTTCCTGGCCCTCTGTATAGTCTTCTCCCATATCATGTGGATTTTGAACCATATACAACCTTCCATGTGGTGGGCATGAGCCAGCTACTTTTCTTCGGTGCATTGGCCT
Source organism: Thermodesulfovibrionales bacterium (assembly GCA_030019415.1). Taxonomy (GTDB): domain Bacteria; phylum Nitrospirota; class Thermodesulfovibrionia; order Thermodesulfovibrionales; family SM23-35; genus JASEEX01. The sequence goes on from JASEEX010000004.1 coordinate 34,046, forward strand.
ACGTACTTTTTATACTCTCAGGGGTCTTCCCGGCGGAAATAAGGGCTATCAATCTTGATGCTGATTGGTTCTATAGAAAGGCAGGTACTGCCTTTTATCGGTTCTGCAATGTTCCTTTGAATAGCTTCAGGCTTAAAATGCAGGGTTTCCTATCTAAAGTAGTAGATTCTGTTGCAAAATTGGGTAGAGATCCACTCTTTATCCCTGAGTTAGCAATAAGATACGTCCATCTGAAGATCGCGCAGATATTAATCCCTGTAGCTAAACCTCAGGGTGCAAAGGAAAGACTTGCTGAATTAGAGTTCAAACTCAGGCGTATCCAAAAAATAAGTGAAAGTGGAAGAGAATATGGTGCAGACATACCCAGAAGGCCTATAGGTCTGGGAGTTCTCTTAGCCTTTGTCTTAATATTTTTTTATCTTTTGATTTACATGCTGTTCTGAATGCAGATTATCCTTTCGTTTTCCAAAACTTTTGTTGTTGAGGAGGTAGAATTATCATGAAACTACAATGTCCCATTCCAAAGATACTGCTTCCTGTAGATGGAAGCGAACATTCCAAGCGGGCTGTGCAGTTTGCCGGATGTCTGGGGGTATCCTTGGGTAAGAGTCTCTCAGGCCTCACCCTGCTTCATGTTATGGCAAAGGTCAAAGGTAAACATATTGAAGAGAAAATCAGGCCTTTTTTAGATGAAGCAGAAAAGACCCTAATAGATTTGGGAATCGGGGTCGAGATTGAAAAACCTATAGTATATGGGGACCCGGCTCGGGAAATTGTCCGCATAGCTGATGAAGGAAAGTTTTCAACTATTATAATGGCCAGAAGGGGGCTATCGGAAATAAAGGGTTTTCTCCTGGGTAGTATTACCAGCAAGGTTGTCCATTCAGCAAGCAGGCAAATTGTGTATATAGTAGGCCATAGGATTCTGAAAGATAAGGCATGTCCTGTTCCTAAAATCCTTATCCCTGTTGATGGCTCAATCTATTCCATGAGAGGTGTAGAAGATGCTGCCTGTTTAGCAGCGGGTTTAAAAACCTCTGTGAGCAAGATAACCCTCTTTAGGGTTATCAATCTGTCAGTGTATTTGAAAAGGGTTAAAGAAGGAATAGAACCTGAGGAGGAGGCAAAGAGAATACTGGATGAAGCCAAGGAAGTGTTCCGTCAGTCAGGCATTCCTGAAGAACTTATTACTACTAAAGTGAGTGTCGGAAGAAAACCTGCAGAGGAGATTCTCAAAGAGGCCGAAGAAGGATATTATAACCTCATCATTATGGGTCGTAAGGGACGATCTGCCATCAAAGATCTCATACTGGGAGGGGTAAGTACAACTGTTCTTCAGCACTGCCAGAACCCAACCGTTGCTATTGTGAGCAGCGAGTAACCTCCTTCTAAGCCAAACTTAACAAATAACCAACACCCATTTCACAGGAATAACTCTTTAAAATTCATCAATTAGAAATTTTTCATTTTTTCCTTGACATCCACAATATATTGTGGTTTAATTACCTAAAAGTTATTTAAAAATACAATTCTTGGGAGGATCGAATGGAAATCTGTAAGGGTCTCGAGGATTGGCTGGCTTGTGCAAGGTGTCCTTACTTATGCACAGGGGATTGCCCTTTAGAGGGTGATAACGTTATAGAAGAACTTAGACAAAAGATTCGTCTTCTTAAATCTACTGTGAACAGTTTTAAAGGGGCTGAAAGTAGTCGTCCTTTTGACAAACGATAAAATAGCAGGGAGGTCTTATGAAGGGTCTTTCATCTGAAATCAGCCTTACACAAAATGCAATGAAGGTTCTTGAGAAAAGGTATCTAAAAAAGGATGAGGAAGGAAGGGTTGTAGAGACTCCCGAGGATCTTTTTAGAAGGGTTGCAAAAACTATAGCAGATGCAGATAGGCTTTACGGTAAGACTGAAGCGGAAGTCAGGGAGCTTCAAGAAGAGTTTTATCTCATGCTGACCTCCCTCATGTTTCTACCTAATAGCCCTACCCTTATGAATGCAGGCAGGAGACTTGGCCAATTAAGTGCATGTTTTGTCCTTCCTGTTGAAGACTCTATGGAGTCCATATTCGATGCAGTAAAAAATACCGCGATTATACACAAATCAGGCGGTGGCACAGGTTTTAGTTTCTCGAGGTTAAGGCCGAACGGAGACATTGTGGGCTCCACAAAAGGCATATCCTCAGGCCCTGTATCATTCATGGCCGTATTTGACACGGCAACGGAGGCTGTTAAGCAGGGCGGGACAAGAAGGGGCGCTAACATGGGCATCCTGAGGGTTGACCACCCTGATATACTCAGTTTTATTACCTGTAAGGATGACAATGCAAGATTCAATAACTTTAACATCTCTGTAGCAATCACTGATGAGTTCATGCGAGCTGTAGAAGAAGACAAGTCGTATGACCTTATTAACCCAAGGACAAAGAAGGTAACAAACACCCTCAAGGCAAAAGAAGTCTTTAATCTAATAGTAGATCATGCATGGAAGAACGGAGAGCCAGGCATTGTCTTCATCGATAGAGTGGATGGGTCAAACCCCACTCCTCGAATAGGGAAGATAGAGTCAACAAACCCCTGCGGTGAACAACCCCTCCTTCCTTATGAGTCCTGCAACCTGGGCTCGATTAATCTTGCAAAGATGGTAAAAGCAGTCGGCCCCCAGCAGTCGGCAGCCAGCAGTCAAAACTTGTCACTTCGTTATGAGATCGACTGGGATAAACTCAGGGACATAACATGGAAAGCGGTGCACTTCCTCGATAATGTCATAGATGTAAATAAATATCCCCTTTCGATAATACAAGAAATGACAAGGGCCAATAGGAAGATAGGCCTTGGCGTGATGGGATGGGCAGACATGCTCATACAGCTCGGGATACCTTATAATTCGAACAGGGCTATAAAACTTGCAGAAGATGTGATGGAGTTCATACAGAAGGAAGGCAAGAACGCTTCAGCAGCAATTGGAGGGGAGCACGGGGTTTTTCCGAACTACCAAGGGAGCATTTATGATGGAAAGATAAGGCTTAGAAACGCTGCTGTTACAACTATTGCACCAACAGGCACACTCTCTATAATCGCAGGCTGTTCATCAGGCATCGAGCCACTTTTTGCAGTCTCCTATGTGAGGACTGTGATGGAAGGCACGAAACTAATAGAGGTAAATCCTTACTTTGAAAAGATAGCTAAGGAACACAGATTCTGGGGTAGAGAGCTTATGGAGAGGATTGCAGATAAGGGTTCAATACAGGAATTTGATGAGATACCAGAAGATGTCAAGGCTGTCTTTATTACTGCCCATGACATCACACCCATTGAACATGTAACAATGCAGGCAGCATTCCAGAAATTCGTTGATAATGCTGTCTCAAAAACCGTGAATTTCCCTCACGATGCTACACCAGGAGATGTCGAGGAGGTATATCTACTTGCATACAAACTCGGCTGTAAGGGGGTTACTGTTTACAGGGACGGCTCAAGAGAAGAGCAGGTCCTTACGAAGGGCAAGGCAAGAGTCAGCAGTCAGCAGTCATCCACCTCAGGCGGAGTCAGCAGTCAAACAGCCAAAATAATTCCGAGGAAAAGGCCAGAAGTTATAAAAGGCACAACTAGACTCATGAAGACAGGCTGTGGCAACCTCTATGTCACCATCAACGAGGATGAAGAAGGACATCTTTTTGAGCTCTTCACATCTATGGGAAAGGCAGGTGGATGTGCTGCAAGCCAATCTGAGGCGATAGGAAGACTTGTCTCACTCGCATTCAGGTCCGACATCGAGCCAGATGAGGTTATTAAGCAGTTGAAGGGGATTTCGTGCCACTCCCACGCATGGACAAACGGCGGTAAGATAACCTCATGTTCTGATGCGATCGCAAAGTCTCTTGAAAAGTATCTCCAGAAAGGAGACAGAGGAGACGGAGATTGCGAGAAAAGCTATAAGGAGGTTATGTTCATCGGCCGATGCCCTGAATGCGGCAGCGCTATAGAGCACGAGGGTGGCTGTGCAGTTTGCCATAATTGCGGATTTACGAAGTGTGGGTAACCCTTTGAATGATGACAAAGACATAGAGCGGATTATCCATTATTTCAAAGGCATGGCTGAAGTCTCAACCCTGTATTTATTCGGAAGTCTCGGTAAAGGCAGAAAGACTGTAGAGAGCGACATAGATATTGCAGTAATTGTCGATGAATCTAAATTACAGAAAAAAGACTTTGAACTCCTCAAGAAAAAGTACTACGATGCATCACCCAGATTTTCAATGCGGCCGGTTGATATCGTCATTTTAAATACTGCACCGCCTTTTCTTAAACATCAAGCATTAAAGACAGGAAAAGTGATCAGATGTTCATAGATTATTATGGTAATATGCATCCTGACTATATAGATTATACTCTTATAGATTCTCCCTTAAGAAAATTGATTAAAGCAATCAACCAAAGTTCATGGGCGAAAACCATTTCGAGTTGTGCGGGTAAGGCATGTCATAACAATGGAAATTTACATCTTGTCATTGAGGTTAAAGGGACTGAAGGTATTTATAACTTTCTTAGGTGGCTGTCCTTGTCGCATGCTCTTGGATCTAAGGCTTGTTATGAAAACAACAAAATACCAGATTTTGCACTGCCTAAAGCAGAGCTTAGCACTCCCAATCTCCTCCGTGGCGAAAGGTCAATCACAGGCGCTTTTCTGGGGGGAAACTGGACCAGATTTTATATATCCCTTCATTTAGGGAGAAAACCTTTAAGCAAGACTCAAATAATGGGAGGTATCAAGGCATTGAGCTTGGATGGGATGCAATTGCAAACAATAATAGAAAAGGAAAAATAAAAGGAACGAATCTCTTTATCACTCAGTAAAATCTTTGTAATAATATTCTTGGAGATTATGGAGACATATATGTCAACTAATACATTGCAGGCAAAGCAGCCTTTACTAAGAAGTGACTTTTATTCTCCCTCTGAAATAATCGAGTTATTTAAAGCTAAAAAGGTTGAAAAAGACTGGTCTTTTATTGAATATAAGCCTAGTGATACTTCAAAACTTACCCATTGTTATCATCGTTATCCAGCCAAATTTATCCCGCAACTAGTTGAAAAACTTATGGATGAGTATCTCATTGGCATCAGAGAACCTCATGTAAATGACCTTTTTATGGGAAGCGGAACAACCATTGTATGCGCTATAACAAGGGGATATAAAGCAAGTGGGACGGATATTAATTATATTTCCGAGTTAATTACAAGAGTCAAATGTACTCCCATTAACCCTCTTTTACTCAAAGAGAGAATAGGTATACTACTTTCAGACTGGTATTGTCAAGTTTTTTCTGTAAATTCTCTCAGGGCCTTTATCCTCAATGGTTTTCATGGCTTCTAATTAAGCTGCAACCTTCTCAAGTTTTGATGCCCTTATCTTTGCAAGGATCGCCTTCGCCTCATCTGTCATATCCACCCCATGCCATCTGAGTTCCTTTATCTGCCAGTAGACCATCGTCAGCGCCCTCTCCTCATCCTTAAACCTCCCAATCCCTCTTACCCTTCCTCTCACCTCCCTGAAGCTCCTCTCCACCGCATTGGTCGTCCGTATACGCCTCCAATGCCGGTAAGGATACTTGTAATATGTCAAACACGCCTCTATGTCCTCCATCAAACACTCTGATGCTGATGGATACTTCCTATCCCACTCCCTCTTAAATAGCTCTATTGCCTCTTTAGCATGCTCGTATGTGGAGGCATAGAATATCTTCCTCAATGACCCCTTTACTGCATCTCTGTCTTCCTTGAGTACCTTGTTAAGAATATTCTCCGTCCTGTGTTTTGTACATCTCTGAATGTCTGAGTCGGGGAATAGCTCCTGCACTGCCCTTATGAGTCCAGGACAGCCATCTATCACTATGAGTAACGGATCATTAAGTCCTCTCTTTACCATATCTTCCAAGAACCCCCTCCACGCACTGTACGATTCCTGGTTGCCAAGGCTTACGCTTATAAGCTCAGCCCTGCCATCTTCCAAAAACGCCCTCGCCACTAATACTGCCTCCTTCTGTCTTGTCCCTGCCCTCACGCCAAGCCTTATCCCATCAAGGATTAGATAGATTACTTTAAGTTCAGATAAATCCCTCTTCTTCCATCCCCTGAATTCATCAACTATCCTCTCAGTAAGCCTTATTACATTCTGATGGCTGAACCCCTTATCCTTAAGGAGCTTCCTTATGGAACCCTTCACCTTCCTCGTAGAGACCCCATTCATATAAAGCAAAGGCACTACCTCCCTTATCTCCTCCATCTGTCTTACATAGGGAGGAAGTATCTTTGAATGAAAGGGCCTCTCTAAACCCCTTACCTGTGGCATCGCAACCTCTATCTCCCCACACCCTATATTAACAGCCCTTGTCTTTGATCCATTGCGAGTGCCATGCTGCCCGCTACGCTCATAATAGTCCCTTTGCAGTAGCATGCATAGCTCCTCCTCTATCGCTACCTGTAATGCCATCCGAGCTCCTATCCTCGTTATCTCTATCAGCGGATGCCTCCCGCTGAGCTCCTCTAAATGCTCCTCGATGACTTTCTTCGACTTCTTTGATATACTTTCCATGGGTATAATTCTCCTTTCTTTTTTAAAGTCTTTACAAACCATTGAGAATTATACCCTATTTGGAATTTACAGAACATATGTTACAATATCAAAAAACTCTCTTTATCAAAGAAAATAATTTGTAAACAATGGATGCATTTCTGTTAACAACCAATATAATGTATAATTCTGTCTAAAAAAGAGTGAGTCTTACTCGATGATTACAACATCTAACCTTGTTTCTTGATATCAAGTCCGTACTCTGTTAACCTGCCATGACATAAAATCCTAAGCCTCGATAAAATCAATTGCATATGGCTCCATGGTATCTTTAGAATGCTTTGAGTGGTGTTTGATTATGGCTTTAGCTATAGTTAAAAATCTATCACCGGGCAAGGTATAAGGGACGATAAGAACTCCAGTATGTGGGCGATGCTCATTAAAGAACTGAACAGTCAGGCAGATGAAATCGTTCCTATTACGGGTAACAAGACACCTGCTCTCAGAAGATGCTCGTTCCAGCTGTTCTATATCAGCGGCCTGTAACATTCCAACCTCATGGGCGCTAACAGCGTCTATATGATTTTTTCTGAGTATTTCGGCAATCTTAGGACTGAGGTCTTCGTCGAGATAATACTTCAACGACTACCCCTGGCAAGAAAGGGATATTTTTCAGAGATAGATTTTGTATTCAATTCTTCATTCTGCTTAATGAGATGATCAATTTCATCTTTATAGGCCCTATAATAGCCGATTGCAGCTCTGAGCTGTTGCTCTGTGAGCCAGTGATATGCCTTGCGGAGGCGAGCAAAATCTTCATCAACACCTTTATAAGTTGCAATTACCTCCCAGACCTCTATGCCTGTCCCTGCAATTCGTGCTCTCCTTCCTATAGTTCCTTCGGTAAAAATAATACCCGGACAGCGCTTCATCCGTAATGCTTCTTCAAGTAGCTCATTCGCCACAGCGGAAAACTCCTTGCCAGAATCCCTTGATATTTGTTCGATCTCCTTCAGTGTTTTTTCCCTAATTCTGATGCTTTTTTGAATTGTTGACATGACCCATCTCCTTTTTTTCTATCTGTATTACATTATAATACATTGTGATATTACTGCATGTCAAATGAATTGTGTGAGATAACTTAATCATTTTGGACAAGTCTGATTTGGTATAATGTCGAAAATTGCAATTGTTAATCGATAGACAAAAAGTGTTATAAATCTTCTATGGAAATAAAATATTTTCTTTATTTTTTGATCGGTGGGGTTATTGTAAGTGTTGTTACCTATTTCGCTAGCCAGGCGAAAAGTTTAATGGCAGCCTTCATCGCCAATTTACCGGTCATAACATTAATAACCTTCCTGACTATTTATTTTGAATCTGGTCAGAAGGCAGTAGTTTTATATGCTGAAGGACTGATAATTATGCTTTTCCCCTGGCTGGCTTATATATCTGCCGTTATCTTTTTAACACATAGATTAGGGTTTATCCCCTCACTTGTCATAGGAATTTCTCTTTATCTCTTAATCGCCTATTTAATAATTAGCATGAAAAAATTCTGAGCTTAATAGCCTCCAAATACATACCTTACTGGCATCTCAAGGACTATGATGATAAAGACCAGACAGGTTATGACCATTTAACCCTTAAAGCCCGAGGGCGTCGATTATCCTTTTTCTCTGTTTTTCGATTACCTTCTGTCCGTGTTCAAGGGTCTCTACAATCTCCTTTTTGGCACTTTCTGAGAGCCCCTTGCCACGATCTATTACATCTGTCGCCTTATCCTTCACATCACTCACAAACTCATTGACACTTTCGATTATATCCTCAGCTAAATCGACAGTGCCCTTTTTTATCCGTCTTGCTGTCTTTGAAATATCCTCTCTCGTCTCACGTCCTGATTTAGGTGCATAGAGAAGAGCGATAGCTGCACCGATCAGCCCTCCTAACAGAAATGCCCCCATAATCTTTGTAGCATCTTTGTTCATAGTATCCTCCATTAAAAAATTTTCTTAGATTAATATAAATGAATCACAGAGTCAACTTTCCATGGTAGACATTTTAACCTGCCTCGGCTATCATTTAAGTAGTGAACACCGCATTATTTTACGGTTCATGGAAAATAATCACAATATGGGGAATACCTATCAGGGTTCATTTTTCATGGCTTATTGTTTTCGGTTTGATAACATGGTCTTTATCCATCTATTATTTTCCCAAGGCAGCCCCTGAACTGCCAGCAGCATCTTACTGGACTAAGGGTGCTATCGGAGCGCTCCTTCTATTTGCCTCTGTTGTATTTCACGAACTTGCACATTCCTTTGTATCTAAGAAATACAAAATATCCATAATCGGTATTACACTCTTTATCTTTGGTGGTGTTGCACAGATGAAGGGTGAGCCTCCAACCCCGAAGGCAGAATTCAGGATAGCGATTGCGGGACCACTTTCGAGTTTCTTTCTATCAGGGGTCTTTTTCTTATCCTATACTGCTGCTGACAGTCCTGGGATAAAGGCCCTCTATGCATATCTCTCACAGATTAATCTCATTCTCGGTGTCTTCAATCTCATCCCTGGTTTTCCTATGGATGGTGGAAGGGTATTGAGGTCAATAATATGGGAAAAAACAAAAGATTACTTTCACGCCACGAGGAAGGCCTCCGGTCTTGGACAGAAAATAGCTCTTTTCTTTATCATTTTCGGTTTATTCTCTATCCTCACAGGCCTTCCGGGAGGATTATGGCTTATGTTCATAGGCTGGTTTCTTTATACAGCAGCTCAGGCAAGCTATCAGCAGGCAAGTCTTCAGGAGAACCTTTCTGGCTTAAAGGTCAAGGATGTAATGGTAAGAGATATCGTAACCCTCAGTTCATCGGTTACTATTGATGAGGCTGTAAATGGTTATTTTCTTAAATATGGCTATGGAGGGTTCCCTGTCTTCGGGGATGGAAGATTCCTCGGCATCATAACCCTTAAAGAGGTTAAAAATGTTCCAAAGGAAGATTGGATAAAGGTAAATGTATCCGATGTCTTGGTCTCACACAGCAAAGAGTGGGAGGTGTCACCCGAAGATGATGTTATGAAGGCCCTGGAACTGATGATCACCAAAGATAAGGGAAGGCTTGCGGTGATAAAGGATGATAAAATTATAGGTTTAATCACGAGAAATGGGATTGCAAGATATATACAGATTATGGGAAGATGATGGAGAAGAAAAAATCAGGGATGGGTATACCCATCCCTGATTTTTTACATAGCCTACTTTGCTGACTTCTCTGCGGGTGTAGGTGCTTTCTCAGGGTGCTGGAGGAGCAGGTGGTGCCTCAGCCGGTTTCTCCGGTACGGCAGGCCCTGGTGCCTCAGCCGGTTTTTCCGGTACGGCAGGCCCTGGTGCCTCAGCCGGTTTTTCAACCTTCTTACAGCCAATGCTGAGTGAGAATGATACAAGCAGCAACAGGGACAAAAGTATTACTAAAAACCTCTTCATTAACTGTCACCTCCTTTCATGAGGGATTTCCAAAAATCTTAAGTCAACATTATAACACAAGAGATTGGTCAATTTTATAACTGAACATTTAGAAAAATCAAGATATTTCTTAAAGAGAATACCCAATAACCAAACTACAATAACCAAATAATAACCAATAACTCAATCACCAATAACCCAAATCCAGCGATAAATTTGTCGTAATGAAGCGATAATGTCATGGTGAGCCAGTCGAACCATGACATCAGTGTCACCCTTCGACACGCTCAGGGTGACACAATAGCAATGGTTTGCACGTTTATCGCTGGATTTGGGAATAACCAAACAAGTTTTGACCCCGAAGAAAGAATCTTAGAATTTATCTTTGTTTGATTATTGATTATTGGAGTTTATTTGGTGTTTGATTATTGGTTATTGGTAATCTGGAGATAGAGAGCACTTGACAAAAGTTCGTCATAGGGGCTCTTATAATATATGCCCCTTTCCGCCGCTATAGACATAGGATCTAACACAATCAGACTTCTCATAGGTAACGTTAGAGATAACAAGATTGAGCATGTATTTTATGAAAGGAAGATAACGCGTTTGGCCGAAGGGATCAGCCAGTCCAAGATACTCAAGGATGAACATATTGAAGCCTCAATAGCGGTACTGAAGGAATTCTCTTCAATTATTCAAAGACAAGGGGTTAAGGCCATAAGGGCAGTTGCTACAAGCGCTTTAAGAGAAACATACAACTCAGAGATATTTATAAGAAAAGTATTTGCTGATACAGGTATTTCTATAGAGGTTATATCAGGTGAAAAAGAGGCAGAGCTTATACTTAAGGGTATTCTTTCATCCTTTCCTGACTTATCCTTTCCTGACTCATCACTCATTATTGATATAGGAGGGGGAAGTACAGAGTGGATATTCTGTAAAGGCAGATATCCCATTGACATGGGAAGCCTCCCTATCGGGGTTGTAAAACTTCATGAGAATTTTATCAAGACCGATCCTATCTCAGAGGCAAATATCTCGGAATTGAGCAGGGAGATCCTCACATTTTTAGAAATCCTTAAAAAAAGGATTGGACATCAGGTAAACCCCGTTAGAAAATCATTTTCTAACGGGGTAAACAGGAAGACATGCTTTATAGGAACAGCAGGAACCTTTACAACCCTTGCTTCTATTGACTTAAAACTCAAGACCTATTCGAGGGAAAAAATACATCTCCATGGAATACCTCTGAGCAGACTCCGTGATATGAGTAGAAGATTGTTGGCCCTCCCACTGAGGGAAAGAAAGAAGGTGGCGGGACTTGAACCTGAGAGGGCAGACTTGATTATACCTGGCATACAATTTACAATTAACGCAATGGAATTTTTTAAGTTTGATGAATTAATGGTAAGCGATTATGGTCTCCTTGAGGGAGTGCTCCTCGATACCCTGGAGGAGAGGAATGAAAAAAATATTCAAGAGACCCATAAGCCTTAAACAGGTGCCTTTCAGATTCTGTCCAGGTTGCGGACACAGCCTTATACATAGGTTGATTGCTGAGTGTATTGATAATTTAGGCATCAGGGAAAGGGTAGTAGGCATTGCTCCCGTAGGATGTGCTGTATTTGCCTACGACTATTTTAATTTTGACATACTCGAAGCCCCACATGGCAGACCTCCTGCTACAGCAACTGGACTAAAACGTGCTATGCCCGACAGGATAATATTTACTTATCAGGGTGACGGAGACCTTGCTGCGATAGGCACAGCCGAGATAATTCATGCTGCTAACAGGGGGGAGAACATCTCGGTATTTTTTGTCAACAATGCAACATATGGTATGACAGGTGGCCAAATGGCACCCACTACACTTCCTGGCCAGAAGACAACCACAACACCTTCAGGAAGAAATACAAAAACTGCTGGTTTTCCCCTGCGTGTCTCAGAGCTCTTGTCCACAATTGAAGGAGCTTCCTATATTGTAAGAACCTCAGTAGATTCTTACAAAAATCTGATAAATACAAAAAGGGCAATAGAAAAGTCCTTCAGATATCAGATTGAAGAGAGAGGGTTTAGCCTTGTCGAGATACTCTCACCATGTCCAGTAGATTGGGGATTCACTCCTAAAGATTCAATAATATGGCTTCGAAAGGAGATGATGTCAGTATATCCTCTTGGAACATTGAAGGATAAATTCAAGGGAAAGAATAAATGGAAAAAGGAATTATTATAGCTGGCTTCGGGGGCCAAGGCATACTTTTTTTAGGGAGAATCCTTGCATATGCTGGAATGCTCGAAAACAGAGAAGTGACATGGTTCCCATCTTATGGGGGAGAAATGAGGGGAGGGACTGCAAACTGCACAGTAATCATCTCGGATGAGTTGATAGCTTCCCCAATTGTTAGGAACCCTGACATACTCATTGTAATGAATGATGAATCACTTCGGAAATTCCTACCACGGCTCAGACAAAAGGGAGTCCTCATACTCGATTCATCTCTTGTCAAAAACCCGGCGCTGCGGACTGATATAGAAGTTGTTAGAGTTCCAGCAACAGAGATCTCTAATACCATTGGTAATACAAAATCTGCCAATATGGTATTGCTTGGCGCATTTATTGCTAAAACAAATCTCCTCAAGAAGGAATCAACTTTTGAGGCCCTTGAGAATTCAATGGGCCAAAGAAAAAAAGGCATCGAAATTAACAAAAAGGCCATCATGGAGGGTATAAGATTCTTTGAAATCCAAATTTCAAAATCTAAATGTCAAAATATTTGACACTTGAGCTTTGTCATTTGAATTTTTTATTTAGGTTTTTTAAATACATCTTCCGGGTTAAGCTGTATCTTAATATATGCCTTTTTCCTGAGTTCATTAACATGCATCTTGAGAAGCTGATTAAGTTCATCCTCAGCGAAATAGTTTTCGATCTCTTCTCTTACGGCCTCAAATTCCCTACCTTGAAAATCCCCGATGTGCCTTTGATAAAAATCTACCAGTTCTTCCTCCTTTATCTTTATAAAAGGCCTTATCTTAAGGTCAATATATTCCTTAAGCAGTTCATCCTCAGAGGGTGCCTCCAATCTGATCTTTTTAGCCTCTCTGAGAAGAAGGATCCTGTTGACCATTGTATTCAAGACCTCCTCTTTTGTAATACCCGGTGTTATCTTCTGCGAGTTCGTATATGCTTCCTCTAATTCACTGAGGGTTATTGCGGTGTTATCTACAAATGCAACCACACGGTCTTTTATTTCAGCAGAGAGCAATGGGCAGAAAACAAAGAGTAGTAAAAAAGTAATGAGTGATGAGTAATGAGTGATGAGTAAAAAAGATTTAGAAAGTATTTTTTGTTTATTTAACTTTGAAATTTGAAATTTGAAATTTGAAATTTTAAAAAGCATGCCCGATACTAAAATGTATCTCTCCCCTGCTCTCTCCTAACTCCCTCTGGAGCTTACGACCATAATCGATCCTTATGGGACCAACAGGGGTGTTATACCTGAAACCGAGTCCTGCAGTATATTTGAGATTCCCGGGATCTATATCTTTTGCCTTCAGCCAGACATTACCTCCATCGATGAAGGCAACGATTCCTATACCTTTACTGAGATAGGACCTTAACTCAATGTTACCGAGGAGAAAGGCATTACCTCCAGTTGGAGTCCCGTCTACTCCTTTAGGACCGAGTGTATCCTGCTCATAGCCCCTAACGGTCGTTCTGCCCCCAAGAAAAAATCTCTCGACAATCGGCAGTTCCTCGGTCTTATGGTACCCCTGGGCAACGCCTCCTCTTAGTGATAAAGCGAGGACAAAACGTTTATCTACCTGATGGTAGGTACTACCATGAAATAAAAGCTTTACAAAATTTGTCTCAGACAGAAATGCAGGCGAAGTAAATTTAAGAGATATCCCTGAAAGGACTCCTTTCTTCGGGTCAAAGGGATTGTCCCTCGTATCGTAAACAATCCCGGGTCTTAGACCGCTTATGGTCAGGGTTCCTGTGTCTTCTCTACTCAGGATGACATCGGGTTTAACATCGAATGTTTCAACGAGGGAGAAATCATAGTATAACTCTGCCTTAAGGGTATCACTCAATCTTTTCTCCAGACCTGCCGTGGCACCATACCTCGTCAATCTGTATCTCGTTTCCCTGGTATCGATATTGATCTCCTTTCTGTCTTCACGAAGCAAAAATGCCCTGAATGACAATTCTTTACTCAGAAACCAGGGCTCATGATATTGTAATATGTATCGTTTCTCGAGAGAACTCAGCTCAAGCCGTAATGAAGCCTGTCTGTTCATACCCCAGAGATTCCGATAACTCAAATCTAAAAATCCCCTGAATCTCTCGTAATCACCGTATCCTACGCCGACCTCTACTGCGCCAGCGTTTCCCTCATTCAGTCTTATCAGGACATCCCTTTCGTGGTTATATCTGTCGAGTACTTCCATATCAACACCCGTAAATAGACCTAACTTATAGAGCCTCCGTCTCTCTTTACCGAGGATACCCCAGTCAAAGGGCATCCCTTCATGGTGCTTCAACTCCCTCTTTACTACCTCATACCTTGTTCTATAATTTCCTGTAACTATGGTCTTACCAAAAAAGATTAAATCGCCTTCGTTTATTTGAAAGGTTATGGATGCCTTCTGCCCCTCAAAATTTCTTTCTATTGAGACTATAACGTCCGAAAGGCCATGGGTGTTGCACAACTCTATAATCCTGTAGCGCGCATCCAAAATATCAACCTCATTGTATGGATCACCAGGTTTTATCCTGACAGCCTTTCTTACCTCCTCCTCAGCGACGAGAGCTATCCCGACAATCTCCACCTTCTCAATCTCAGTCTTCAAACCTTCATGTATTCTGATAAGGATATCTATCTCCTTAGAACTATCTTCATATCTTGTCTGAAACTCTTCGACACCGGCCTCCAGGTATCCGAGGGCATTATAAAACCCTTTGATTGCCTCCCTGTCTGTATCTATGAGGTCGGGATTATAAAGACCTCCCTCTTTAAGAGACATGACCTCTTTAAGGTTCTTTTCAGGAAGGCTAACCCCGTTGAAATAGATTTCCCTGATCTTTACCTTTGCTCCTTCAAATATAAAGAAATTGAGACCTATGAGATCATCCTTCGATGTTATAACAGGTGCTATCTGTGCAAAGGGATATCCCTTTTTATGATAGATAGAAAGCATCCTGTAGACTGCCTCTTCAACAATATCATCTCTGAAGTCCTCGGCCTCAAAAAAAGGCATTTCTTTAAGAAGGGTCCTTGTGGAAATGGCACTATTGCCTTCTATAGAGATTATCAGATGCTTACCGGGATTAACAGGTACATTGAGTGTTCCATCAGCAAATGTATAGGGACCTACAACGGGTCTAAAATATCCTTTATCTTTATAGTATGTCTTTATCTTCTCAAGGTCTTTTTTCAATTTCACCTGATCATATATATCTCCCTCGGATAAGCTCATCATCTTTTCTATCTCTTCTGCTACTTCAGAGACTATGATTTTTTTTATTCTTTCCGGTTCACCTGTATTAACCTGGAGATGTATATTTATCCTGTACGGTTTTTTTAACCTTTCAATCTTTACATTGATGTCGGCATGTGGGAATCCTCGCTTTGCTATCTCATGCCTCAGCTCCTCGATAGCGGCCTCGATCATATCATATCTCATGACCTGCCCTTCTCTGAGAGGAAAGTTCCTCTTTATGATTCTTCTGGAAAGGCCATAATCTCCATCTATATAAATCTTTTCTATAAAATCCCTCTCTCTTACGTTGATAATCACCTTTTCCCCATCGGTTGTTTCAATAGAGATGTCCTCGAAAATCCCTTTCAAACATGCCCTTTTTATACCCTGCCTTACTCCTCTACTATCAATTGGCTTATCAGGCCTGATGTCGAGGAGGTCAAGAAGTTCTTTCTTTTCAATAGAGTAGAGCCCGTTGATTTCTATTTCACCGACTATTGCGCCTGAAACCTCAGAGAGTGGGAAATAAGAAATTAAAAATAGAAAAAGAAATAAGATGTTTCTCATTTCCCATTTCATTTAAATTCAAACCTGAACTTTATATCACCTCCCACACTTCCCCTCTCATCCCTGATACCTATAAGGGAAATGTTTCTACCGAGGAGATATTCAAGCTTGAGTATCTGTTCTTCGGCAGAACCCAAAGAGCTTGTGTAAGTCACAAATAACCTATCGCCGGCAAGCCTTTTCGATACGGTTACCCTCGGCCCAGCCGTACCTGTAGTTTTTGAGACATAGGGATCAATCTGAAGCCTGTCAAGGCCTGTTATAGTCTTAAGCCTTTCCTCGAAAACACCCTGTAATCTGCCTGTGAGGAATGATGCTGCCTCTCCTGCACCGATACCTCCTTCGAGACCTTTAAGTTGTTTTCCTACATGCCCGACTGTCAGGAGGGCAAGAATATCCATCTCCTCAAGGGGTGGGTCAGAAGATAGGGAGAGATTGAAATGCTCCATCTGTCCTTCGAGATTGAGTTTGATATTATATCCCCTTATGCCCGTTTCGGCTGCGATCTCTATAACCGGGTTCAGCCTGTTTGGGTCAGCAAAATCAGCACTCGCATGAATTATCCTGAATTCATTGTTCCTGAAATAGACATCCCCTTTTTTTGATTCAAGCCTACCAAACAATATGGGGCGTGATATTGTCCCCCTCAAAACCGTATCCACCATTACGGGGGCCCTGGCAATGTTGTTATCAATATAAATATTGTCACTACCCAAAATCCTTATATTCAGCTCTGCCCTCTCGAACCTGGATACCTCGACCCTGGGTCTCTCCTTAGCCTTCGCCATAAGAAGCCAGCTCTTCCACTCTACCCTTTCCTTGTACCTTGAACGGTTTATCCCTATATCACCACTAATGCTGTGGGCATCCGGCGTCCCCTTATATAAAAGGTTACCCTTAAAATTTATGCTAAAATCTTTTGAAAGAGAAGCGGTTATATTATCAAGATCAGCTTCGAAGTAAAATCTTTTTATGTCAAAGGCCTTGAGATAGAGAAGACCTGATATGTTTATATCACCACCTCCGACCTTGCCAGAAAGTTTCTTCACTATAATCCTGTCTTTATCAATGGATGCGTAGCCATTGATTGAACTGATGCGTGGATAATAACCCCTTAATCCAAAAGAGGCATTCGATACACTTAAGCCTCCGTTCATCTCAGGCTCCTCCCATTTGCCGGTGACGGAAAAGACAAAATCAGATTCTCCCGTTAGGTGTTCCACTCTCTTGGACAGTCCTTTTAATGGTGAAAGAGAAGAGCTGCCCTCGAGGAGCAGGTCGTACTCTCTGCCAATTTCTACACCCCCACGGAGCTTGAATAATGAAGTACCACCACTCCTGATAGTAAAGGCTGGAAAAGAAATTCTCCTGTTATTAATCTGAACCTTTATATTAGAATCGTTTGAAAAGCTGTAACCAAAGAGCGCAAGTGTCAGATGGTTTATGACAGCTTCAGCTGTTATGTTTTTTCTGTCCCCTTTCATCCCGACATGACCCCTGAGATTAAGAAGCAAGTCTTCTGGCACATCCTTCAGAATTGAACCTAAAATAAAATCATATCTGCCTGGCTGAATGTCAAGTTCAGCAGTCCATGGCAACTTATCGTCGAGATTTCCTTTCCCCGTGAGTTCTACCTTTTCATCAAATAGAGAGGCCTTCAGTAGGATATTCTTGTTTTTAATCGCCATATTTATAATGCCGCTACCCAGGGATCTACCTTTAAAAACACCTCCGACCATTTTTGCATTCAGTGTAATAGTAGGGTCTTTAAAAGTACCGTGACCTTCTGACTGTATGCTTAAAAAGGCACCTTCAGGGATGTTCCCGAGCCCGATGTCTTTTATTAGAATCCTCTCTGATGAGGCCCTGAAATAAAATTTCTCATCCGAGGAAATCTTGCCTTCCGCCGTCAGGGTCGAGGTACCTTGCCTGATTATGGTCTTTTTGAAGGAAAGCCCTTTATTGAGATATGAAAAGGTCATGGATGCAGAGTCAAAGGGAATCTTATATACCTCTGCCTTCTCTATATGGGCATCACCGGCAATTTCAATATCTTTACCCTTGCCTCCGATCTTGAAATCTGCATTCATCCTTCCTGTTAACAGGAGATCCTTATAGAATATCTGTATAACCCCTCTTAGATCAGCGTTCTTAATGGTAGCATTCATTTCATACACGGGTCCTGAAAATTCGAAAAGTTCTTCTGCCTCAGGAAATAATATCCTACCCTTCACCCCGTGCTCTTCTCCGGGTGGCAAGAGAAGGAGTTCATGGACATTCAGGAGGTTTTTGTTATACGAGAAGCGTGATGTAATGCGGTATGCCCTGTACCCCTCTACAGAGGCATTCGATATATCAATCCTTCCGGATATATCGGGATTATCAAATGTGCCTGTTATCCCTCCAGAAAAATTCCCCTGGCCCTTAAGCCCAGTGTAGTAAGGTAGAATCAGATCAGAGACCTCATTTGTATTAAGCCTGCCTTTAAGGTTGAGGGTTTTTTTAGTGATATCAATTGTGCCTTCCGCCTGGAGGTCAGATAGAGATGTTCTCACTTGTAGATTAGATAAAGAAAGGATATCACCTCGTAGAGAATAAGACCCTTTTATATTCCTTATCCTGTCGAGAACATTATCAGTCGAGGGTTGATACTCTTTACTCTTTGCTCTTTGCTCTCTGCTCTGTGCCTTGTAGAGAAACCACCCTTCGGGTTTAAATTCGCTGCCCGATGTTACAAGCTCTCCATCGACCTTGCCTGCTGGTATCTCAGGCTCCCAACCTATGAGCATGAGGGCAGCACTGCTATCTATCGAATTAAACTTCACATTTAGGGTGAAAGGCTCAACACTGGGGAGGTTTATAGATGCCTCAGCCTTAGCATTACCGCTATACAATTCGGCATTGCCATTCTTGAATCTCATTAACCCATCCTGATAGGTTACATCGCACCTGAGTGAATCTACCTCAACGCCGAAAAGATTGCCCTTTCGAAGCCTTGCCTTCGCCACAGCAGAGATATCAAAAAGCCTCCCTTTTATCTCACCATGAAAATCAACAAGCCCCTCCACCTTCTCCTTTACCTTCAGCATTTCCATCAACGTCTGAATATAAAAATCACCCTTAAGTTTTAAATCTACGAAAATGTCTCTCCATTGCTGAAGGCCCTCAAGTCTTATTTCGCCTTTTGCAGAAATCCTCCCCTCACCTCTCTCCTTGAGATTAAAGATGCGCTTCACGGAATCAACGAGGAGGGCTATCTCGGTCCTTAAAGTTCCCTTACCCTTAGAATAAAACCCTGAACCCTCTAATGCGGAGCCATATGAACCGATGTTGAGCCTCTTTATCTCGACTTCATCTTCTCTGAAGACGAGGGAGGCATTAATATCCCCTATAAGTTCAGGCAACCCTTCCCTCCTTATGCCAAAATTTTTTATAGATATCTTGAGCCTCGGATCTCTGCCGAAGATTACCTCACCTCCAAGCCCTTTTATGCCTATGAGGCTTTTCAAATCTTCGTCTCTTAAAGAAGCAGAACCTTCATTTATCTCAACTACCTTTATCCAGACCCTAAATGGAAGCCTTCTCTTCCCTTCGAGATATGCCTTAAAACTTCTTATCACCTCACCAATCTGTTCTTTATCTGTGGATATATCGGGCTCCTTTATTACAAGCCTGCGAATAGAAATGCGCTTACTTAATAGCCCCAGAGGCTCTACGTATCCTTTCACCCTGTTTGCGAAGAGTATCCTTTTACCATCTTCATCAAAAACCTTCATGCCCTTTGCCTCTATGAAGAAGGGAAATATATTGATATAAATCTTCTGTGCTATTACCCTCTGTCTGAATGCAGCTTCTAATTCAGGGAGTATAAGCCTCTTGAGGACATTCGATACGTGCGGTCCTCTCGAAATAAATATTACAAGGCCTACAATAATTGTAAAGAATAAAAGGTATAAAACCTTTACCAGCCTTCTCCGTCCTTGCGGTTCTCCGATAGAATCTTTCATAATGCAGTAACTAATTCCAGTGCCTTAAATTACTAAGTTTGCCTTACTATTATATGATATAATTTACTATGCGTGTAATAATCGTTGGTGCAGGTGAGGTAGGCTACCAGATAGCGAAGTTCCTTTCCCTTGAATTTATAGATGTAGTTGTAATCGATAGGGATAAAAACAAACTAAAGCAAATCATCGAAGAGCTGGATGTTGCTGTTGTAGAGGGTGAAGGCGGAGACCCTTCAGCCCTGAAAGACGCAGGGGCAGATAGGGCTGACATCCTCCTTGCTGTTACAGACAGGGATGAGACTAATATGATTGCCTGTCTCCTCGGAAAGGTCTTCAACATACCACGTAAGATTGCACGGATAAGAAATCCAGAGTATTTTAAGAACGAAAGGCTTCTCAGCAAGGAAAATCTTGACATAAACCCCGCCATTAATCCCGATCTTGAGATTGCGAAGGCAATTGTAAGACTACTTGAAGTGCCCTTTGCAACAGATGTCGAGGAGTTTGAGGGTGGTCTCATAAAAGTCATTGGCTTTAAGGTCCACGAGAAGGCCCCCTTGATTGGGAAATCCTTAAAGGTGCTTGGCACGTCTGGCAAAAGGTTTCTCATAGGGATAATAGAGAGGGAAGATAGAGTAATAATCCCTTCTGGAAGGGACGTTATCCAGGAAGGGGACATAATCTATATGCCTGTCAAAAAGGGAGAAGTGGAAAATACCATGGCACTCCTCGGGGTATCAGCAAAACCTATAAAAAAGATAATGCTACTTGGGGGAGGGGGGACAGGATACCACATCGCATCTAAAATGGAACTCAGGGCAGATGTAAAGATCATAGAAGAAAGGGCAGAAAGGTGCAAATATCTTAGCAAAACTCTTAAAAAGACCCTGGTGCTTCATGGAGATGGGGTAGATCAGAAATTACTGCTGGAAGAAAACATCGGGGACATAGACGCCTTTGCAGCTGTCTCTAACAATGACGAATTAAATATAATGGCATCCCTTCTTGCAAAAAAATTAGGGGCTAAAAAGACCATAGCAATTGTCAATAAAACAGACTACATACCCCTTGCCCACAGCCTCGGACTTCAGGCCGTTCTAAGCCCGAGGCTCATTACTGCAAGCACCATTTTACGCTATGTTAGAAGGGGAAATATCCTTTCCTTAACAGCAATAGCAGAAGATAAAGCTGAAATAATTGAGGGGAGAATCGGCAAGACATCTCCCCTAGTTGGAAAGACACTGGAGGAGGCACAACCAAAGGCGTCCATCATTGGCGCTATTATAAGGGGTGAAGAAGTTATTATCCCCTCAGGCTCAGATAAGGTAATAGAAGGTGATAAATTAATAATCTTTACCCTTCGAGAATCTATCAAAGAAGTAGAAAAGATTCTGATATAATGTTCCTGCCTCGATATGAATTTTAGATTAATACTGAATGTTATAGGAATCGCCCTCATATTCGTATCTTTTTTTATGATGTTTCCTGTTATCGTTTCGCTCATTTATAAACAATCAGATACCATACCGCTTGTCAAATCATTCTTCATTACTCTCGTTTCAGGGGCTACCTTCTACCTTCTCACACGAAAACACAAAAGGGAGGAAATCAGAAGTAGAGATGCTTTTATCATTGTAACCGCTAGCTGGGTAACAATAGCCTTTTTTAGTTCCATTCTTTTTTTGTTAACAGGAACATTTCATTCCTTTACCGACGCCTATTTTGAATCCATGGCCGGTTTTACCACAACAGGCGCATCTGTGCTCAATAACATAGAAGCCTCTCCCAAAGGAGTCCTTTTCTGGAGAAGCATGATTCAATGGATAGGGGGAATGGGAATAATAGTTTTTGCCATTGCAATACTACCCTTTTTAGGAACAGGTGGTATGCAGCTTTTCAAGGCAGAGGTCCCTGAAATCAGCGTTGATAAACTGAGACCAAGAATTATTGATACAGCAAAGGCACTCTGGTTCATTTATGTTACGCTTACCTCTATAGACGCTGTTCTATTGATGGCTGGCGGAATGGACACCTATGACGCCATATGCCATGCATTCACCACCATGGCAACAGGTGGCTTTTCAACAAAGGACAGCAGCATAGCACACTTTGAAAGCCCTTCTATCGAGTACATTACAAGCATATTTATGTTCCTTGCAGGAATAAACTATTCCCTTTATTTTTATGTCTTTAAAGGAAAGATATCGAGACTGTTGAGAAGCAGTGAATTTAGGTTTTACCTGACCATTATTTCAATTGCTACTGTAATAATAACTATGAACATATGGGGGATATCTGGTGGTTTCCTCCCTGACACTTTCAGACATTCCCTCTTTCAGGTTATATCTCTTATAACAACTACGGGATATGCCGTTGCAGATTACGAAAAATGGTCATCCTTTGCACAAACGGTCCTCGTAATAATAATGTTCTTTGGTGGCATGATAGGTTCAACAGGCGGCGGCATAAAACAGGTTAGAATTCTACTAATGCTCAAACAGGGCCACAGAGAGATGTATCAATTGATTCATCCCCATGCAATAACAACCATTAAACTTAATGGAAGGTTTCTCGACAAAGAAATTTTAGGGAGCATTTGGGGATTTGTGTTCCTTTTTTTGGGAGTATGTGTTATAGCAACCATTGGCATGGCTGCCGTTGGGACAGATATGATTACATCTGCAACAACTGTAATATCTGCATCATGCAATGTTGGCCCAGCCCTCGGTGAAGCAGGTCCCACTGATAATTATGCCTCCATTCCCGTCGCAGGGAAATGGATACTCATATTCTGTATGCTCACAGGGAGGCTTGAAGTCTATACAGTATTAATACTGCTTGTACCTTTATTCTGGAAAAAGTAGTGGAGGTGAACGGGATCGAACCGATGACCTCCTGCTTGCAAAGCAGGCGCTCTCCCAACTGAGCTACACCCCCACTGGTGGGCCTAATTGGAGTCGAACCAATCACCTCACCCTTATCAGGGGTGCGCTCTAACCAACTGAGCTATAGGCCCGGATCAAACTCTCATTTGAAATTACAAGGCTGGTAGGTATGCTATGCACTTTTTAGTTTTCTCAAAGAACATTTTAAGGGAATATGATACCATACATTAAGCTATTTAACCTTGTCAACTTGAGAAAAGGGAGTTACTGGTTGGTTGATTTTATCGTATCTGCTATGGTATAAAAATAGGCTATTTATTCCTTTTTTAGATATGTAAAATGGCAAAGAATAAAGAGGTGAAACCGTGAGGAGGCATTTTAATGAACATCTATGAAAATATTATTATCCTTAACGCATCCCTTGCTGACGAGGAGATCAAGTCAGCCATTACAAAGATTGAAGAATTCATTACAGGCCACGGTGGAGAAATAGTTAAGATAAACATCTGGGGAAAGAAAAAACTCGCCTACGAGATTAAAAAACAGAAAAGGGGATTATACGTGCTTTTGGTATATAAGACACCACCGTCGACAATTAAAAAGTTAGAGGAGTTTTACAGAGTCTTTGACGCTGTAAAAAAACATATTATCATAAAGCTCAGTGCAAAGCAGGCAAAGGATCTTGAGAAGATTGAAGCCATCCCAGAGCCTGTAGAACAAAAAGGGGAGGTCTAAGATGTATAACAAGGTAATACTCATAGGCAATCTTACAAAAGACCCTGAACTCAGATATACCCCGCACGGGACACCGGTAGCCTCTTTCAGAC
Source organism: Thermodesulfovibrionales bacterium (assembly GCA_030019415.1). Lineage (GTDB taxonomy): Bacteria > Nitrospirota > Thermodesulfovibrionia > Thermodesulfovibrionales > SM23-35 > JASEEX01. The sequence continues at coordinate 57,860 of JASEEX010000004.1, forward strand.
TTGCAGTGAATTACAGGTACAAACAATCCGCCTCTGGCGGAGACGAGACAAAACAGGAGACAATATTTATAGATAATGTAGTTTTCGGAAGACAGGCGGAATCATGTAGCAAGTATCTCAATAAAGGTAGCTCTGTACTTGTAGAGGGCAGACTTCAGGAGAGGAGATGGGAATCTAATGGACAGCAGAGGAGTAAGTTCGAAGTAATTGCTCAATCTGTAAGGTTTCTTTCAAGAAAGGCAGGTCCCGAGGGACCGGCAGCAGAGGGTCCGCCTGAGGCGGATGTCCCTCCAGAGGAAACCACTGATTTAGAACCATTTTGAAAAGTATTCAGAAAGGGGAGATGACATTGCAACAGAAAAGATTCCAGAGAAAGAAGTTTTGCAGATTCTGTGTGGAAAAGGTAGAGTATATAGATTATAAAGATATCAAAGTTCTTAAAAACTATCTCACTGAAAGAGGAAAGATCCTTCCCCGGAGAATGACAGGTGCATGTGCAAGGCATCAGAGAGAGCTGACGGAGTCTATAAAACGAGCAAGAAGTATAGCGCTCCTTGCCTTTGCAGAAAAATAGGATGAGGATCCCGAGGAGTTGGGTTCCGCTCTTAGCAAAAAGGATAGTAGATAACATTATATCAAAGGGACTTGTTAAGCCCACTGTACATTTAGAAAAACTCCTTTCAGAAACAGAAGAACTCCTTCTCAATGAACTTACCGTAGAGGACAGGCTGAACGAAGAGGTCAGAGAACTTTTAAAAAAATACGCCCCTGAAATAGAAAAGGGTCATCTGGACTACAGGAGGCTCTTTGAACTTACAAAACAGAAACTGGTGAAGGAAAGAAACCTGATATTATGATGCTCTCTGAGGATAAGATCTCACACCTAAGCCATGTACTCCTTAAAGGGCTTATAGAGAGGAATCTTATTGAAGCGATCGAGGAAGAGGGTAATATAAGGGCTGAGATTAAGAGAACAATTATATCAGAACTGAAGGTAGGTGAAGAGATTGATTCTGCTGTCAGAAAAAAACTCTATTCCTTTTCAAGAAAGATAGCTGAAGGGAGCCCTGAATGGGAAGTCCTGTATAAGAAATTTTTCAGGGAAGAGGAGGTAAAAAGAGGCAGGGCGCATAGTTAAAATAATGTATGAACTCCTTCATTTCCCCTGTGACAGAAGAAGAAATAAAGAGGGAAAAGGCAAAGGCACAAAGGCTGAGAAAATCCCAATGGTGGAAAAGGAAGTGTGCAGAAGGGGTGTGCTATTACTGTAAAAGAAAGATAAGCCCGAGGGAACTCACCATGGATCATATAGTGCCCATTATACGAGGTGGGAAGTCAACTAAAGGAAACATCGTTCCTGTTTGCAAGGAATGCAACAAAAAAAAGAAATATCTCCTTCCAATTGAATGGGAAGAATACCTTCAAAGATTAAAGAAGGAACCCCTATCTCTCTAACCCACCTCATTCATTAAACACAAAAGGAGGATATAGTATGGATTAGTGCTTCCTTGTTCCCTCTATTTTGGTAATTGAAAAAATATGATATAATTTTTTATCTTTTGGGGAGTCGTTCAGCGGCAGGACAGCAGACTCTGGATCTGCTTACAGGGGTTCGAATCCTCTCTCCCCAGCCAGTGGTCCCATCGTCTAGAGGCCTAGGACGTAGCCCTCTCAAGGCTAAAACACGGGTTCGAATCCCGTTGGGACCGCCAGATAAATCAACGGTAGTCTCGCTCCAGTGGATTACACGTCCTGCAGGGGCGATAACCCTCATCCAATGCCTCATCGATAGACCTGAAGACCACCTTATTCCTATCAGCTATCCGTCTGGCATGAGGGCATTCTATGCGATGGAATTTCTTGATTTCGTCTTCCTTTTTTCTTTTAGAGGCTATATATTCTTTACTTGGATTCTTTAAAGGCAGCGCCCATATCCCAAGCCTGTTTTTCCTCGCCTCATTCTCATATTGAAATAATAGGGTATTCTTAGATTTGTTCGGGCCAAAGGGACTGTATAGTGCAAAGCCTTTTCTCACCAGCTCTCCATTAACAAAGGTTTCACCAATATACACATATGCAAGCAGTCTGTTGTCATGCTTTACCTGTTTATCATATTCAAGCCTTACGGTCTTCCCTTCCACAAGTCTCCTGTTAGCCTCTGTTGCTTCTTTCCCAAACGCCTCGGGCATCTTTTTCCTGGAATATTCGGTTTCGGGTGCATCAATTCCGATATATCTGACAAGTTCTCCGGTCTTTAGCTTTATTGTATCTCCATCAATAACCTTCTTAACAACCCCCTGAGATGGGTAGTCTTCGCCATACAGAACAACAGGCAGCAAAAGAGAGATTAATATTATCAGCCCTTTCACAATACACCTCTTCTCGTAGCTCAATATAAAATTCTACAGTAGATTACCATTTTTTCTAAAAATGCATCAATTATTTGACTGCTAAGGAATGAGCAATTATAATTACGCTGATGGAAAATATTATAAAAACACTACCCAACACCTTTATACCCCTTTTCGTTGCGATTGACGTCTTAGTCGCTCTCTCTATATTTGTCTCTTTGACAGAGGAGATGTCAAAATCGGAAAGAAAGACGATCATAAAGGAGTCCATACTCACAGCTTTGATAGTGAGCCTTTTATTTGTAGCTCTGGGAGAAGCGATTTTTACGATATTGGGAATTACTTCAGACGATTTCAAGATTGCCGGAGGTCTCGTTCTTCTTATTTTCGCAGTCTCTGATCTCATAAGACCCGGCGAGGAAAGGAGGAAACCCGTAGGCAGGGTTGGTGTAGTTCCCATAGGTGTTCCCTTGATCGTAGGACCTGCGGTGCTCACTACCATCCTGGTGCTTGTAGATCATTACGGTATCATTCCAACAATTATATCCCTCATTCTTAATCTTTTAGTTGTCTGGATTTCATTCATCAATGCCGAGCGGATCATGAACCTCTTTGGCAAAGGAGGTATAGCTGCGATCTCGAAGATCATGGCACTCCTCCTTGCATCAATCGCCATAATGATGATACGTCTGGGCGTTAGTAACATTGTCCACCGTTATGTGAGTTAACCCTGTTATTGCAATAATAGGGTTTAGATAAGATGGGGGCAGAGATTATAGGGCTTTAGTCATACCGTTATTCCGTCTATCCTCTTGAGTCCTGCTTCCAATGCCATTCTTACTGCCTCCCTGTACTCTTTCTCCGTAATCCTTCTGTTCAGAGGTGGGTTTTCGAAGGCCTTAAAGCATGGGCGGTATTGATCCATAATATTGATATAGGTATTTTTTGAAATCTCTTCAGCGATAAATTTAACAACACCCGCAGTACCTGCAATACCCTCAGGTAGCACAAGATGCCTGACGAGGAGCCCTCTCAGGGCAATTCCCTTATCTATTATGAGATCCCCGACCTGTCTGTGCATCTCCTTCATTGCAGCCATTGCAGCCTCTGGATAATCTTTCGCCTTTGAGTACCTGAATGCCATTTCAGGGTCTGTATATTTAAAATCAGGCATGTATATATCAACAATACCATCCAGAAGCTTTATTGAGTAGAGGAATTCGTACCCACCGCAGTTATAGACAATGGGGATGTTCAGTCCTTTCTCTGCAGCAATCTGTACAGACCTGAGAATTATCGGCATCTGATGTGTTGGTGTGACAAGGTTTATGTTATGACATCCGCCACGCTGTAAAGCGAGCATGATGTCTGCAAGTTTTTCAAAAGATATCTCAACGCCCTCTCCAAGATGGCTGATCGAGTAGTTCTGACAGAAGAGGCAGCCAAGATTACAATTACCAAAGAAGATGGTGCCAGAGCCGAATCTACCCACAAGTGGTCTCTCCTCGCCAAAATGGGGACCCCAGCTCGATACGAAGGGCTTATCCCCTGTTCTACAAAACCCCTTTTGACCTGATGTCCTGTCAACCTTGCAGCTCCTCGGACATAAGGTACATTCTCTTAAAATCTCCTCTGCCTCTCTGACCTTATCAGACAACACGCCAAGAGGTAAAAGCTGATAAGCAGGAGTAAACTTATCCAGTAATTTTATCTGCATGCCCTTCAACCTTCGTTCTCATAAGTATTATGATTATGTTAACAAAAATATGCACCGATAACAAATTTTCCACCTTGCAATGATTTGACTTAACCTAAAATTAATAATTATAATTCAAATCTAATATCCTTTAACTATCGTTGGCATCACACCTTAAAGAAGGTAGAAAAAGGTTAATTTTTTATGGGGTAGAATGAGAGAGATCAATGAACTTATAGAGCAGCGAATCAAGAAACTTGAGGAATTGCGGCAGTCAGGGATCGAGCCATTCGGTGGTCCCTTTTATGCAGAGGATCATGCATCGGATCTCCTAAATAAATTTGATTCTGTAACAAAAGAAACCCTAGAAGCCAGTCCTTTTTCATGTTCTCTTGCAGGCAGGATTATCTCTATAAGGGACTTTGGTAAGGCTGCCTTTGCGCATATCCAGGATACTACAGGGAAGATACAGGTCTATTTCAAAAAAGATATTCTTGGCGAAAAACATAGTGTTGTTAAGAAGCTCGACATTGGTGATATAATCGGCTTAAAAGGAAGGTTATTCAGAACAAAGACAAAAGAACTTACTGTCGAGGTGGAGGATTTCATCCTTCTAACAAAATCCTTGAGACCTCTTCCTGAGAAGTGGCACGGGTTGAGGGATATTGAGATAAGATACAGACAGCGGTACGTTGACCTGATAGTAAACCCTCAGGTCAGAGAGACCTTTGCTAAAAGAGGCGCCATTATTAAGGCCATCAGAGACTTCCTCGAGTCAAATGGTTTTATTGAGGTCGAAACACCCATGATGCAGCCCGTCCCTGGAGGAGCGATTGCTAAGCCCTTTAAGACCCATCATATAGCCCTCGGTATTGACTTATATCTAAGGATTGCTCCAGAGCTTTATCTAAAGAGGCTCCTTGTTGGCGGTTATGAACGTGTCTATGAACTTAACAAAAATTTCAGGAATGAAGGCATATCAACAAAACACAACCCTGAATTCACGATGCTCGAATTTTATGTGGCTTACAGGGACTACAATTTCCTCATGTCTTTTACTGAGGAATTAATTACCTATGTTGCAAGCTGGACCTTAGGGACACTGAAAATTCCCTATGGGGACACCACCATAGATCTTACTCCTCCCTGGCCGAGGATTCCGATGTTTGAGGCCCTCGTGCAGAAGGATGTTCCGCCAGAGATACTCAATGATAGAGAAAAGGCGAAGGCATGGGCAGAGGCACATACCATAGAAATAAAAGGGGATGCCACACTTCCAAAAATCCTTGATGAGATCTTTAAAAAAATAGTAGAGCCGGAGCTCGTTCAGCCCACCTTCATCATAGATTATCCTGTCGAACTCTCTCCCCTTGCTAAGAAAAAAAAGGAAAATCCAGAACTTGCCGAAAGATTCGAACTCTTCATTGCATCACAAGAGATAGTAAACGCCTTTTCAGAGCTGACCGACCCTATAGACCAGTGTGAGCGTTTCATGAAACAGGTTGAGGCAAAGATAAAAGGCGATGAAGAGGCACACTGGATGGATGAGGATTTCATCAGGGCCCTCGAATATGGGATGCCCCCTGCAGCAGGTGAAGGCATCGGGATAGACAGGCTCGTGATGGTATTGACCAATTCTCAGTCAATAAGGGATGTTATCTTATTCCCACAATTAAAACCAGAACAATGAATCTTCCTTACCAGCTATTCATAGCCCTCAGATACCTTAAATCCAAAAAAAAACATAAGGGTATTTCGGTCAATGCCCTGATATCCATAGGTGGTGTTGCAGTTGGCGTTATGGCGCTCCTCGTCGTCCTGTCTGTAATGAGTGGATTCCATGAAGATCTCCAGAGAAAAATACTCGGAGTAAATGCCCATGTTATTGTCCTTGATTATAGAGGAACAATCCCTGGATACAATGATGTAATCAAAAGGCTTGAGGGTGAGGAGGATATCATATCATCCGCCCCGTTCGTCCTGGGTCAGGTGATGGTTTCTTCAGGCAAGAAGGCACATGGTGTTTTCCTGAAGGGAATAAGGCCTGAAATGGAGACAAAAACAACAGAGATATTGAACTATGTAAAGGATGGCAACCCTGGAGACCTTTCTCCAAAAAATGGGATCCCCGGTATTATCCTTGGAAGAGAGCTTGCGAGTAGCCTCGGTGTGTTTGTTGGAGATATAATTAACATTGTTTCCCCTTTTGGTGAGATAGGCCCCCTCGGCGTGCTCCCAAAAATCAAGCCTTTCAGAGTTGCAGCAATATTCGAGGTAGGGATGTTTGAATACGACTCAAATCTTGCACTTACGGAGATTGAGCCTGCACAGGGATTCTTCAGCATAGGAAATGATGTGACAGGAATTGAACTCAGAGTGAAGAATATTTATAAGGCATCTGATGTCAGGGAAAGGTTACAGAAAAAACTGGGATTTCCTTTCTATGCAAGGGACTGGATGCAGATGCATAGAAGCCTCTTCTCAGCCCTGAAATTAGAGAAGTTCGCTATGTTCGTGATTCTCGTTCTCATAGTCCTTGTAGCATCATTTAATATTATCAGTACCTTAATCATGAACGTGATAGAAAAGAGCAGGGAGATAGCCATCTTAAAGGCGATAGGCGCAACGAACAGGGCCATCATGACCATATTTATGCTTCAGGGCTTATTGATAGGACTTTTTGGCACCCTCATAGGAGTTATGGGTGGGTATCTTTTAAACTATTTTCTGGATACCTATCAGATTATCAAACTTCCGGCTGATGTCTACTATCTGAGCCATCTGCCTGTTAAGACAAAATTATTTGACTTCATAGTTGTTTCTCTATCCGCAATAATAATAAGTTTTCTTGCAACTATTTATCCTTCATGGCAGGCAGCAAAACTCAACCCTTTAGAACCGCTTAGGTATGAGTAGGTTGATAGTATTTGTCATTCCGCACTTGATGCGGAATCCAGGTTTCCTGTGCAAACAAGAATCCATAAAGATAGTTTATTACTTATGCAGAAACGTCGTCTGGATTCCTGCTGGAGTTTATCCCGTACTTGATACGGGGCAGGAATGACGCCGAGCCACAAGAAATTCTTTTGATTAATGATGAGAAATTTGATTGAGACAGAAAATCTAAAAAAGTCCTTTACTACAGAAGCAGGTGAGCTTCAGGTACTGAAAGGCATTAACCTTTCAATCAAAGAAGGAGAAATGGTTGGGATAGTCGGTGCATCAGGGGTAGGGAAAAGTACCCTGCTGCATATCCTCGGCGCACTGGACAGGCCGACTTCTGGTAAAGTCTTTTACAATAACACGGATATCTTTTCCCTCGATGGAAATTCCCTCGCCTCCTTTAGAAATAGAAAAATAGGCTTTGTCTTTCAGTTCCACCACCTTCTTCCAGAGTTCACTGCACTCGAAAATGTTATGATGCCGGGGCTAATAAATATTGGTTCAAGGGCTCAAGGGTTCAAGGTTTCAAGTTATAAAGAGATTATTGAAAGGGCTGAAAAACTTCTTGATGATATGGGTTTATCCGAAAGAAAAGAACACAGGCCGGGAGAACTCTCAGGGGGAGAACAGCAGCGAGTCGCAGTTGCGAGGGCACTCATATTAAAGCCAGAGGTAGTACTTGCAGATGAACCTACAGGAAACCTTGATACAGCAACAGGTGAAGAACTCTTCACCCTCCTCATCAATCTCAACAAGGAAAAGGGAATTACATTTGTCATTGTCACACACAATGAATCCCTATCAAGACGCTGCCACAGGGTTCTGAAAATGGTGGACGGGAGGATAGCCTAAGGATTCGAATAAACGATCTTCAATCTCCCTTTTGGATGGTGATAAAGGATATCACCGATTATTCTGGCAGATTTAATACCTTCCTCCTTTAATTCCTTCAAACACGCATCCGCCACATCCGGGCTAAGGGAAATCACCAATCCTCCGGAGGTCTGGGGATCAAAGATGAGATCTATCAGCACTATCTCTAAACGCGGATCGATCTCAACGCTCTTCTCGCAAAAGTGTTTTATGGCGTAACTTCCAGCAGGGATGAGGCCTGTAAGGGCATATTCCCTTGCCTCTGGGATGAGAGGAACCTTGTCGGCATAGATAGCAATCTCGACTTTACTTGCTCGTGCCACTTCAAGGAGATGTCCTCCAAGGCCGAAACCAGTTATATCTGTACAGGCATGACAACCGTATTTGAGCATAATCTCTGAGGCCTTTTTATTTAAGGTAGAGGCAACTTCAATCAAACTGTTTACAGCACTTTCGCTTGCCATCTTCCCCTTTATGGCTGTGGCGATGACTCCCGTTCCTATTGGTTTGGTGAGTAACAGTCTATCGCCCACCTTTACTCCCCGATTTGTTATGATACGATCTGGATGAATTATGCCAGTTACCGAAAGGCCATATTTGAGTTCCTTATCATCCACGCTATGCCCACCCACTAAAAGGGCACCCGCCTCATGAATCTTTTCCAGACCACCTCTGAGTATCTCCTTCAAAACTTCCTTTGGCAGTTCCTTAGAAGGAAAGCATACAATATTCATCGCTGTAAGTGGCCTTCCACCCATGGCATAGACATCGCTCAAGGAATTTGCTGCAGCAATGCGGCCAAAGTGATAGGGGTCATTTACTATTGGGGTAAAAAAGTCCAGTGTCTGGACAAGGGCAAGCTCATCAGTGAGCTTATAGACCCCTGCGTCATCGGCTGTCTCATAGCCTACCAGTAGATTAGGGTGCTTAATCACAGGCAGAGCTGCCATAACCTCATCCAGGTCCCCTGGACTTAGCTTTGCAGCTCAACCAGATGCCCGAACTTTTTCAGTAAGATTGAAGGCCTCCCGCGCTATGACGGAATTTTTTGAGAATACTTTACTCATAATATTATTATACCCTGGACTTTAAGAAAGAAACTGGCTCCTTTTCATTTTGCTTTCCTCCTTCTTTTATATGGCCATGGAAAGGGCCTTAGGTATATGCATTATGATTTCTGAAACCTGTGTACCAGGTGTAGGATTAGCAAGCTTTCCTGCCATACGGTTAATCTTTGCAGCTATTATTGCGGCATCCTCAATGGCATACCCTCCATGTATAAGGGCTGAGACAATACCGGTCAAGGTATCACCGGTGCCTCCTATGGGTTCAAGCATTTCCACATAGGGATCTTCAATAACAGCTAATATCTCTCCTTTACTGCATATGTAGTCTTTTCCACCTTTTACAATCATAACCTTAGAGGCATTTTCACTTTTATACGCCCTTGAAATTAAAGAAGGAACATTATCTTCCTCATGACATATAAACCCCCTGGTGTAAAAGGGATGAGGAGCCAGCTCATCAGCCAAGAAGGCAAGTTCCCCTATATCAGGTGTAAAAAGGTCATAAAAAGGGGCAGACCCGCTCATTTTTGCCACATACATATAGCCTGCATCAGCAATCAAAACAGGTTTTTGTGATTTCTTTTCGATTGTCTCAACGAGGTGGTCGTGCCAGAAGACATCAGGCAAGAGATAATGAAAGGTAAGCACCCTAACTGGAAGGTCAGTAAGTCTATTTTTTAGATACTCATAAAGCCTTTGGCTACCGTCTCCAAGACCGACATCTCCAGCAGTAAACGCTAAAGGCGGGGGAAGCCCTAATTCCGTACAAACCATAGCAGCTGCCCCTGTCATTGCCGGAAAACCACGGTGAAGAGGAAATGACTCCTCTCCAATGATGAGATTATCATCCCTTATGAAAACCTCTCCAGAAATAACAGGAAGACCCTGACAAGGGATTGTGCCGATCAAAATGAGCATATCTTTTTCAGCTCCTCATATGCCATATGTAAGGCATAGGCACAAAGTGTGTGTCCGATCTCCTTTGGAGAAGGGGCCTCTTTCAGGGTCTTTCCAACCAGCTCCTCAGCTAAGTATGGAACATCAGGACAGCCGCCACCAGAGATGTTTACGATCTTGAAGGTATTTTTCTCCACAGTCAGTTTCATGTTGGCAGCTCGCACCATGATATAGTTTCCGTAATCCTTGGTCTTTAGTAAATCTAGTGGTTTAAGTAAGGGGCTATCCACCGGAACCATTTCGATCGGAGGAATCCTGTTTTCCTCGAGTATCCTGAGGATATTCAGTTGTTCCACAAGTGGAAATTCAATGACAAGATCACATCCTGTTCGAAGCTCAGGTGGTGGTCCCATGACACGGACATTCCATCCCTGCTTCTTCAAAATTGTTTCTGCCCGTATAACCTCGCTCGTATTATGAAAAACGAGAAAACCCCGATCAGGACTTTTTCTTGTCTTTTTTAGATTTACTAAGGGGTTCATAAGTAAGTACACATTTTCTGTCACTCCCGCTTGTCGGGAGTCTTTCTGAAGAAGGATTCCGGACAAGCCGGAATGACATAATAACCAAGATGTGTGCTTTTACTTATGGTCTTATTAGTAAGTAAGGACAAGGCTATTCCTTTTTCAAAGTTATGATGTATCCTGAATCCTGTGTTTTCTTACTCTCTACAACTTCCCACCCCTCATTTCTTGCAAGACGACTTATATTCTCACGTGATGTATCAGTATCAACCATCACTTCAAAAATGCCTTTCTTAAGCTCCTTCATCTTATTGTGTGTCATTATAACCGGCTGGGGACAGGAAAGCCCCCTTGCATCAACTTGTTCAGCCATAAAACCTCCTCATTTGATTCTTTCTCTCATGGTAAGTCCTATGTAACAACATACCAACAGTCCAATAATTACAGCATGAGGCCCATAAAACCCAACCCCTGCCGGAGAGCTTGCCAGCGAAAAAGTATGTGAAAAGCCAGCACCGAAGATCATGCCGAGCACAAATATAGCAGCATCACCATCTCCTTCCCCGGCTAGGAATAATTGCCGGCCTGGACAACCTCCAGCCAGGGCAAAGGCAAGACCTGACAAAGACATCCCCAGGAAATTCCAGAGGTGGTTGGTGTGAGCTACAGGCTGTTTAGCAAACCCCGGATGGAATTGGCCTAAAATAATGTTGTTTACAAAGGCTGCTATTAAAAGTGCAAAAAGACCACTTGCCAGATGAAAATTGCGGATTAGTATGATGTCCCTAATAGCACCCATTGTGCAGAACCGAGTCCTCTGTGCAAAAAAACCTATAAGCAGTCCTACCATTAAAGAAACTGCGATAGATGCATGCATTGAGCCAGGTCCTTTTTCACTGAAAAATATAGGCCCTGATTTTCCTCCATCTCCCATCAGTGGAGCGAAGACAAGAAAGGCAAAAAGGCTGAGCATAATAAGAGGTAATATCCAGCCCACAGAAGTATAGGTCATTTGATTTCTTCCCAGGCTATAGCCATTTTTAAGAAAGAGGACACCTACTGCTACCCCTGATGCAAGCCCGGCAAGGCCAAGGATTGCATTACCATCCCCTCCGGCAAGCCTGAGGAGCGCACGCCAGGGACATCCCAGAAAGACCAGGGCACCAATCATTGCAAAAAATCCTAAAATGAAACGTACAATGGGTGCAGAGCCAACCCTCGGCCTGAACTCCTTGAAGATATAGGCAGCAATCAAAGAGCCCAATACAAAGCCGATAATTTCCGGACGGATGTACTGAACAACGGCTACTCGATGTAATCCTAATGCCCCTGCAATATCCCTTTCAAAACAGGCAACACATATGCCCATGTTTGGCGGATTGCCCCATTTCTGAAGCAATGCTGCAAGAATACCAATGCAAACGCCTACCGAGATGATGCCCCACCTGGTTCCGAAAAAGGTTTTTAGATTAGACATTATTCACTCCCTTACCCAATCCATACAGTGTTTTTAAAGTCTTTCACCCCCTCGATGATCTTGTCCGTTGTACCTCTATAGCCAACCTTTAGCTCAGACTCAAGGTTATAGTACTTAAGGCATGTTCCACAGGTGAATATCTCCACCCCCATTGATTCAAGCTCCTTAAGAATTTGAATACTCTCTTCGTTGAGAGTAGTAAGCCTTATCCCTGCATTCAGGAAGAATATAGTGTGAGGGATTTCCTTTGTAACCTTCATTGTCTCAAAGAATCCCTTCATCAGGATCCTGCCAAGTTCCTCATCCTTACCCATCGTGTCAGTTGCAACTAAAAGGAATAAATCCCTTTCTGTCTCCTTTGGTTTTGTCTCCTTTTGCGGTACCTCACAAACGTAGCCTTTTACTATCTTTACGGCCCAGTAGTTGTCCTCTTTTATTGTCTCTGAATAAAAACCATTCTTCGTAGCGAATCTTCCAAGATTGCTTGCGGATGCCTCATTGTCAACGAGTACTTCAATTATACCCTCGGGTATTTCAGAGAGGGCTTCTTCTGCCATGATTACCGGTTTGGGACAGCCGCATCCCCTTGCATCGATTAGCATGTATTTACTTCCATCGTCTCCATTAATGTTTCATCCATAAACTTGGCTTTGGCAAAGAAATCTTTTAATATAGCCATAAAACCCTCCTTTACAGCAGATTTATTCAATATTCTGAGCATAAATAATACCAATAAGTCAAATAGCTAAATCCTATAAAACTCACACTATCTATTAGATTTAGCTATTTACCCTGGCCCTCTCCCCTCAACTCGGAGATCTGTGGAAGGGAGCCACAAATTGGACAATATCCCTTGAGCCACATTGAGATCAACCAGGTCTTTCAGCTTATTGACATGAGCATCTAAGGAAGGCTGGATGCTCATATGGATGAGAAATTTCAGGATTGCCTCATCTATCTCCAGGTCTTCTGCGATTTTATTGATGTATGTTTCATCGTAATGCTTCAGCAACAATAAAAATCTAGGATTTCCCGATAGAGAGGTCTCTTTTTCTAAGGTGAGAAATCTTCTCTTGTATCTTTTCTAATGATTCTCTCATATAAATTTTTCATTCCTTAAAAAAGGGCTTGTTTCGAGGAACCCTCGAAACAAGCCATATCTTATAGGTGTTTATCGATTATTTACCCCACGAAGCGAGAGAAGTTCACCAGGGGCTGAACCAATTTCTTTATGGCCGCAATCCTTGTGATCCCTATGGCATCTTCCACTAACGCAAACTTATGGTACTTCTGCGGATCATCAACCACCAAGAAGATAGTCCGGAGATAGTCGGCACCGAGAAGCTGGGCCTTGGGATACACGGCCTTAAGCTCACTGAGTCTCTTTTTGGCCATATCGAGAATCTTATCCCGATCCCCGAAGTTCAAAGCACCTGTAGGACAGGCCTTCACACAGGCTGGCAGCAGTCCTTCTTTTATCCGGTCAATGCACATTGTGCACTTGGCCATTCCGCCTGTCTTTTCATCCCACCGAGGGATATCAAATGGACAAGACTCCTTTATGGCCTTGAAATCTGCTGCCTTCACCTTCACATTTGGATTATAAAGCACCGCACCCGTTGCTCCATCCCTGGTGATGGCCTTCACTCCTTTAGACTCGGCCGTGTACATACATGGTGGTTCAAGGCAGTGCCTGCACTGGTCGGCGAAGAAATACCACATAGGTTTCTTATCCACCTCTACCTCGCTGAACCTCACTAATTTGTAGGTAGAGAAGGAGAGGTCTTCTGGATTCTGGTAGCTTCCACGCTGACGGGTCTTAGTGCCCGGATTCCTGTTCCACTGCTTGCAGGCCACCTGACATCCTCTACAAGCAGTGCATTTAGTTGTATCTATGAAAAATGTCTTTCCTGTCATTCAGATCACCTCCCCTTCTTTGCTGGCTTTTTCTCTGGCAGTTTTTCCACATTTGCCAGAAATGCTTTTGATTCTGGAATTAGCGTATTTGCATCACCTATGGTAGGAGTAAGCAGATTTGCACTATCCCCTCCATCTTTAGGAACCAGCCAGCCATAGCACCAGGGTAGTCCAATTGTATGGATGGTCAGACCAGCTACCTTAAGGGGCTTCCAGCGCTTTGTAACTATCGCCACGGCTTCAACCTCTCCCCTTACAGAGGAAACACGGACCCATTCACCATTCTTAATTCCCCTGAGGGCTGCCAGCTCTTCACTTATCTCGACAAAAAGCTGTGGCTGTGCTTCAACAAGCCATGACTGGTATCTCGTCATAAGACCTGTTTGCCAGTGCTCGGTCACCCTATAGGTGGTAGCCACAAGCGGGAATTTCGGATCTTGAGTGGTGGACTTGTATTCCTTGAACAGGGC
>JASEEX010000050.1 GCA_030019415.1 Thermodesulfovibrionales bacterium
TACATTTACATGGGGCTTTACCCTCTCGAATTTAGCCTTTGCCATAATTTCCTCCCTGTTTCAGTGAATAGTCGTTAGTGAACAGTAGGCAATAAAAACTATTCACTCTACACTATTCACAGTTCACTATTCACTGCCTTCCCAGAGCCCATGACCGGGATTGAACCGGTGACCTCATCCTTACCAAGGATGTGCTCTACCGACTGAGCTACATGGGCATGGAGCGGGAAACGGGATTCGAACCCGCGACCCTCGGCTTGGAAGGCCGACGCTCTACCACTGAGCTACTCCCGCACACAAAAAGTTAAAAGTGAAAAGTTCAAAGTTAAAAGTTTGAATCCACTTTTTATTCTTTCTTCGACTTATAACTTTCAACTTTTAACTTCTAACTGCGAATCCTGAACTTGATTCAGGATTCGCTAATGGAGAGGGGAGGATTCGAACCTCCGAAGGCTGCACCGGCAGATTTACAGTCTGCTCCCTTTGACCGCTCGGGAACCTCTCCTACCGCACGGGGGGGAGATTTTATCTCCCCCCCTAAACCCCTTTTTGGAGCCACCGAAGGGAATTGAACCCCCGACCCGCTGATTACAAATCAGCTGCTCTGCCTGCTGAGCTACGGTGGCTTCGTAACACTTATAAGTGCTACAGGAAGAAAAAGGGAACACTGACTCTACAAAAATATTAAACCTTAAAAGCTAACAAATTTTATCACAAAAAGGTCAATTTTGAAAACTCAAGAATAACTTCATTTATTTCGATTTTTCTCGTTAAAATTAACTACTACGAAGCCTTTGTCGCAAAATCTCAAAAGCCAATATACCTACGGCGACAGAGACATTAAGGGAGTTTATTCTGCCTTTCATAGGAAGGCTGACCAAAAAATCGCAGCTTTCCTTCACCGTCTTTCTTATTCCCTTCCCTTCAGAACCAATCACAAGGGCTAAGGGTACCTTAAGGTCTAAATCCCACGCCACCCTCTCTACCCCTACCTCGGCACCAATTACTGTTATCCCTTTTTCTTTCATCTCTTGAATTGCATGCTTTATATTGGCCACCATGGAAACAGGAACGTATTCCGCAGCACCAGCAGAGGCCTTTGATACCTCAGAACTGAGAGTAACAGACCTGCGTGATTGAATAACTATGCCATGTACACCTGCAGCATCTGCCACCCTCAATATGGCGCCAAAATTTCTTGGGTCCTCTATGCAGTCAAGGAGTATGAACAATGGGGGCTCATCCCTCCTCGATGGAATCTTGAGTAACTCCTCAAGAACAATATAAATCTTCGGTAAAACCTTTGCTGCGATCCCCTGGTGCCCCTTCGGGAAATGGGCATGAAAAAAACTCGTGTCGACTCTCATGAGAGAGATATTTCTCCTTTCTGCCTCTTTCTTAATCTCAAAGACCTCAGGGGAATCCTGTCTGCTGAGGGATAGAAAAATGCCTTTTATATTTCTGCCTGCCCTTATTGCCTCAAGAACAGGATTCAGGCCATAAATCCATTCACTATCCGACCTTGACCTTCCAGTCCGTTCTGTCCTCTTTATCTTCAAGGATGATCCCTTTTTCTTCGAGTTCTTTTCTGATTGTATCTGCGAATTTCCAGTCTTTCTTCTGTCTAGCTTCCTGACGTTCCTTAATCTTCTCAAGGATATCATTTTCAGAAAGTTCTATCTTTCTTATCTTCATTAATGACAGATACCACCCATAAGGGGTTCTATTGAATAGATTCAAAATATCCCCAGTTTTTGAGAGTAATTCTTTTGCTTCCAAAAGAAGCTCTTTGTCTTTGGAGACTGATGGTTTATTGTCAAGAAATCTGTTTATTTCACGTATCAATTCAAAGATATGTCCAAGTGCGAGGGCAGTATTGAAATCATCATCCATTGCCTCTTCGAATCTCTCTCTGAATTGAAGCACTCTCCCTTCAAAGATCTTTTCAGCATCTGGAGATCCTTCCCTTGCCTCATCTTTTTCGAGGAAGCTATTAATCCTGAGAATTGTCGAATAGTACCTATCCAAAGAACTCTCTGCCTCGCTTAATTGTTCATTAGAAAATTCTATTGGACTCCTGTAATGTGTTGACAGGAGAAAAAGTCTTACTACCTCAGAGTCAAACTTATCAAGGATCTCCTTGACTGTAAAGAAATTACCGAGGGACTTTGACATCTTCTCTTTATCAATAGTAATAAATCCATTATGGACCCAGTATCTTGCAAAGGGCCTTCCTGTAAACGACTCTGACTGCGCAATCTCATTTTCATGGTGGGGAAAGATCAAATCTGCGCCGCCACCGTGGATATCAAAGCTCTCGCCGAGATGTCTTATAGACATGGCAGTGCATTCGATATGCCAGCCTGGTCTACCAGCTCCCCATGGACTGTTCCACGAAGGCTCGCCTTCTTTTGATCTTTTCCACAAGGCGAAATCCATAGGGTTCTTTTTCCTCTCGTCCACTTCAACCCTCGCTCCTGCTATCATCTCCTCCCTCTCCCTCTTAGATAACTTCCCATATTCTGGGAATCTATCAACCTCAAAATAAACATTGCCATCAATCTCATATGCATAACCTCTATCAACGAGCCCCTTGATGATATCTATTATCTCCCTGACATGCTCTGTTGCCTTTGGTTCAACATCTGCCTTTCCAACTCCGAGGGCATCCATATCTCTGTAATACTCCTCTGTATATTTTCTGGCAATAGTATCCCATGAAATGCCTTCCTGTTTAGACCTGTTGATTATCTTGTCATCTATATCAGTAAAATTCTTTACGTATGTGACGTCAAAACCCTTGTATCTTATATATCTCCTTATGACATCAAATACAATAGCACTCCTTGCATGTCCTATATGACAGTAGTCATAAACCGTCACCCCGCACACATACATCTTTACCTTACCGGGGATCAAGGGTATGAACTCTTCCTTCCTGCCAGTAAGAGTGTTATAAATCCTCATCTTCCCTCCTTTCCCCCCAACTCTTTCCATGGCATCTATCCTTTTTGTAAGCGCCTCTACCTGAGACTCTAAGTCTCTTAGTTTTTCCATTATAGGGTCGGGAAAATAGTCCATAACCTCTATCAATCCCTCCTCGGTAGTCATCCTGATAATCTTCTTCTTCGTTACCCTGCCTGGGACTCCAACGCAGACCGAATTATCTGGAACGGATTTGAGTATTACAGAATTGGCTCCTATGACCGCATTATTCCCTATTCTTATCGGACCGAGTATCTTTGACCCAGCACCTACGACAACTTTATTCCCGGTTGTCGGATGCCTTTTACCCTTCTCTTTCCCTGTGCCTCCGAGTGTAACACATTGGTATAGAAGGCAGTCTTCACCTATTTCAGCTGTCTCACCAATGACTACACCCATACCGTGATCTATAAAAAATCCAGGACCGATCTTTGCAGCCGGATGAATTTCAATGCCCGTAAGGAACCTCACGATATGTGACAAAAGCCTTGGTACCACGGGGATTCCCATCTTCCACAGGAAGTGATTTATCCTGTGGAAAAAGATTGCGTGGAAACCAGGATAGGCAAAGATAACCTCAAGGGCATTTCTTGCAGCAGGGTCTCTCTTAAAGACAGCCTTATAATCCCTCTTTATATTACCCCAGAATCCCATGGATAGGAATTATACAACAATTCTAAACCATTATGTCTTTTCTTCGAAAACCTTTATGCTATCGATAAGGACCGTTATGATATTATATACCCATAATGAATCCCATCAACATATACCCCTCTGGCCTGAAGGCAATGATCGCTGACTATATGGAAAAGGGTTTTCTGGAAAACATCATTAATATGTTCAAACAT
Source organism: Thermodesulfovibrionales bacterium (assembly GCA_030019415.1). Taxonomy (GTDB): domain Bacteria; phylum Nitrospirota; class Thermodesulfovibrionia; order Thermodesulfovibrionales; family SM23-35; genus JASEEX01. Next base: position 3,834 of record JASEEX010000050.1, read on the forward strand.
GATGTGAGTCTGTATGCATTTATCGGGGACATGATGAAAGATGAAAGGTTCAGGGTAAGAATCGGGATTTCAGCTCTCCTTGAGACACTAAAGAAAGAAGAACCAGAAAATATATCAAAGGCCATCCCTTCTATCCTTCCTCTCTTGAGGGATCAAAATCCGGTTCTCAGAAGCGATGCCGCTTATCTCCTCGGAATGATTGGTTATAAAGATGCCTGCCCTTTCCTCAGAGAAGCAGCAAGTGATGAAGATGAAAATGTAAGGATTATTGCAAGAGAGGCGATAGAGGAGATTGAGTCTGGTTCAGATGATGTTTGACTTGAAACTAACCATGGGGGTAATATTTCAATATGCACCCACACTCTGATTATGTCCCACTCCATCTGCACACAGAATACAGCCTCCTTGACGGTGCTATCAGGATAAAAGAGCTCGTCCAGCAGGCTGAAGCCTTCAGGATGCCTGCAGTGGCAATAACTGACCATGGCAACCTCTTCGGTGCAGTAGAGTTTTACAGACGTGCCACCAAGGCGGGCGTTAAACCCATAATTGGCTGTGAGGTATATATAGCACCCGGGAGCCGCTTTGAGAGGAGAAATACCTCAAATATGGATGAGGCATCCTTCCACTTTATAGTACTCGCAAGAGATAACCGGGGATATAGAAACCTTGTATCTCTTGTGACAAAGGCCTATACCGAGGGATTTTACTACAAACCGAGAATAGATATGGATCTCCTGACACAGTACAGCGAGGGCTTAATCGGGCTGACATCATGCCTGAAAGGAGAGGTGCCCTATTTTCTGCAGAGGGGAATGATTGATAAGGCAAGGGAGAAGGCCCTCAAATACAGAGACATACTCGGCCCGGAAAATCTTTATATAGAGGTGCAGAATAATGGCCTTCCTGAGCAGGAAGATGCAAATAAGAGGCTTATCGAACTTGCGAGAGAACTCCAGATAGGTATCGTTGCCACAAATGACTGCCACTACATGAGGAGGGAAGATTCAAAGGCACATGATATCTTGCTCTGCATACAGACTGGCACGACAGTAAAGGATAAAAACCGTCTCTGTTTCAACTCTGATGGTTTCTATTTCAAATCACCCGAGGAGATGAAGAATGCCTTTAAAGATATCCCGGAGGCAATACTTAACACGAGGGCCATTGCAGAGAGGTGTAATGTAGACTTTAGGTTAGGTTTAAACCTACTGCCCGTATATAAACTCGAAAATAGACAGAGACCTGCTGCACTACTCGAGAAACTCGCCTTTGATGGACTTTTTTATAAATTGGGGCCGGAGCCAAATACAATCTATAGAGAAAGGCTCAGAAAAGAACTCGATGTCATACAAAAGATGGGTTATTCATCATATTTCCTTATTGTCTGGGACTTCATAAGCCATGCAAAGAAGAAGGGGATTCCTGTGGGCCCGGGAAGGGGTTCAGCGGCAGGGAGCCTGGTATCCTATTGCCTCGGTATCACAGATATTGACCCTGTTAAATATAATCTCCTCTTTGAGCGCTTCCTTAACCCCGAAAGGGTAAGCATGCCAGATATAGATGTGGATTTCTGCAAGGACAAGAGGTCAGAGGTAATCGCCTATGTTACGGAAAAATATGGAAAGGACCATGTTGCACAGATAATTACCTTCGGCACAATGGCTGCGAGGGCAGCGATAAGAGATGTTGGCAGGGCACTTGATTTTCCCTATTCAGAGGTAGACAGGATTGCAAAACTGACGCCTAACACACTGAACATTACGATTGAAGATACACTGAAGGTCGAGCCGCAACTAAAGGCCCTTTATGAGGCTAACCCGAAGATAAAGGAACTCATAGATATTGCCATGCGCCTTGAGGGTCTCTGCAGGCACGCCTCAACTCATGCTGCTGGAGTTGTGATCTCTCCAGAGCCTTTAACAAACTATATGCCCCTTTACAGAAATCCCGTGGATGGAACCATTACCACCCAATTTGATATGAACTCAATCGAAAAAATTGGTCTATTAAAATTTGATTTTTTAGGGCTAAAGACACTCACGGTGATAGAAAAAACACTGAGGTACATAAAGGAAAATGGTAAGGACCTTTCATTAAAGGATATCTCCTTCGAAGATAAAAAGACGTATGAACTTCTGAGCTCAGGACATACAACGGGCATCTTCCAGCTCGAAAGTGCTGGTATGAGAGATCTGCTCGTGAAGATGTCTCCAAACAGGTTTGAAGACCTCATAGCTATCGTCGCCCTTTACAGACCTGGTCCTATGGGAAGCGGCATGATAGATGACTTTATAAAAAGGAAAAAGGGCCAGATACCCGTTAAGTATGAACTGCCACAGCTAAAGGAAATCTTAGATGAGACTTACGGCATCATCCTTTACCAGGAGCAGGTTATGAGGATTGCAAACAGGCTTGCAAACTTTACTATGGGACAGGCAGATATCCTGAGAAAGGCCATGGGCAAGAAAAAACCAGAAGAGATGGAAAAATTGAAGGAGGCATTCATACAGGGGGGGCGGGCAAATGGTATTTCTGAGAAAAAGGCTACAAGGCTCTTTGATTTAATGGCATTCTTTGCAGAATATGGCTTCAACAAGTCGCACTCAGCAGCATACGCGCACATTGCTTATCAGACAGCTTACCTGAAAGCCCACTATCCTGTTGAGTTTATGGCTGCTACCCTGAGTGCCGATATGGATAACACAGACAAGATAGTCAAATCAATAAATGAGTGCCGGGAGATGGGTATTTCGATACTCCCACCTGATATAAACCAGTCCGGACAGGAATTTAAGGTGATAGGTAATTCAATTCGTTTTGGCCTCGAGGCAGTGAAAGGGGTCGGGGCATCAGCAATAGAGTCCATACTCGAATCAAGAAATTCAGAGGGCCCCTTCACCTCTGTAACAAACTTCCTCCAGAGGGTTGATTCGAGGAAAGTGAATAAAAAGGTTATAGAAAGCCTTATAAAGGCAGGTGCCTTTGATTCAACCGGCATAACTAGGGCTGGTGCCATGGAGTTAATGAACAAAATATTAAATGGTAAAGGCAGGGCAACGGCCTTAGGCCAGCAGAGTATTTTTAGCGATGTGTCTGAAGAACCCGCAGGTAGTGAACAAGAGTGGGAAGGATTCGAACTCCTCAAATATGAGAAAGCGGCCCTCGGCTTTTATATTACCGGTCATCCCCTCACAAAATACAGGGGGCAGCTCGAGAAGATTAATGCGAAAAAGACATCTGAACTCGAGAATATATCAGATGGTGAGGAGGTTCAGATAGGCGGCATATTGAGAAATATTAAAAAGATACAGACAAGGTCAAAGTCAGAAATAATGGCCTACTGTACGCTTGAAGACGCAGACGGTAGCGCCGAGGTAATTGTCTTCCCACAGCTTTACAGAGCCAGCCTGCCCCTCCTCCAGAAAGATACACTACTTCTTGTAAAGGGCACTGTGGATAAGACAGAGAAGGGGGTAAAAATTGTCTCTACAGATATATCGAGGTTAGATGAGTCGGAATCGACTCGTGCCGAGCTTGAGACTAAAAGGGTCGGAACGACTCGCAACCGAGGCAGGGTTGAGATAAGCCTCAGGTATCCATTGTCGGACAGCTTAAGCCTCCAGAGACTCAGGTCTGTCCTGTCAAACTGCAAAGGTGAATATCCTCTCTATCTGAGGATATTCCTTAAAGACGCCGAGGCATTAATCTCTACGGGGATGAAGATATCACCTGACAGTGAGGTCATAAGTAGGATAGAAGAGATTGCAGGTAAGGGGGCTGTGACATTTAATTGATAAGATGTTACCTTGAATTCGAAAAACCCATAGAAGAGCTCGAGCTGAAGATAGAGGAACTAAAACGCCTATCAGACGGAAAGGATATAGATATTTCAGGTGAGATAAAAAGACTTGAAAAGAAGGTAAAGGAGCTCCGTTCAGATATCTTTTCAACCCTCACACCATGGCAGAAGACACTCGTAGCGCGACATCCTGACAGGCCCTATACACTCGACTATATAAACCTAATAACAAATGACTTCATTGAATTACATGGTGACAGGAAGTTCTCCAATGACCCCTCAATCGTTGGAGGCCTAGCAAAGATAAAGGATTTGCCTGTAATGATAATAGGTCATCAGAAAGGACGGGGAACAAAGGAAAGGATATACCGCAATTTTGGACAGCCTCATCCAGAAGGATACAGAAAGGCCCTCAGGCTGATGGAACTTGCAGAGAGATTTAAAAAACCTGTGATAACCTTTATCGACACCCCTGGTGCATATCCCGGTATCAGTGCAGAGGAGAGAGGTCAGGCAGAGGCTATCGCCGTCAACCTGATGGAAATGTCGAGGCTCAGAGTACCAATAATCTCAGTAGTCATAGGAGAGGGTGGAAGTGGAGGAGCCCTTGCCATTGGTGTTGCAGATCGATTATTCATGCTTGAGCATTCAATCTATTCTGTGATTTCACCTGAAGGGTGTGCTGCGATACTCTGGAAAAAGGATGGGGACATAGGAATAGAAGATTTCCCAAGGGCAGCGAGTGCGCTCAGGCTGACTGCCCAGGACCTCCTGAGTTTCAAGATAATAGACGACATAATCCCTGAACCCCTCGGAGGGGCTCACAGGGATCCTAAGGGGATGGCGGAAAAGATATCAGATTATATCTTGAAGTCTATCGAAGAACTCAAGGCCAAAACCCCTGGAAAACTTATAGAAGAAAGATACAGAAGACTGAGAAGAATAGGAAGTTTTAAAGAAGAGTCTGCCTCTGCACTATCCTGAGTCTTTTTAACTCTATTGAAAGTCGTAAGCTTTAATGTTAATTCTTTGAGAGCGAGATTAAAGATCCTCCTCGACTGGATAGAGAAAGAATCTCCTGATGTACTCTGCCTTCAGGAAACAAAGGTTCATGATAATTCCTTTCCTAAAAAGGAGTTTGAGAAGATTGGTCTTTATGTAATTTTCAGAGGTAAGAAGACTTTTAATGGAGTGGCTATATTAAGCAAAATCCCATTCGAAGATACCCTTTATGGGTTTGAAGATGGCTCTGAGGCAACTCGTTTGATCTCTGCAAGGATAAAAGGAATCAATATTGTAAATACCTATGTCCCTCAGGGCTTTCATCCTTTATCGGAGAGGTTCAGGGAGAAACTCGATTGGCTACAGAGACTCTATTATTATTTCAAAGAGAAATATAATCCTCGTATGCCCATCATATGGACAGGGGACTTCAATATCGCACCGGAGCCTAAAGATGTCTACGACCCCGAGCTTCTCAAAGGGCATGTTGGTTTTCATCCAGATGAACATGCGGTGCTACAGAAGTTTAAGAATTGGGGATTTGTTGATGTCTTCCGTTTGCACAATTCAGAGGGAGGTCACTACACCTTCTGGGACTATACCATACGAAATGCTGTTAAAAAGGGGATGGGATGGCGTATTGATCATATCTGGGCTACCCAAGTGATTGCAGAAAAATCTATCAGGGCATGGATTGATATACGCCCGAGGCTTCTTCAAAAACCATCTGACCACACTCCAGTTATTGCTGAGTTTAAGATTTAATAAAATTTTTACATGCACAGGGAGGATATAATATTTGAGCGGATTCTTTTGCCGATAGTCAGATAAAATATTTACAAAGATCAAGAGGCAAAAGCCTCGGAGCTTTATATCTTTAAAGAGACTAATATACTATAATACTGACATTAGTCTAAATTTAGTGTTTTAACAAGAAAAGGAATTATAAAAAAGGAATTATAAGAAGTCTTTAGAGAAATAATAAGGTGCATTGCTCGAATAATTAAAAATATCCTTTTGTTAGCGCCTTTGCTATATTAGTGGCTTAATCAGTGTTTTATATTTTGTCTTGAGAAAGAAGGGAGGTCAGGTGTTACGTCCCAGCAATCCGATACCGATTTTAGGGGTACAATTCCCACATAAA
>JASEEX010000051.1 GCA_030019415.1 Thermodesulfovibrionales bacterium
TTTTAAATGAGGCAACGATTCAGTTTTATATAGATTTTTGATGAGGCAATTCGAGGGATTGACAACATTAGAGGAGGTTGCTTAAACTATGGCTGAGTCTTTCTTAACTTCAACTAAAAGAGGGACAAGCTCATATCCAATGCAAAATCAAAACTAATTTTCCTAATATCCGTCTTCTCCCTCATTTAACACTTAACATCCAAAACCCAACATCCATCACCAATCATATTTTCTGCCTTACTAATCGGTTCCTCCAAGACCCCTTTGATACCATTACTTTCATCAAGCCATAAACTGACCCCAAACCATACCCTATACGAAGTGAAGTAAATATCACCGGCATAATGGATAAGTACTTTAATGAACTAAGTAAAAAGTTACCGCTAATCTTCGGCTAACTCAGGCCTTTATCACCTTCCAGATGAGATTACCTGCGCATTTGATCAAATTTCTTGTATCAACAATCATATTGGCATTCTCAAGGATAAAATTAGGGTCATAAATACTATGGTCTGTAGCGATAACCACGCAGTCATATCTTTTCAGATTTTCTTCTGTTAATGGCAAAGAGGACATCTTAAAGTCGTATCGCCTCATTTTGTGTGTCTCTGGAACATAGGGGTCATTATAATCCACCTCGGCACCCCTTTCCTTTAATAACTTCATTAATTCTAAGGAAGGCGACTCCCTTACATCGTTAACGTCTTTCTTATAGGCAAGTCCAAGTATTAAGATTTTTGAGCCCTTAACAGCCTTGCCCTGCATATTTAAGGCGTCTATAACTTTATTAACAACATACAGTGGCATCGAGGTATTTATTTCACCAGCAAGTTCTATAAATTTTGTATTCAGGCCATATTCCCTTGCCTTCCATGTAAGATAAAAAGGGTCAATAGGGATGCAGTGTCCACCTAATCCAGGGCTGGGATAGAAGGCTTGAAAACCGAAGGGTTTAGTCTTTGCCGCCTCAATAACTTCCCAGACATCAATGCCCATCCTGTCAAAGAGCATCTTCATTTCATTGATGAGAGCAATGTTCACTGCCCTGTAAATATTCTCAAGGAGCTTCGTTGCCTCAGCGACCTTTGTTGATGAGACAGGCACTGTCCTAACCACAATACTTTCATACAGAGCACAGACTATTTCAAGACATGCTTTTGTGTATCCACCTACTACTTTTGGTATTGTGCCCACCGTGAAAACCTTGCTGCCCGGGTCCTCACGTTCTGGAGAATAGGCAAGGTAAAAATCAACCCCTGCCTTAAGACCTGTCTCTTCGAGTATAACCCTCATCTCCTCGTCAGTCGTTCCTGGATAGGTTGTTGATTCAAGGACTATGAGTTGACCTTTTCGTAGATACCTTGCTACAGTTTTTGCTGTATTAAAAACATAGGACATATCAGGTTCACGATACTTATTGAGTGGTGTAGGAACACAGATGATAATACAATCCATCTCCGATAGCTTTGAAAAATCAGAAGTAGGTGAAAAATGTTTTAGGTTTTGAGTGATGAGTGTTGAGTCGATGTGCTTTATATAACTTTTGCCCTGCTTAAGTAAATCTACCTTTTCAGGATCGATATCAAAACCTGTCACATGGAAGCCTACTTCACAGAATTCAAGCACAAGGGGTAATCCAACATAGCCAAGTCCAATAATGCCGATTTTTGCTTCCTTTGATTTAATTCTTTCAATCAAATCCGTAACCTTCACCACTCCTATACTCATTTATAACCTTTTCGATATGATCTGCATACTCCTCATATATCTTATCTGCATCAAACATCTCATCAAAGACCCTTTTTGCATTTGATGACATTTTAGCATAAAGGTCTTTGTCTTCATAAAGCCTTTTTATACAACTCACAAGAGCATCCACATCGTTGGGAGGATAGTAGAGACCTATTTGGTATTTTTCAATAATATCCTTCAGGTCACCCTGAAAGGCTGATATAACAGGAAGCCCTGCTGAAATATAAGCAAAGGCTTTGTTTGTAGGAAGGGCAACATTTTTTGTAGCAGGACATACTCCTATTTTAGAATATTCAAGCCAAAGCTCTATTTCCTGTTGATTGATCCATCCGGTTAACGTTACATTGGAATAATTTTCTGTTTTTTTCTTTAATTCTTCGAAGAGTTCCCCGTCTCCGGCAATAATAAAGTGAATATTGTCATGCTCAGACAATTCTTCTGCAGCTTCTAAAAGCACAAAAGGATTGTGATAAGACCTTGAGATTGTGCCAACAAAGAAGATGTTAAACTTATTCTCTAAATCTTCTATTAGGTTGCTAAATTTCTCTGGAACTTCTGGATTATTTAAACCTTTATTTTTTTTGTATCCAAGATAAAAAACTCTATCTTTCCATGTTCTTTGTCGTTGAGTATATCGTAATCCCCATTGAAGAAAAGCATTTGTAGCAGCAATTAAACCATCTGCCATCTGCATAGTTTTCTTAATCATCCGGAAATCTTTATAGAGCAGTATCTTGACAAAATTTTTAAGCCTTGTAGGTACATGGTCAAGAAATATATCAGGCCATGGGTCTCTTATATCAACCAGTATAGGGATGTTATTTTTCTTTGCAAGCATAACCGCTTCATAAGCCAAATCATGCGGTGGCATTGAGGCAACTATAATATTTGGCTTTGGCATTTTCGGAGCTAATCCTTTAAACTTCCACGCAACAATCCTGTGGTCTATAAAACGGGATAAAGAGATATTTTTCTTGTAACCACTTCCTTTTAAGGCAAAAATTTTATAACCTTCACTTATTTCAAGTATTGTATCCTTTTTAAATAGCCACTCTTTATTAAAATGATTAAAGGCACTTGTCCACCACAGAAGATTATGTCCTCTCAATGCTTCAGCTAATAAAGCTGTCCTTTGTTTCTTTTCTTTTACCTCCGTTGGCAGAATTTCACCTATTGTGACAAGCCAAACATTCATTTTCACTGTCTCTTTTTTCCGTAGATTTTTGCCCTAATTATTTCTCAAAATTTAAAAGCACTTGTCCACCAGAGGACATTATGCCCTCTTTCTATGAATTTATCAATTAAAAAAGCATTCTCATCTTTCGAACATTTTCATAGAGCGGTAAAGGTTCACCTATTTGAATAAGCCAGATATTCATTATACAAAAAACTTCGTAAATTTAGGATTGTCTAAGAGCTTGAGAAATGGATACCGCTTTTCATAGCTCTCCACAATACGCCTTGTCCCATCCTCACTCATCCCGTCAACAACCAAAACCTCAAGTTTATCTTTTGGATAATCGTTAGCAATAACTGATTCCAACAAACACTGGCCAATAAATTTTTCTTCATTCCGACAAGGAATAACTACAGAAATCTCGATAAGATTAGACATTGTTTTTTTCTGTTATACTCCTTGATTCTATTCTGTAAGCAGCGGCAGTAAGACCAACGAAAACCCACCAAAGCTCATTGAGTATTACTGGTTTAAAGACATCCTGCACAAGAGCTCCAACACTCAATGCTACTGTAGCCGCAAGCGATGCACCACCAATAACTTTACTGATAGAAGTCCTACTTCTCTTATGCACTCTTCTTGAAAGTGAAATCACCACAGTGAGTAGCCAAAGAAAGGCAATTAACCCGAAAACGCCATGCTCAAGAAGAACTTTTAAATAGTGGTTATGAGCTTCCTCTGGAAATCCTGGAAAGAAACCAAGGGAACTCCTACCGAATCCTAATAATCCTAATAGAGGATTTTCGGAAATATAACTCACTAGCGGTTGCCAGATCTCCTGTTGCCTAAAAGCCAAAGACACCACATAATGCTTGAAGTTAAATATATGTTCCATTGAATAAAAAACATTAGATTTACGCCATAGCACCGCTCCCAATAGCACCGGGAAACCTAACCCCATAATCATAACAGACTTCTTATTGCCCCAATACCTAACAAATACTAAAGCGCCGATTATAACTCCTATTGTCGATACTCTGGAACCAGATAGCAACACGCATACTAAAAAAGTGGCGCTTAATAACACACATAACCGTCTCCTAAAACCAGGTCTTGAAACCAGTGTATAACTCAATGCCAAGAGAAAAACAAGCAAGAAAAATCCACCTACTGAAAGGGGAGAAACTTCACCAAAAAGGCCAGGTCCGTAAGACTCTAAAAGATGCGGAGGTTGGTATACACCAGCTGGAGCTTCCACAAAAAACAATGGAACCATTCTCTTTGTTAAGACCTGATACCCTACCCACACCGCATTGACAAAACCGACAGTCAATATTGCATTACCTACAAATTTAAGATCCGAATATGAGCGCACCCAATTTGCAACCAGTAGAAATATAAGAAAATATTCCAGTTCTTTAAGAAAATAAAAGAATACTCTGGGCAGATTGAGATCAAATCTTATTACAGCAATACCAGTGGTGAGGACAACAATCGATACGTAAATGCCAATGGCCTTGAAAAGAGGCGCCAGATAGATGCGCGGTCTGAGAAACAAGGAAAGTAACCAAAAGAAAAGAAGCCCACTTAGGATAATATCCTCAACTCTCAGGTCAAAACAACGTCCCGGGATCATTATAGGCAGAGGAATCCGCGGTGAAAAAGCGATGGCCCCTATAAATAGCAATAGCCCTGTTCTCCTAAAGCTAAAGCGATGGCTGAATATTATTGTAGGCCTCCTGTTTTACTAAAAAATTCTTTTCCAGCTTCCTAACGCCCTCAACCATGTTGGCTAAAGAAGGTAGCGTCAGGCGAGTTAATTTTAATGAGTCACACAAAAAGCATTTTTTAGAAGGAAAAAGCCTAAAATAGCTAAACTTAAAACATTAATTATGAATAGATTATCAATCATTTATGTTGCTCCCAATAGACCCCTGCACTCTTTGCAACAAACACTATCGGAAGAACGTGTTGGCACAATATTCAGCAGCCTCCCTTACAAAACCAAGAATCTTTCGTGACTTAAAAATATTAGTTGTAGAATGCTCCTGATGTTTAATCTGCAATCTTGGATCATAAGCTATGGTTAGACCCAAGCGTTTCGCTGTCTCTGCAATAAAAATTTCTTCTCCGAAAAGAAAAACGCCGTGATCCAAAGTACCACCTGACTCAAAATATTTTCTGTTATAGACTACAAAGGAACCATGAGGAGCATAAATCTGTTGTGGTACAAGAAACTTTTGACCTGAATTAGTATTTGATCGAACCAAGGCACGCTTTAAGATGAATAGAATTTTGTTTTTTAGTAATGCCAAAAGTTGGTAGATCATTGATATGGGATAATATCGAAAAGTCCATTTATAGAAGTGCATGCGGAGACGAGTCGGTCGCGTTCTCATATATGGGTTTTGATCCCTTCCCGAAACGGCTGAAATAATTGCCGGAGCTATAATTGCATAGTGGCTCGCTGAGTATAAAGCACGCAGATTCGACAAAAGGTCGGGCTGAATTAAATCAATATCTATATTACATATAATAATCCACTCCGGCAACGGAAATTCTTTGATATATTCACGCAGCCCCCATGCTGCACCACCGTAATATCCCAAGTTTTTACCTGAATTAATTATTAATACCCGTGAATCACTTTTAAACAAATTGTACAATGGGCTATCGAATGAAGGTGATTCACTATTGTCTACAATAATAACTTTTTGGCTAAAATCACCTTTCTGCGCAAGCAACTCGGAAACAAATTGTTGTGTTTTTGTATCATTATTGTAGTTGACGCAAATTGTCAGTATTGAACATTTATTCATCTAATTTCCCAACCTTAGAAATCAACGCATGGTAGATACCGAGACACAGATATTTCAGTTTGAGTATCTTGTTATCCTCAAATAAAGTTATTCTTAAACCATCTCTAATGGGCATAGTCAGTCTACACAACGACCAAGCAATTTCTTTCCAGAAATATTCTTGAGCAAGGAGCAACCCATTTCTTGTCTTGTAGTAATATCGCAATGGAGGATAATGATATGGCATTACAGTTCTCCAGAGGAACTTATGAACCTTCGCATTCCCTAAAGATGCTATCATGCCGATCTTTGTGGCAATAATAATCTTGTACCCATTTGCTCTAAGTCTAAAACAATACTCGAAATCCACACAATCGATGAAGTAATCGTCCCGGAATGATCCTATTTTTTCAAAGATTGAAATGGATATCAGACTGCCAGAAGTGATTACTTCGTTTATGACCAACCAAGAATTATTTTTATACTTGCTGTTGTGCAGTAAGGTCTTTCCCGTACTATTCACTTGAAAATTCGACCCAACTATCCCAACCTTCTCCTTAAACGGACAGTTATTGTAAGCAGAGATCAGGTTTTGAACCATGTTCAGATAGGGAACAGTGTCTTGGTCCAGTGTCAAGGCCCAACTGTAGCCGCAATCAATCGCATAGCGAACCCCTTGGTTAAGTGCGGTTGCAATCCCTAAGTTTTCACCATTGAGAATTAAATGAATCCCTAAATTTGAGGATATATTCTTTATCATTGCCAAACAAGATTCAGAAGAATGGTTATCCACAATAACCACCTTATCAACCTGACCTAAAATACGCTCAATCCTTTCGGGTAGGCCTTCGTCCGGATGATAAGTGACTACAATTGTACAAATATTATGTGGTGCAGGTGCCTGGCACTTTTGTCCGTTCATTTGACCACCTTTAGTACAATTTCTTCTCCTATCCCCGACCACCAACGACTAAGAAAAAGCTCTTTTAGCTTAAACCCCGCTGCTTGGGCAAGTTTACCCAGGGACTGATGTTTAAGTCCAAACTTATGCTTCCCGCTTACCTGAATATCCCGGCTGCCAAGATAGATACTTGCCGCATTGACCGGTGTAGTCCAGGTTCCAACCGAACGGAACCCTGCTTTTTTTGCACAAACCATAAGCGCGCCAACAGAAAAAAGATGCAGATGCCTTGGTGGTTCTAAACCCCTCCAGCATGCTCCAAAGCGCTTATGCCCGTAACTTTCAACATTAGGGGTAACGGCCACCAACAGTCCACCGGGTTTCATAATACGATAACACTCCGCCAAAAGCGCCACTGGACTATGCACGTGCTCTATAACATGGTTCATAATGACCGCATCAAACGAATCGGTCGGAAAATATATATTTTCCAAGGTGCCTAAGTGTACCGTGACACCGTAAGCGTTGCGAGCATGTGCGGCAGCTTTAGGATCAACCTCCTGCCCCTCCACCTCCCAGCCCAGAGCACGCATCTGAGCAAGCCGACGACCGTTTCCACATCCCACCTCAAGTAGTCTGCCAGGGGTCATTTCATTTAGATACATGAGCTCACGCTGCTTGCGCTCATGCTGGAATGGCGTTGCATACAGCAAAAGGTTGTATACACGATGCAAACTTAACTTGAGAAAAATACTCAAGTTATTTCCTTGCTCATCGTTACTATCTTCTTGATGAGTGTAATAAACAGCATAGGCTTTACCGATATCCTCCTCGCACGGCATCGGATCCAGCCACACCAGCCCGCATTCAGGATTCAGGCAGTGCTTCAGATTCCATTCCCCCGGTGTACCAAATAGGCGGTCCTTCAGGCCTTGGTATAAAAGCCGGCCTTGAACGCCACATAGGTAACAGTTTGGGCATGGGTAGGTGCGGATATCACTGTTTCTTTGATTTGTCATGGTTTACTTCCCCAGTTAAAATTACCTGAGCTATTTTAAGGTAATTAAGCGCAAACGACCGTTCCCCCGGGGCAAGAATTAGTAACCAAGTGATTAAGGCAAAAGCGAGCAATGTTAAAAAAAGGAAGAGTCCCTTCATAGCTATGCTCATTGGTAAAACAGCAGGGGGCAGGATAAGAAGGATCGCCCCAAAGGTAAATGCCACAAACTGTGTGATTGGCACGCTGCTTGACAAAAAACGGTGCGCCATGCCAAACAAAATTAGCGTATCCACTACTATACGCGCCACCCAGGCAACGGCTGCGCCTTCAATGCCGTAAGCGCCGATCAGCCACCAAACAGCAAGCAAGTAAAACGGCAATTCGATAAGGTGCAGCTTGGCTGTGAGGTCTGGCCGACCGGCACCCTGCACAAGCGCAAAGGGAATTTGGGCCAGACTGTTAAAAAACACACCGACAGCCAGCCATTGCAGCACACGGGTACTGTTTTGTGCGAACTCAGCGCCAAGCCAGAGGGTGAGTCCTTCATGAGCTAAAGTTATTATAAGCAAAATGATAGGAAACAGGGAAAGAAAAATGTATCTTACCCCTCGGCTAAAGAGCAGCGCGGCTCGGTTGCGATCTTGCGCAAGACTGGCGGAAAACGCAGGGAACAAAACGCTGGCCAGAGCCACTGGAATAAGCCATAATTTAGTTACCACCTCGTAGGGTGTAGCATAATAGGCAACAGCCGTAACGGAAATCATGGAGCCAATTAAGAAGCGATCCAGATAAACCATAAGCGGTCCGATAATATTAGTTACAGTCATCAAACTGCCAAAGCGAATTAAGGGTCCAGTCAGTGCGCGTTGCAATACAACACCGTGACGAAGCGCAGGCATGGTGTAAAAGCAAAATAGTAGATGAAGCAGCCAGGCAAGCAATCGACCTGCCACCAGAACAGCAACCGCCAGAAAAAGACTTTGAGAAAAAGGCAATACCGACAAGGGACCTAAAAATGTAAATATCCCCATAGGGATGCGGATAGCGTTAATTAGTTTGAAACGCTGGTGCGCCTCCAAGACGCCCCTTAGCCCCGAAATGCTGATGGTTACTGGTATAGATAATGCGAGTAGGTAAAAAGTGTGCAGAGTTTCAGATTGCAATGCTTCCGGGATTTTAAGCACTTTCCCTACCAGCCAAGGAGAAAGCAGGCTAACTACGAGTGTCCCCAGCAGTCCCAGTAATATCATAAGAAACTGGGTGGTCCAAACCAAAGCAGGGATTTCTTGCACCCGACCTACTCCTAACTTTTCCGCCACCATTTTGGTCAGCGCCCGGCCCAGCCCCAAGTCAAACAGGCTGAAATAACCGATAACCATCCACGCCAGGGTCAGCACACCAAAACGTTCTGTACCCAAACCGTTGATGAGCAACGGGACGGCAAATAAGGCCACCAGCATCGGCAACCCTTGGCCGATGAGATTGTATACGGTGTTCCGCGCCAACAAGCTACCGCTGGTAAATGTCGTACTGTTATGATCCTGCAAAACTGGTGCACCGCTCATGCGCACTCCTAAAGATAGGAATTTGGTTTTCTGTTCTTCTACTAGGTGTCAGCTCTTGATTTTTGACAAAATTTCTATTATATGATGTAAGTTTTCTCTTAACATTTTATCTTTTTCTAATCTCTCTTCTAACCTTCTTGCAGTATGACTTATACCAGAAGGTTCATCTCCAATTTCGTTTAAACCTAAATCAGTCTCTTCTTTCATTAAGTACATTAAGTATATCGCTATATCTCTTGCTTTTCTATTTATTTTAATCTCTCCTGTAGGAATTTTGTAATATTCTGCTACTGCACCCATTACTTCATTTCGTTCTACATCTGTAATTGATTTTCTCCTTGATGTTATGACACTTGTTAAAAGTTTAATTTCTTGTCGGCAAATTTAATTGACGGAATCTTGACTTACCTCAAAAAGTTAAACCCGAATTACGAAAGGTTACTCTCAAAAATAAATTTTTTATCCCCTTATATGC
>JASEEX010000052.1 GCA_030019415.1 Thermodesulfovibrionales bacterium
GTTGCTTATTTTATCGAGGAGTCGCTCTTACTTCAACTAAATCTGGGACATGTTCCTGTTTCATATCTCCCCCTTTGCGTTATTGTTTAGAGAATCTTAAAGAATCTATCTCAGAGCTTATTTCAATCTTTTATGTTACGCTTTCCTTTTTTGAGTTTTTCTTTCAGAAAAGCCAAATCCATTTTGTCCTTATCCCTGATTGTATCTTTTAACTTAATCAGAGTCTCCACATCCAAAACAGGGATCTCATTCCCAAGAACCTCAAAAATAACTATATGCTCGCTTACGCTCTTATAGTCTGCGACCTCACCGATATTTGCCATTAAATCTATTGTCGCCCCATTGGGAGAAACATAGCGCACAACTGAATATTCAGCGATATCACTCGGTCTGATTTCATCGATAGATTTGTCATTAAAAACCCTGTTCAGCGCACACTTTATTTTTCTTATATTTTCTTCAGAACTGTCTACCAAAAAATCAATATCGTTTGTAAGACGGGGAAACCCATGTATTATTACTGCCCATCCGCCAATCAGGACATATGAAACGCCTTCAGAATTGAATGCCTTGCAGATATCAAAAAGAGTGCTGTCTATACTCTTTTCATCAGCCAATTTTCCATTTCCTTTTGGGCGTCTTTCAAGGATTTATACTTATGAACGCCGCGCGGGAAGTCCTTGATTATCGCCTTTTTAAACATTGTGCTGTTTAAAGACAAAACCATTTTGAAATAATTGTCATCAGGCATAAAATTCCACAGTTTTTTCTCTGCTTCTTCAAAGGTCTTATACTTTAAAACAGGCATCTATATCTCCAGCACATCTATTTTATAGTTATTTATACACTACCACAAAATTATGCCCCATCTGCACAAAAATCTCGGGCCCCTGCTTACTGCCTGCCAAGGCAAGCTTTTCAGAGGCAAGGGCAGATTCATTTGATAAAAAGCAATGCATATCAAAAACACCGAAATTAAATATCTCTGTCTGGCCATGTCTTACCTCTACGATAGTCTCCTTCCGCGCCTTTACAGGCGTGATGCCTTATTTATCAAGCAGATTCAATATTGTCTCTACATTACTTATATGTTTGCCTTCCGGATATTCTTTTTTGTACCGCACCAGCTTCTCTTTTGCCTGCTCCTTGAAGCCGAGTTCATAAAGGGTCATGCCTGTAAAATAAAGTGCCGTTTCCCTCTGGGGCACTTGTGGATATTCCTCAAGCACCAATAAATACTCTGCCAGTGCTGCCTCGGGATTTCTCAAAAATCTCGAATAAACCGTACCCCTCTCCAGCCTCGCATCACTCCTGATCTCTGGTAAGTTTGTAAGGTCAAGGGCTATTTGAAATACATAGAGTGCTTCCTCATATCTTCCTGCATCTGCCAGATAGTGGCCGTAGTTTATATTCCATCTCGCAATTATGTGTGGTAAATTGTTTGAAAGCTCCCAATCTTCTGGAGGTTTTGCTGCTGTTATCTCCTCGAAGTTCTTTTTTGCAGTGGATAGCGGGGTGTCAGGCTCAACCTTAACAGGGTCTGTTGGCGTATATCCCCTTGTATTCTGAACCATTGTATCAACACTCAATAGTTTTGAAGTAGGGGTATCTCCTGATATTTCAGCTACTCCTTCATTTCCAAAAAAGACATTGGCAAGTCCTTGGGTCATCATCATGAATTCAGTGCCTTTTATGCCCGCAACGGCTGTTGGACTCCTCATTGTATAATTTACTTTTTCACCTGCAGCTTTAATTACAGATGCCCTGAGCTTTCCCTGCGTTACGCTGAATATACCATCCTTTTTGTTTTTGCCTATAACGAGCTCTGTTATCTCCAGCTCTGTATTATTGGAGAGTGTCAGCTTGCTTTCATCAGATAGAGTTAAAACTGCCCAGCCGTCAGCACCTGTCTTTATCCAGTAGCCCTTTACTAATGCGGTGTCTTTCTTAGCTGGTTTATAAGGAATGTTTTCCTTCTCTCTGTATGAGACACTTCCGCTAAGCCCTGTAATTTTACCAACTGGTTGCCCAGCACCATGTGCAAAACTGGCAATGATAAATAAAAATAAAGATGCATACAATATCCTTTTCAAATTTCTATCCATAGAAGACCTCCTTAAAACCTGGTGCATGTTAATTTGTGATACGCTCGCTTATAAAAGTCAAGGTAAAAGTCACATAATGTTTAACATAGCTTCATAGAAATCTCAATATTTCTAAAATCCTAAAAATCATGATATAATAGCAAAAATTCTTCTCAAGTTTGTGATGGACTGTGGAAAGAAGGTGTTAGACCTTGAAAATAAGAGTGCTTGGAGCCTCAGGCTCTGAGATGCCAGGCTATAATCTGCCTGCGTTCCTGGTAGACGATAAAATTTTAATGGATGCCGGTAATATCGGATTCTCACTAAGTGATAGTGAGCAGTGGAGGATCAAATATATCCTCTTGACTCACGCACATCTTGACCACATCAAGGGAATCCCCTTTTTTCTTGACAACATAATTATAAAAAATAAAAACCACACTGTAACGCTAATTAGCGGCAGAGAAGTTCTTGTGGACATTAAAAAGAATGTTTTTAACGATAGGATATGGCCTGATTTCACAAAAATCCCTAATATCAAAGAGCCTATATTGAGATTCAAGGCCATTAACCGATCTCACCCCCTGAATATTGACGGATACAAGGTTTTTGCTGAAAAGATGAATCATGCTGTACCTGCCTATGGATATATAATTGAAGGGAAGGATAGAAAGGCCATTGCCTATACAGGAGATACAGGCCCAACTGAACTTTTCTGGAGGAAGGTCTCTTTACACGATGTAAGGTGTCTCATCGTAGAGACCTCCTTTCCAAACAGTATGAGTGAACTGGCTGCAAAGTCAGGGCATCTTACCGCTTCACTGTTGAGAAATGAGATTCTAAAAATGATCAAAATGCCACCAATGATCCTTGTCTCTCACGCAAAGCCACAGTACATCTCTATAATAAAGAAGGAGATAAAGGCACTTAGAATAAGGAATATTGAGATACTAAGGGACGGCCAGATTATAACTGTTTAATGGTTTATCCTGACTCAGAAGGTTTCAAGTCTCTTTCATCAAAGGGGAATCTCATCCCTGTATATAAGGAAATCCTTGCCGATACAGACACACCTGTGTCAGCTGCCCTGAAGCTTGGAGGTACCCCATCATTTTTACTCGAGAGTGTTGTTGGAGGTGAAAAGTGGGCGCGATATTCCTTTTTAGGTTCAAGGCCATCAAAGGTCATAAAGAGTTGGGGAAAGAAGGTAGAAATAAAGGATAATAAAAAAGGGGCCCATATATTCGAAGTGGAAGACCCCATTGAAGTTATAAAAAAAGAGATCAATACATACAGGCCTGTTGATGTTAAGGGTTTACCGAGGTTTTGTGGAGGTCTTGTTGGCTATATGGGCTATGACATGATCAGATTTTTCGAGAGAATCCCCGATCAAAAAAAACCTGGTATAGACCTTCCCGACATGTTTTTTATGGTGGCAGATACGATGCTCATATTTGATAGTCTGAAACAGAAGATAAAGATTGTTTCCAATGTCTGTCTTGATGGTAGAGATTCTACAGAGGCGTACTTAGAGGCAGTAGAAAAAATAGAGGGCATTGTGGAGAGACTGAGACAACCAATACTCAAAATTCAAAATTCAAAATTCCAAATTCCAAACTTAGAACTTAGAACTCAGAACTCAGAACTCCATGGTTATTCCTCATCCTTTGTTACAAAAGAGGCTTTTGAGGAAGCGGTACTCAGAGGAAAGGAATATATAATGTCTGGAGATGTGGTTCAGGTTGTTCTGTCACAGAGGTTTGAACGTGAGTCTCATGTAGACCCCTTCCATATATACAGGGCATTGCGCGTTATAAATCCATCTCCTTATATGTACTATATTGATACAGGCGATGCAAGGCTTGTAGGCTCGTCCCCTGAGATACTGGTGAGGCTTGAGGGAAGAAAGATAATCCTGAGACCGATTGCAGGAACTCGAAAGAGGGGGGAGGCAGAAGAAGAGGATGAGTTCCTTGAGGAAGAACTCAGGAAGGATCCCAAAGAGATAGCTGAACATATAATGCTTGTTGACCTCGGAAGAAACGATGTTGGAAGGGTTGCAGAGATAGGCTCTGTAAGAGTGACGGAAATGATGACTGTTGAAAGATACAGCCATGTTATGCACCTCGTCTCGAATGTAGAGGGTAATCTAAGGATTGGACTGGATGCCTTTGACGTGTTAAGGTCCTGTTTTCCTGCTGGCACTGTGACAGGAGCCCCAAAGGTGAGGGCAATGGAAATAATAGAAGAGCTTGAGCCAACAAGGAGAGGCCCCTATGCAGGTGCTGTTGGATACTTCAGCTATTCAGGGAACATGGATACCTGTATCACAATAAGAACACTTGTAATAAAAGATAATAAGGTTTATGTTCAGGCAGGTGCAGGGATAGTGGCTGACTCGGTTCCTGACAGAGAGTATGCTGAAACCGTGAATAAGGCAATGGGTATGATGAGGGCTGTTGATATGGCAGAAACAGAGTTAAGTTAAAATAACCAATGACCAAATTACAATACAATAACCAAATAATGAGAAGAATAATCAATAACCAAATTCCAAGTTCCAGACTTGTTTGTTAAATTGGTTTTTGGTTATTGGAGTTTATTTGGTGTTTGATTATTGGATATTGGTGATTTTATGTTATTAATGATTGATAATTACGATTCCTTTACCTATAACCTCGTCCAGTACTTTGGAGAGCTTGGTGAGGATATAAAGGTCTTCAGGAATGATAAGATTACAATCCATGAGATAGAAAGACTGAATCCAGAAAGGATTGTAATCTCGCCTGGCCCGTGCACACCGAAAGAGGCTGGTATTTCTGTAGAGCTGATAAGATATTTCGCTGGCAGTATCCCGATCTTAGGCGTATGCCTTGGACATCAATCCATAGGTGCTGCCTTTGGAGGAGAAATAATAAGGGCCCCCCGGCTTATGCATGGAAAGACATCTATGATACTGCATGATGGAAGGACGATATTTGAAGGCCTTCCAAATCCATTTGAGGCAACGAGGTATCATTCTCTTGTGATAAGGAAAGAGACCCTGCCTGACTGTCTGAAGATAACAGCATGGACGGATAGAGATGAGATAATGGGTGTAAGACACAGGGACTTAATTATTGAGGGTGTTCAGTTCCATCCAGAATCGATCCTTACAAAAGTTGGAAAAGACCTTTTGAGGAATTTTTTGAAATTAAAATGAAACGATTATATAAAAAATAATGAAAAATAGTAATCCCCCCATCCCCCCTTTAGAAAAGGGGGGCAAGGGGGGATTTGAGGTATTCATGATCAAAGAAGCGATAAACTTGCTTGTTGGAAATATATCTCTTTCAGAGGTTGAAATGGCTGAATGTATGAATGAGATAATGGAGGGGAGGGCTACAGATGCCCAGATCGGGGCATTTCTTACAGCCCTGAGGATGAAGGGCGAGACTATCGAGGAGATAACAGGGGCAGCGAGGATTATGAGGGAGAAGGCAATAATCATCAAGGCGCCTGAAGGAGTCCTCGATACCTGTGGTACTGGTGGTGATATGTCACATACCTTTAATATCTCTACAACAACGGCGATCGTTGT
This sequence comes from Thermodesulfovibrionales bacterium, assembly GCA_030019415.1. Taxonomy (GTDB): domain Bacteria; phylum Nitrospirota; class Thermodesulfovibrionia; order Thermodesulfovibrionales; family SM23-35; genus JASEEX01. The sequence continues at coordinate 5,665 of JASEEX010000052.1, forward strand.
CTCTGCATGTGGTGTACCTGTCGCAAAACATGGAAACCGTTCTGTCTCAAGCCAGTGCGGGAGTGCTGATGTCCTTGAGGCCCTTGGTGTAAAAATAGACCTGCCTCCTGAGAAGGTGGAAGAATGCCTTTTCGAGACGGGTTTTGGATTTCTCTTTGCACCATTATTTCATCCTGCAATGAAGTATGCCATAGGACCGAGAAGGGAAATGGGTATAAGAACGATATTTAATATACTTGGGCCGATAACAAACCCTGCAGGTGCAAAGAGGCAGATACTTGGTGTGTTTTCCGATAGCCTTACAGAGACTCTCGCAATGGTTCTTGGAAACCTTGGTGCGGTTGATGCAATGGTTATCCATGGCGAGGATGGGCTTGATGAGATAAGCACAACTGGTGGGACAAAGGTATCAAGATATGTTAATCACAGGGTTGAAAATTTTTATGTTGTACCCGAAAATTTTGGATTTGAAAGAAGCAAAATGGAAGACCTCATTGGTGCTGATAAGGGCAGTAATGCCCGGACAACACTTTCAATATTGAATGGAGAGAAAAGTCCCAAACGCGACATAGTGCTCATGAATTCCGCTGCAGCTCTTGTCGTGGCTGGAAGGGCAGAAGATTTCAGGAATGGTGTGGCAATGGCAGCAGAGGCAATAGGTTCGGGTAGGGCAATAAAGAAACTTGAGGAGGTAAAAAAGGTTAGTAACTCCCTTTGAATAACATAAATTCATATGATTAACCCCGTAGGAATGCCGCGATTTGCCATGGACATGATAGCATGATAGAGAAATATTTTGTTTTTGCATATGGTGTCCGATGCTCCGTGTGCAATTCCAACGGGGTTAACTGGGCACAGGATGGAACAATCTTTTCGCTCATTCTCGCCCCGCACTATGACATAGTGCGGGGCTCCGAGGTGAATTCTGTTAAAAACAGAATTCAAAGCCGCTCAAAGACAGTTCCATCCTGTGGTTTACCCCGCACCTTACAAAAGGTGCGGGGTGAATGTGTGAAATCCCGAAGGGTGATACCCCAATGCCACGGCTGTAAAGCCGTGGTGCGGGGTAAGAGGAGGAATTCTGCCTGTTAGAGTTGGTGTTATTGGAATTGGCTATCTTGGTCAACATCATGCAAGGATCTATTCTGAGTTAGAGGACACTGAACTTATAGCCCTTATTGACACGGATGAAAAGAGGGCTGGTGCCTTTGCAGAAAGATATGGGTGTGAGGTATGTTCTGATTATAGAGAAATTCTCCATAAGGTTGATGCCCTGAGTATTGTAACACCTACAACATCCCATTATAGTATTGCCCTTGAATGTCTCAGGGCAGGAAAGGATATCCTTATAGAGAAGCCAATAACAGGGAGCATCAAAGAGGCTGATGAACTTGTTGTTGAGTCAGAGAAGAGGGGGTGCATCCTTCAGGTAGGTCATCTTGAAAGATATAATCCAGCCATGCTTGCTGCCTCTGAGATGGTAGAGGAACCGAGGTTCATCGAGTCAGAAAGGCTCTCGCCCTTCCTCGGTAGAGGGACGGATATTGATGTCACACTCGATCTCATGATCCATGATGCAGATATAATACTGAGTCTCATCCCCTCCCCAGTCAAAGAGATTAGGGCAGTAGGGGCAAAGGTCCTTACCGATAATATTGATGTTGCGAAGGCATGGCTTGAGTTCGAAAATGGCTGCGTAGCCCTTCTTACAGCAAGCCGGCTTTCACCTGAGAAGAAGAGAAGACTCAGGGTCTTCCAGAAGGATTCTTACCTCTTCATTGATTACCAGCGCTGTGAGATAAGGCACTATTTTATGACAGGAGAGGGCATATCCTTTGATGCCATAAGGCCCGATAATAAAGAACCGTTAAAAGAAGAGTTGGAGGATTTTATTCGTTGTGTGAAGGATAGAAGGAGACCGAGGGTCTCCGCCATTGAGGGAAGAGAGGCATTGAAAATAGTACTGGAGATAACGGAGATGATAAGGAGAAAGGGATGAAAAAGGTGATTGAGGAGAAAAAGATGGTTCCCATGGTCGATCTGAAGAAACAATTTCAGGAGATTAAAGATGAGGTGCTTAATGTTCTGACAGAAATCCTCAAAAGCGGTCAGTATATACTCGGTCCTAAGGTCTCCGAATTCGAGAAGAAGATAGCAGATTATCATGGAGTATCAGAGGCAGTGGGTGTTGCCTCAGGAACTGATGCCCTTCACTTATCAATTGATGCCCTCGGCATCGGAGAAGGAGACGAGGTTATCACAACACCCTTTACCTTTTTTGCTACTGTTGAGGCAATACTTTATACAGGCGCTAAACCTGTTTTTGTAGACATTGAACCAGACACATTTAATTTAGATGTAAGTCAGATAGATATAAAGATAACAGAAAAGACTAAGGCCATCCTGCCTGTTCACCTTTTCGGCCATATGGCTGATATGGAGGAGATATTAAAAATAGCAGGAAGGTATGGTCTTAAGGTGATCGAGGATTGTGCCCAGTCCTTTGGTGCTGATCTGAATGGCAGAAGAGCTGGAGGTTTTGGAGATGCGGGCTGTTTCAGTTTTTATCCGAGCAAGAACCTCGGCGGATACGGAGATGGAGGAATAATAGTCCTTGATGACTCTAAAGTGGCTGATATAGTGAGAAGATTGAGGAACCATGGCTCAAAGGGTTCTTACATACATGAAAGGGCCGGGTTTAACAGCAGGCTGGATGAGATACAGGCAGGCATCCTCCTTGTGAAGCTGAAGCGAATAGATGAATACAATAGAAAGAGGAGGCAGAAGGCAGCACTCTATGCCGAATTACTTTCAGATGTGGTAAAGTGCCCTGTTGAACGGAAAGGGGCATATCATGTCTTCCATCAGTATACAATCAGGAGCCAGAGGAGGAACGAGATACAGAAGCGTCTGAAGGAGAATGGGATCTCATCTGTAATCTATTATCCTGTACCGCTTCACCTTCAGGGAGCCCTCAGATTTTGGGGTTATAAAGAAGGCGATTTCCCTGTTGCTGAGAAGGCGGCCCGGGAAGTCCTTTCATTACCCATTTACCCTGAGCTTGAGAAATCAACGATAGAGGAGATAGCAGAGATAATCAGGAGCACTGTTTAGTGCTCGCTGGAGGTCTTGAGAAATATTGACAATACGGCTTTGAATGTGATTAATTTACCTCGGAGGGTTTAAATGAAAGAAGCACTGAGATATTTAAATAATGCAAGGGAAATATTAAAATCTGTTCCTATTGAGGACAATACATATACTGATATTAAGCCCGTGAGAGAGGCATTCTCAACTGCCTATCTTGCTGTTTTAGAGGCGATAAATGAGTATCTCGGAACTAAAAGAGGCCTAACCAAGAAAGAACTTCCTAAATCAGTAGATGCATATCGAGATGCTTTAAGAAAGCATATTGCAGTTCATGATGGAAGGTTAATGAGGGAATTTGAAAAGCTTTACGATGCTTTGCACATAGCAGGATATTATAGAGGGCTTATTTATGATGTAGATATGGTGAAAGATGCATTAAAGGCTGCAAAGGCTTTTATTGAGAAGATTGGGCAAGAATAATTACCTAAGTCTTTCCCCTCGCTGCAAGCCTTGCAACCTGAAGGACAATATTTTTAGAGTTGCCTTCTTTGATTTTTCTGAAATACTTTATTGTTCCTTAAGGAGATTATACCTTTGAGAAGGTTCTATTCAAAAGCCGGAGGGCTTTCTTGATAAGCTGAAGGTCTTGAGAAGAAAATTTTGGATAGCGTTTCCCTATTTGATAGCTTCTACCGGAAGATTTTCTATATTTACATTAACAATATCAGAGAGACTAAACCTCTGACTTACATCTAATACCTCTATTCCGATTAGTTGGCCTTTTTCATCAAAATCCACTACAACACCATCTTCAATCTCTTTAGACTTAGCTACAAATTCTTCTTTAAAAGGACATGTCCCCCATTTTTAGTACCAGTTTAAGTGCTAATTTCCGCTAACATATC
>JASEEX010000053.1 GCA_030019415.1 Thermodesulfovibrionales bacterium
TTTTTAAATGAGGCAACGATTCAGTTTTATATAGATTTTTGATGAGGCAATTCGAAAGCTTGATTCCGTTCTGAGGAAGTGATATAATGGCCTGTCGTTTTTTAATTTTTAAATTAGGAGGAGAAAAGCCATGAAAATCGGAGAGATCATGACCAGAGAAGTACACACTATCGGACCAGATAATACCTTGAAGGAATGTGCAGATGTCCTTAAAAAGAATCGTGTTAATGGCCTCGTTGTTATGGAAGGAGATAAGGTTGTAGGAGTAATCACGAAGGCAGATATTTTCAAAGCAATCCTGCCACGCTATCCTGATATTATTGAAGAGGAGCGATATATGTCAGACCTCGAGTATATCGAGGAACGCGTACATAAGCTTTTTGAAATGAAAGTGAGAGACATAATGGGGGCGCCTCCCATTACAGTAAATAGCGACATGCCTGTTGTTAAAGCTGGTTCAACGATGATCCTTCGCAGGGTAAAACAGGTTCCCGTAGTGGATAAAGAAAAGCTTGTAGGTATCGTTACCCTGACCGATATTATCAACAATCTAACCGAAAAGATTAAAAAATAAGTAAGCAAAGGGCAAAGAGTATTTTGAGACTCTAAGCTCTATGCTAATTTACCCCGTTAGAATGCCCCGTGTGAAATTCTAACGGGGTTTATTTAAAACTATATTCTTCTGACGGGAATATGCCCTTTTCTACTTCTTCTTTGTAAATCTTAATAGCCTTCAGGGCCTCATCCCTTAAATTTACATACCTCTTAGCAAACTTAGGCAGGAATCTCTCAAATAGTCCTATGACATCGTGAAGGACGAGCACCTGCCCATCACAATGAGGGCCAGCACCTATGCCGATGGTTGGAATTGAAACCTCTTCCGTTATCCTCTTAGCAAGACCCATTGGTATCGCCTCAAGCAAGAGTGAAAATGCACCTGCATCTTCAGTGATACGTGCCTCTTCTATTAATCTCTTTGCAGACTCTTCAGTCCTGCCCTGAACCTTATATCCACCCATCCTGTGGATTGACTGAGGTGTAAGACCAATATGCGCCATAACAGGGATGTCAGATCTTGTCATGGCCCTGATATGCCCTGCCACCTCAGCACCACCTTCAATCTTTACAGCGGAGGCGCCTGCCTCTTTCAAAAATCTCCCTGCATTTCTTACTGCATCCTCAACACTTGCTTGATAGGACATAAAAGGCAGGTCTCCGATAACCATTGCATCCTTGACCGCCCTCGAAACAATCTTTGTGTGGTAAATCATCTCATCCATTGTAATGGGAAGGGTATTTTCAAGCCCCTGTACAACCATGCTGACGGAATCTCCAACAATAATTGCATCAATACCAGCCTCATCAACTATCCGGGCAAAAGGATAATCATAGGCAGTGAGCATAGTAATCTTTCTCCGCTCCATCTTTTTCCTGAGAAGATCCTGGATCGTCATCTTCGCCATATTCGACCCTAACCCCTGATGCCAAATTTTAACATAATTTTAACCCAAATTACGTTGTCTGCCTGCCGAGATACCAGGAGAGTATTTCCTGACCGTAAAAAAGCGTTATAACTGAACCGAGAGCAAGGTATGGACCAAATGGAATCTTTGAGCCCCATTCCCTCCCCTTAAGTAATATCAGTAGGACACCGATAATCGCCCCTGAAAGGCTTCCGAGAAAGGTCGTGAGTATTACTCCCTTCCACCCGAGAAATCCTCCAACCATTGCCATCAGCTTGATATCTCCACCGCCCATTGCCTCTTTTTTAAAAATCCGGGCTCCCACTTTTGCAACCAGATAATAGAATCCAAAACCGATAGATGCCCCTGTAAGGGAGGATTTTATTCCGAGGGATAGATGTCGCATAAAAGGATCTAACAGGAGAAACCCTCCGAGTATTATTCCTATCGGGATGCCTGGCAGGGTTATTCCATTCGGTATTATCTGAAAATCTAAATCTATGAAGGTTATAACAATAAGGGCTGAACAAAAAACAGAATATACGGGGGTATGCCATCCAAAACCGAATCTCCATAAGACCACAACATAAAATACTGCATTCAGGAGCTCCACAAGAGGATACCTGGAGGATATCCTTGCCTTACATGCCCTGCATCTGCCACCCAGAAATATATAACTTAATATTGGTATGTTATCCCAGGGCCTGATAGGGATGTTACAGGAAGAACATCTCGAGGAAGGCACGATTATCGATAATCCCCTCGGTATCCTGTATATGCAGACATTAAGGAATGAACCTACAACAGAACCAAACAGGAAGACCGTCAGGTATGGAATTATGCCATGCATAAGTCAAATTGAGCTGCTTATTTCTGAAGCCTTCTTTTTTGTCAATTCTATTTCGCTATTGATCTTCTCAAGTTCACTAAGGGCTTCCATTATAACCCTGTCCTTCAGGATATACCTATCAGAGTACCCTTTTAGTTCATAGACACGCTGGCCTATTGTTCTCATCAGTTCGTCCTTTCTTCTCTCCATCTGCTCTGACTGATAAAGAAGCCTCATCACTGAATACTCTACCTTTAGTCTATCCGAAAGTAATGACGAAAACCATTTTATTTTTTTGATTCCACTGTCGAAATTTTCTTTTAATTTTTTCCACATAATCTCTCCTCACCCTGTCTTAAACAATTCAACCTTCCCTTCCCAGAATGCCTCGAGGGATTTTCTTAATAAAGGAAATCCTTTCAGATCAGGGTCTCTATCAATGAGACTGAATGCCTCTCTCCTCGCTTTGTTAAGGAGTCTTGCATCCCTTACAATGTTTGCTATCTTGAGGTCTGGCATTCCAGACTGACGGGTTCCGAAAAACTCTCCTGGCCCTCTTATATTCAGGTCTTCTTCTGCTATCCTGAATCCATCATTACTCCGGACCATTATATCAAGCCTCCTCCTCGCTTCTTCCCTATGGGGTTCGTATGCTATTAGCGAACAGTAAGAACGGTGAGCACCACGACCTACCCTTCCCCTGAGCTGATGAAGCTGGGCAAGTCCGAACCTCTCAGCATGTATTATAAGCATAAGTGTTGCATTTGGCACATCAACGCCAACCTCTATTACAGTTGTGCAGACCAGTAAGTCCAATTCTCCACGCTTAAAGGATGCCATTATTTCTTCTCTTTCCTGTGCCTTGATCCTGCCGTGAATCAGCCCAACCCTGAATTCAGGGAAGGACTTCTCAAAGGCGGCTTTACCTCTAATCGCTGACCTGAGGTCTGTCTTTTCTGACTCCTCTATTACCGGATAGACAACATACACCTGCCTTCCCTCTTTAATTTCCTCTCTGATGAATCTATATATAGCCTCTTTCTGCCCCGGACTGAATAAAAGGGTTTCCACAGGCCTTCTGTTAGGAGGGAGCTCATCAATAAAGGAGTAATCGAGATCGCCGTATAGTGTAAGTGCGAGGGTCCTCGGTATCGGGGTTGCTGTCATGACAAGGACATCAGGGTCGATAGCCTTTTTCCTGAGCAGCGCCCTCTGCTTTACGCCGAATCTGTGCTGTTCGTCTATTACCACAAGACCAAGGTTTTTAAACATTACCCCTTCCTGTATAAGTGCATGGGTCCCTACAACTATATTAATCTCACCTGAAGCAATCTCACCAAGAGGTCTTTCTTTCTTGCTTCCTGTCAATAAACATATCTTCAAGCCCAAATCTTCTACCACACTGTGTATGTTAATGTAGTGCTGTTCTGCGAGTATCTCTGTTGGCACCATAAGAGCTGATTGATATCCACATTCGGCTGCAACTGTCATAGCCATTAGCGCAATAACAGTCTTCCCGCACCCCACATCACCCTGGATGAGCCTGTTCATTGGATGGGGCCTTTTCATATCCATAAGTATTTCGGTGAATACCTTTTCTTGCGCCTTCGTCAGCCTGAAGGGAAGCATATCGATAAGTCTTTTCAGAAGTCTACCTTCAGGGTTAAATGCAATCCCCTTCTCGAGTACACTCCCCCTCTTCATTACAGCAAGCCCGAGTTCGAGCATAAAAAGCTCGTCAAAAGAAAGCCTTCTATGAAATTCACTCACTCCCCTGTTCAGAAATCCTATATCTATACCTGTATCAGGAAAGTGGACCTGTGAGAGGCTTTCAGAAAGACCAGGGAGGCCGTTTTTTCTCAGTATTTCCACAGGTATCGGGTCATATACATCTTTAATGCATGTGTTTATAAGATTGAACATTATTGACCTGATCTGTCTTACACTCAGGCCACTGGTAACCCTGTACACAGGTACAACCCTATTCGTATGGATTAACAAATCACCATCATCACTCGTAATCTCATATTCTGGATTATCCATCTCAAATCCGATTCCCGAATAAGTTTTCTTTACAGTGCCGCAAAGCATCACTTCCTGTCCGACCCTAAAATTCTTTTTCATGAAAGGCTGGTTAAACCATTTACCTTTTAAGAGACCACTCCCATCGCTAACGGTAAGTTCAAATATCTTCAGATTTCTTCCAGTAAGCCTTTTTACCTCAGCAGAGATGACCCTCCCCGACACGGTCTCTACATTGCCGTATCTCAGGTCGCTTATCTTCTTAAGATTGCTTCTGTCTTCGTATCTGTGAGGGAGATAATACAGGGCATCTTTAACTGTCTTGATGCCGAGGCGGCTTAATAGTTTGGCCCTCTGAGGCCCTACCCCTTTTATATACTGTATCTGAAGATCTGATAGGTCTTTACCCCGTTGTTGCAAAAACATCTATCTAATTAAAATAATATCATCTAAAAAAGCTTAGTTAAATCTATATTTTAATACAACATTTTAATGCAACTACGGGGTTTAGCCAGTCCTGTCTACCTCTTCCGTCTTCATCTTAGAGTATTCACTTTCGCTTAATATATCTATATCCCAGCCTGTAAGCTTTATGGCAAGCCTGACATTCTGACCCCTCTTGCCTATGGCAAGCGAGAGTTGCTCGTCACTAACAACTACCATGGCAGTCTTATCTTCCTCATTTATTCCTATCCTGTCGACTGTCGCAGGACTTAATGCCCTTGCAATGAGCTGCCTGGGGTCATCAGTCCACGGTATGATATCTATTCTCTCCCCCCTTAGTTCACGCACTATTGACTGAACCCTTGTTCCCTTCATCCCCACACATGCACCCACAGGGTCAATAGATGGGTCCTTCGAATATACTGTAAGTTTTGTCCTTTCACCCGGCTCTCTAACTATATCTTTAATAACCACAAGCCCCTCATGGATTTCCGGGACCTCCATCTTAAACAGGGCGGTAACAAATTGTGGATTCGTCCTCGAAAGTATTATAGCCGGCCCTTTTGTTGTAATTCTCACATCTTCAATAAATGCCCTGACTGTGTCACCCCTTTTGAGATTTTCGTTAGGGAGCGCCTCTTTTATCGGAAGTATCGCCTCTGTCTTTCCAAGGTTAAGAAAATATACTCCCTTCTCCCTCCGCATGACCTGACCACTCACAACTGTTCCCGCCTTGTCTTTAAACTCATTGTAGATCGCCTCCCTCTCAGCCTCTCTCACCCTCTGGAAGATAACCTGTTTGGCTGTCTGGGCAGCTATTCTGGTAAAATCAAGGAGTTCCAGAGGGACATTTACCATATCTCCTTCAATTGCCTCAGGGAAAATCTTTCTGGCCTCCTCGAGAGAGATTTCTTCATTTTCATTAGAGACCTTAGAAACAATCTTTTTCGTTTCAAAGGCAATTATATCACATGTCTTCGGGTCTATTTTGAGATCAATGTTAGTCCTGCCACCAAACCTCTTCCTCGTGGCAGAGAGAAGTGCAGACCTCAGGGCCTCAAGCAATATCTCCCTCGATATACCCTTTTCTCTACTTATCTGGTCTATCAGATAGAGGAGTTCTTTCGACATTTTAACTCAACCTCCAGTCTTGCCTTTGATATCTTCTCAAGAGGTATATCTATCTCACGCCCATTTACTAAAAGCCTTACAAAACCACTACTAACCTCTAAGATCCGGCCTATAAAAAAATTCCGGTTTTCTATCTTCTCTATCGTAACTATACGGGCAAGTTTACCTGTACTTCTCTCAAAATCCTTCATCTCCTTCAGGGGCCTGTCAAGCCCCGGGGAAGAAACCTCAAGGGTGTATGATACCGGAATCAGGTCTTCAACATCTAAAATAGCCTCGAGGCCTCTGCTGAACCTCTCACAGTCATCGAGGGTAATGCCACCTTCCTTATCAATAATGACCCTGAGCAACAACTTACCCTTTCCGAGTAACTCAATGTCAAATATCTCTACACCCTCCTCGTCTGCTACCTGCATTGCTAATTTTAAAACCCTCTCTTTTATGTAGTCCATAAAATGTCCTTCAGGACGTTGATATACTATCTACGTCCTTTAAAATAAAAAAGTGGGATAACCCACTCTTATAATACACCCCGTTAGAAAATTTTTCTAACGGGGTAATTACTATATCAGCTTTTTGGTTTAAAAATCAAGAATGGATTGTGTGAGTTTGTTTAATTTTCAAATACAAAAAAGGCGGTTGCCCTCAGGGCAACCGCCTTAACACTGAGCCATGAGCTCGTCGAATGGTCGAAGTGTTAGAATGTGAGGTTAAGGCCGTGAACTGCCTGAGTAACTGTCTTCTTCTTAGGCGCACCTATACCCTCTTCAACAAAATTATAGAATTTGCCTGGTGTAAAAACGCCTGCTTCTACAAAATAACTGAGGTTCTTTGCAATCTTGTATGTGCCTTTGAAGTCAACCTCAGTGCCTACGTTCTTTGACTGGCAATCATACAATTTCTTAGTTGCCCTGAGGATATAGCCATCGAGAGAGAGGCTTAGTTCCTTTACAGGTGTGATGTCAAGGCCGGCATTATAGTATGTGGTATTGGCAATTCCTGCATTTCTATAACCTGCTGCTGTCAGTATTGTGCGCTCATAAATCTGGGTATAATGGACAAACCTTGCAAGAGGACCTACAGCCTCAGGTCCTTGAAGGGTTACGAATTCCTCAATTTTGTTGTCATAGTCGTCGTCACCACTACCCAGTGCGAATGATGCCCTTAAGTTTACAGGGTCAACCTTGTAACCCAGTTTTGCAAAGATTCCATAGCCACGGAACTTGGAAACTTCGCCGTCACCTTTTACCTTTCCAAACTGGATGTCAACCTCTCCTGCATAGCTTAAACCTTCGACCTTTCCATTTGCATGAAGACCGAGGTTCTGGAGATTTAAGGTGTCAACAGAAACAGGGGATTCATCTGCGGGAATAGCAGCCAAGACTTCCTTATTAATCAAGGAATCACTATGAATTAATGTGTAGTTCAGACCTACAGTATTGTCTTTATCGAGCTTGTAGGTGCCGAGCAAGATATAGGCATCAATGTCATCTTTGTGTTTTGTCCATTCTCCTTCCCAGAGTTTTGCTGTACCCACCGCTAAGTGCAGTTCCTTTGTTGGGTCAACCAATAAGAGGATTGCATCGTCGCCGAACCTCTCGTGGTTTAGGAACTGTTTTTCACCAAGGGTCAACAGTTGATGGCCTGCCTTTATTCCAGCAGGGACACCTAAAAGACCTGATCCGGTATACTGGATCCATAACTGGCGAAAGTACAACTCTCCTGCGGGCTTTGTGTCAGCACCGCCACCCCAGATGTATAGACCGGTGTTAGGTTTCTCAACTCCTAAGTCAACATCCTTCTTAGTGCCTACTACAGTTGTCTCGAGCTCCATAAAGCCTCTGACACCCTCAGCAACCTTTGCATCAATAGTAATGTATGCATTTGTGGTGTAAAGTGCCTGATATTTTGTTTTAACAGGCAGATTTGTAATCTTCCAGTCGTCGAACATAACAGAACCAACATTATCAAAGTACCAGCCTCTTACCAGTATACGGCCGCCGAGCTTTACATCAGGCTGCTCGGCATATGCAAGGGCAGTGAGGCTCAACAAAAGAAGAATACCTAAAACTATAACTATGTACTTTCTCAATGCTAACCCTCCTTCTTTGAAAGTTATTACTTACTTCCCGCTATGCAGGAAGTTTTAGTGAGCAGTAGTTTTGCCACTGTCACTATTCACTATCTCACTTCTCACTGCTTTTCTTTTCTATCACCTCCCTTTCATTTGTTTTGCCTCCAGATGAAGGCATACACATAAATGCCCATAAACTTTCATTTAGCCCCTCTTAGGCATTTTCCAATCTGCAAGATTTATATCATTCTCAGACAACTTTGTCAAGGAATTTATTTTACCCTGCACCATGGTGGTATAGGGTTTACTCTACTTCAATTCTCCTTGACCGTCTTTTTTAAAATTTAAAAAATTTATATCATCCTCAGGGAGTTTTGTCAAGGAAATTCTGCCTTCTATTAAGAATTTTGAAGCAAAAAATAGACCAGATCAAAACCCCGTTAGAAAGGGGCTTTTCTAACGGGGTTTACTGATTCTGTGTCCTTTCTACAACATAGTGTGTGGATTATATACATCAAGACCCTACTCTTCAAGCGTGAGTGCTTGAGTCGGACATAACTCTACGGCCTCTTGGATGTTACAGGTATTAAGTTTGTCAGGCCCTATGATATGTGCTTTTTCGTCGTCACCAAGCTCGAATACCTCGGGGCATGTTTCCACACATGTGCCGCAACCCTCACATAAACTCTCGTCTATTACTACCTTTGGCATAAACACCTCCTTCCGGGTCATTGACCCTAATTTATATCTACCCAAATCCAGCGATAAATTTGTCGTAATGAAGCGATAATGTCATGGTGAGCC
>JASEEX010000054.1 GCA_030019415.1 Thermodesulfovibrionales bacterium
CTCCAGAAAAGATTCGGGAACTTCAGAGGAAACTATATCAGAAGGCCAAGCAGGATATAAAAACCTCAGATTATACAAGATACCGACAACTGCTCCGTGGACTCAGTCTGCGAAAGCCTATGAAAGAAGATGACTGGAAAGCCGTATTCGGGAAAACTGAACGTACGGTTTGATGAGGGGGAACTGGAGATAGGGCACAGCTACTACGCCAGTTCTCTACTCTACCTAATTTCCTAATTTTTTTCACCTTTCCGATGCATTCCTTTAATACAGACCATATGGTTGTGAATGTCTTCATTTTGCCTGAATAAAGCGATAATACAATTGGTATCTATTGCAACTTTTATTTTTTCCATCTTTCTAACGTAAAGAGAGTTAAGATTACTTATAAATCAAATTAAACAACATCTCTGCCTGTTCAGGGTCGAGTTCTTTCAGGATTCTATATTGTTCAAGTGCAAGTCCCCTTTTTCCAGTAAATAGATATAGTCGCCCAAGAGCCCAATGCGCAAACGCCCTCTCTTGGCGTTTGTATTTATATTCAGCTGGATTAATCTCGAAAAGTTTAATAGCTTCTTTAAAAGCTCCTATTGCCTTTTCATGCATAAGTAAAGACCAATAGGTCATACCAAGAGTCATATATGATCGCGCATTATATGGGTCAAGTCTTATTGCTTGCTTACAGGCTTCTAATGCCTCACTCAATCTACCCGAAGAGAGATAAGCGTCTCCAAGGTTTATATGTGCTCCTGCATTGTAAGGATTAATTCTTATTGCTTGTTTAGAAGCTTCTATTGCCTCTTTATACATCCCTGACTTCCAGTAAGCAGCTCCAAGATAAGAATTTGGCTCGTCAGTATCAGGTTTAATTCTTATCGCTTGCTTTAAAGCCTCTATTGCTTCTTTATACATATCTAAAAAGATGTAAATAACACCAAGGTAAAAATAAGCCTCTGCATAATCTGGTTTAATCTTAAAAGCTTGTTTAAAAGTTCCTACTGCTTCTTTATATAAACCAGCATCACCGAGGTAGAAGCCAACATAAAACCAATACTCTGCTGTCTTTTTATAATCCTCTATTTCAGTATCATTTAGTGCAGTAACCTTTTTAACTGAAATCTTATCTTTTATAAGGTTTACAGGCATTGCAAAATTAAGGTTCTGTGCCTCTTCTATGAGAAATGTTGCAATGCCTACAACCTCACCGTTTTTATTAAAGACAGGGCCACCACTACTCCCTTTCGAGACAGGAGCTGTTATATGCAAGATTTTCCTTTTAGGGTCTATCTCTCTTATTCCACTCAATATCCCATCCGAGATTGTATTTTCCAGACCTTGTGGACTGCTGATAACATAAACCTTCTATCCCACACTCAATTTTTCTGCATCCCCAATCTTCACGATTTGAAGATTTTCATCTTTAGCCTTCATGATTATGATATCGTTTCCCCTGTCTATGTGGAGCAGTCCCTCAATCTCTAAAATCTTGTCTCCTGCCTTTACCCTTATATCCGTAGCACTGCTTATAACATGATAGTTCGTTACAATCGCCCCATCCTGCCTTACTATAAACCCGCTTCCCTGACTAATTGGCTTGCCCTCTTTGTCATAAGCTACAACAACCACAACAGCATTATTGTTTTCCTTAAAAATCCTGTCAGCATCGGCAAGGGAAATGGCAGGGGCAAAAATTGCTATGATTATAGGGATCAGTTAAAGAAGAAAAGAGTACATCTCACTATACTTCCAGTAATTCTACCTTTATTGTATAACCGAGTCTGTGAAGGTACTCATAACAGTCTTCCCATGTAAGACCGAATTCCCGGACATCTGCAAGTCCTATATGAGCGAGGATCTCTCTTATAAGTTCAAAACTTTCATTTTCAAAGTCGGCTTCTTTAATCATATCCTCTGACCAAGTAACAAGGCTTGATAAGTCTATTCCCCTATTAATGTATTTTAAAATCATATCGGCAAGTGCCCTTTTTGTTAAAACCATCGTCATTTCTCCTTTAACCTCTTATGTCCTTTATCCATAGGAAATTTTTCATGGATTTCTATTAAGTTGCCTTTACCATTGTAGATCTCTTGGTAAAATTTCACTGTTTCTTCTCTATCATCTACTTCTTTAATATATCTCGCCTTCCATCCATGTCTCCCACTTACCTCAAGCCAATATCTTCTGCCGCCATTAGACAATCCCTCCCAGTTGGGAAATTTCTTCTCATTTAGCCGCCTCTTATCATCTATTGAAAAAGTATAGCACAAGGTCATTTCTCATATCAGCTAAAAATAGAAAATAAAAAATCTTTGAACCACAAATTTACTGATTAAAAGAAGGTGGAAGAGTAATTTCAGTAGAGATGGCATGAGACAAACCTTTCATCTACTTCTTTGAGTTCTGGTACGATTTTATCACAAGGTTCGAACCTTCTTGGACATCTCGGATGAAAGGGGCATCCAGGAGGTATATCTATCGGGCTTGGAACCTCACCCTGAATAAGACGTGATGCGTAATGCGTAATGCGTGGTGCGTAATGCGTGGTGTCTGACGTTGGAATAACAGGGGCTGAAGAGAGAAGCACCCCTGTGTAAGGATGAAAAGGCTCCCCGAATAGATCCTCTGTCTTTGCATACTCCACAATCTTTCCGAGGTACATAACTCCAATAGTATCACTAAAGTAGTGTACAACTCTGAGGTCATGGCTTATGAAGAGAAAGGATATCTTATATTCCCTTTTTAATTCCTGAAGGAGGTTTAATATCTGGGCCTGTATTGAGACATCAAGGGCTGAAAGAGGTTCGTCTGCAACGATTACCTTTGGCGATACGACAAGGGTCCTCGCTATACATACCCTCTGCCTCTGCCCTCCGCTTAACTCATGGGGATAACGATACAGTATGTCAGAACCGAGACCTACCTTGTTGAGTAGCTCAACCACTTTGTCCTTCAACCTATTTTTCTCAACAATTCTGTGAATCTTGAGAGGCTCTGAGATAGTATCCATTATGCTCTTCCTGGGGTTCAGTGATGCAAAAGGATCTTGAAATATAATCTGGACTGATTTTCGGAATGCCTTCAAAGCGCCTCCATTAAACCCAAAAATATTCATTCCCTGAAAGAGTACTTCACCAGAAGTAGGTGGTATGAGTCTCAATACAAGCCTTGCAACAGTTGACTTACCACACCCACTCTCCCCAACGAGGGCAAAGATCCTATCCTCATCGAGAGAAAAATCTACACCATCTACAGCTCTTACAAGCAAGGGTTTAATCATTAACCCCTTTTTGACTGCAAAATACTTCCTTAGAGAACTCACCTTTAGTAGTGCCATGTGGGTTCCTCTGCCCTGATGCATCTAACAAGATGTCTTGAGTTTTGAGTTTTGATCAACTCCGGCTCTTTCTCCATACACTCAGGTATTACAAACCTGCACCTGTCTGAAAACTTGCACCCTGGTGGAAGTTTATACGGTTCTGGCACAAAGCCTGGAATAGGCTTTAACGGCATGCCTTTCTCTTTAGGTAAAGACTCCAATAGTCCGACGGTATAGGGGTGTCTCGGGTTATTAAACAGCTCATACACATCCATGAGCTCCATTAATCTTCCGGCATACATGATGGCAACCCTCTGAGCATTCTCTGCAATGATACCAAGGTCGTGGGTGATGAGAAGAACTGCCATCTTCATATCTTCCCTCAGCCTCTGGATGAGTTCGAGTATCTGGGCCTGTATAGTGACATCGAGGGCTGTAGTAGGCTCATCCGCTATAAGCAGGGATGGTTTGCAGGCTATTGCCATAGCTATCATAACCCTCTGCCTCATTCCTCCTGACAACTGGTGCGGATACTCCTTTATCCTTATCTCAGGAGATGGGATTTTGACTGCCCTAAAGAGTTCTATAGTGTTAGTCATCGCCTCTGTCTTTGAGAGGCCCGTGTGAGTTGTAAGAACCTCTGCCACCTGATAACCTGCGGTAAGCACCGGGTTCAGTGATGTTGTCGGCTCCTGGAATATCATTGAGAGTTCCTTTCCCCTCAGCCTCCTCATTGATTCTTTATCGAGGCTTAAGAGATTACTGCCCTTAAATATAATCTCGCCTTCTGCAAAGGCATTCTGTGGAAGGATCCCCATGATAGATAGGGCAGTCAGGGTCTTTCCGCATCCGCTCTCTCCAACAAGGCCAAAGACTTCAGCCTCCTCAATCTCGAAACTGAGACTGCTGACAACCTTAATGGGGCCTCTAATAGATTTAAAAAAGATATCAAGACCCTTCAGCTTAAGAAGGGGTACAAGATCTTCCATGGTTTGAAATATAAAGGTCACTGGAGCACCTCACTCAGTTATATACTAAAATTATATTGGCTACTTTACGATAATGCAAATGTATAATATATAAGTGATTTGCGCTTTTCTGAGATATCCTTTTTAAATAAGTTTTCTCTATAAGTTAGCTATTTGTATTTGGAAGATATTGATGAAATGAACAATGGGACAGGGAAGACAAGACAGCCAATATTTAGCGAAAATGAAAAAAGTTAAGATAAAAGAGCTAATAAGTGGCCTTCAGGATTTCTATCTCCTTTCCCTTCGTGGACTTGTGGGTATTATAAGAAAACCATTTTATCTTAAGGATACGATCGAGCAAATGGACTATGCAGGGGCTGGTACCTTCTTAATAATCTTTCTCGTTTCCCTTTTTGTAGGAATGGCACTTTCTCTCCAGTTATCTGCCGAACTCTCAAGGCTCGGTCTCAAGATGTATACAGGGATGATTGTAGGCATTTCAGTTATCAGGGAGTTGGGTCCTGTAGTGGCTGCGCTGGTCTTTGCAGGGAGGGTTGGCGCAGGAATGGCATCAGAGCTGGGTTCCATGGTCCTCGGGCATCAGGTAGACACCCTGAGGGTCTTCGGGGTGGATCCCATAAAGAAGCTTGTTACTCCGAGGATACTGAGCTCCCTATTGATGCTTCCCGCCCTTACAATTATAGGTGATGCCGTTTCTCTTTTTGGAGGATACTACATAGCAGTCTTTGTGAGCCATCAAAGTAGCACCTTTTACTGGAGTTCGATTCGAGAAGTCCTGACCTTCGAGAATGTTTTTGCAGGCGCTGTTAAGCCATTTATCTTTGGCTATTTGATAGCATGTATATGTTGTTATACAGGGCTCTCTACAAAGGGTGGGGCAATAGGGCTAAGGCGCTCAACTACAAGGGCTGTTGTAACGTCAATTATAATGATAATAGTTTCTGATTTTATACTCACAAGAATATTACTTTACGCCTTAGGATTTCCAGTATGATTTTATTTGATAAAGTCTGGTTTTCTTACGGAACACGACAGGTTCTTAAAGATCTAAGTTTCTCCATAGAATTTAAGGAGAAGGTGGCAATCCTCGGAGGAAGTGGAGAAGGCAAGACCACTATTCTTAAACTGATAGTGGGTCTTATAAAACCTGATTCAGGGAAAATAACTATTGAAGGCGAGGATATAACAAATAAAACAGAAGACGAACTCAGGGGAGTAAGAATGAAATTCAGCATCGTTTTCCAGGAAGGAGCCCTCTTTGACTCCCTGAATGTAAAGGAGAACGTAGCATTCTGTCTGAGGGAATATACAAAAATGTCAGAAGATGAGACAGACAAAAGAGTAAGGGAGTTACTCCAGATTGTTGGAGTAGAAGAGGCGATAGAACTCATGCCTGAAGAGCTGAGCGGAGGTATGCACAGGAGGGTCTCCATCGCAAGGTCGCTGGCTGCCTGTGAACCAAAGATGTTTCTATATGATGAACCTACATCAGGACTTGACCCTATAAATGCAGATAATATTTGTAAGCTCATTCTCGAACTGTCTGCCCCCCCTTCTCCCCCTCTTAGCAAGGGGGGGATAAAGGGGGGTGGAAGGGGCTTTATCATCGTAACCCATAAGGTCTTTGATGCAATGAAGGTGGCGGATAGATTTATGTTTTTAAAAGATGGCATGATAATATTCGATGGTAATAAGGGGGAACTTATAAACACGACTATTCCTGAAATTCAATTATTTATGGTGGAATTAAACTTAAAACCTTTGTAGGAGGTCGGGATGTTTAACATAAAAAAACAGCTTCTGTGGTCAAAACTCAAGGTTGGTCTCGTTATAACCCTTGCCCTTTTGACCCTTTTTATTGCCGTATTCTTTGCGGGAAGCATCGAGAGGATATTATCTCCAAAAGCAGACTTAAAGGCACAGATCCAAAATGTTAAAGGATTGAGGAGGGGTGCGCCAGTATGGGTCTCAGGGATAGAGGTAGGCTCCGTAAAGAGCATAGACCTTCATCCAGTATATGGAACGATAGTTACTCTATCCATTGACAGGAATGCCCTGGGGTTTCTTAAAAAAGATGCTGAGGCGAGCGTCCTAACAATGGGTCTCCTCGGAGACAAATATATTGAACTCAGTAATGGAACTCAAGGGGCAGAGCCAATCAAACCAGAAGATATGATAAAGGGGGCGACACAATTTGAGTTAAAGGACGTAATGGAGGCAAGCACCTCCTCTATCGAAAAGATAGCAGGGTTCATAGGTAAACTGGAAAACCTTGTTACGAAGATTGAAAAGGGGGAAGGGACAATTCCCAAATTCCTCACAGACCCTTCGATTTACGAAAATTTAAGAGAAACCACAAAAACATTATCTCTCGTATTAAAAGACATAGAAAGTGGGCAGGGCACCATTAATATGCTTTTAGAAGACCCATCTCTTTATAATAAATTGTTAGCTACGAGTTCATCTATAGAAGAACTTAGCAAAAAGATAAAGGAGAGCTCCGGGACACTGAATAAGCTAATAGAAGACCCCGAATTATATGAAAACCTTAATAAGGCATCACAACAACTTTCCTCAATCTTAGAGAAGATAGAGGCAGGCGAAGGTATAGCCGGTGACTTGATCGCAGATAGAAAATTTGCAAGTGATCTGAAGGACACGGTAATGGAAATTAGGGAATTGACAAAGGATATAAGAGAAAACCCAAGAAAATACTTCAAATTCAGCCTCTTCTGAATCTACTAAAGACCCCAGGGGGAAGGGACAGGCCTTTTAAAACCCTTCTCGGAGGCCAAGATGTCGAGATGAGTGGTCATGATGTCCTCTAACTCCAGGTCCGGCTCATAATCGAGTTTGCGTGTATCTGCGGTCTTGATGTATTGTTGACATTTATCACAAACATCCACCCTATAGACTTCTTGCCCCTCGACATAAAAATAGTGGAGCGTCCCATGATCTCTGTTTTCGCAGAAGGGACATTTCAGGCGTTCACCTGGCCACTCAAAGCCGCAGAAGGAGCAGAGGAAGTACCTCTGGCCCTCCCCCCTCAGCTCAGACATCTGTGGAAGGGAGCCACAAATTGGACAATAGCCCTTAAACCACATCTTAAGGTCAACCAGGTCTTTCAATTTATCGACATTAGCCTCAATGGAGGGCTTTATGCTCATGTGAATCAGAAATTTCAAGATCGCCTTATCTATCTCTAACTTTTCCGCTATTTTATCCAGGTATGTTTCATCATAATGCCTCTCCAACAAATCCTCTGGATCTAAAGCCCTATTCCTAATGGTCTCTTCTATTGCCTGGATATCCTCCTTCATCTTATCTGTTGCATTTTTCCCAATCTGACATATGGATTCAAATAGCCTGACTGAAGAGGAGATATCCAGAGTAAAGTCTTCCTTGCTAATGAGGGGAAACCCCTCTTTGATCTGTAATGTTCTTAAATCCTCTCTTATCTCAATGGGAGCAACATTCAGGGTGGGCTTAAAATTTTCCTGCTCTTTTACAACCATTTCATAAAAATTTAGAATCTCCTTATAGGCGGGGCTCTTTTTCTTAAGCCAGGCAATCTGCTCTTTTTTCTTCTCTAATGATTCACTCATAAATACACTTGACCCCACCTAACCTCCCCTTAGCAAGGGGAGGAAAAGGAGGGGTTAAAAAGTTGGCTTGTTTCGAGGAACCCTCGAAACAAGCCATATCTTATAGATGTTTATCGATT
>JASEEX010000055.1 GCA_030019415.1 Thermodesulfovibrionales bacterium
TACATGAGGCAACGAATAGTCATTTCGTGTAGATTTTTACGTGAGGCAACAGGCCCTCCGAATTGCCTTGGCTAAAAAGAAAGACATCCATGAAGATAAAGAAGATTTCGTATATAATTTTCATGAGGCAACCAGCAATCATTTCGTATAGATTTAAATGTGAGGCAAGAGGGAGAGAATTCTCTTGACACATTCAATTCTCTGAGTGATGCTTATATTAGATGGAATGTAGTGAAGACGTGAGGTAGAAGATTATGAAATGCCCTAAGTGCCAACATGAGAATACGTCTTCTGCAAAATTCTGCTTAGAGTGTGGGTCTAAATTAAACACCTATCAAGAGGGTCAGCCTCCTTTTGACCGAGAAATTATCAAGAACTTTCAAGGGGAACGAAAGTTCGTAACCGTGGTATTTGCCGACATTTCCAGATTCACCTCACTATCTGAGGAGATGGACCCTGAACAGATACGGGATTTAATAAATGCCTGTTTCGAGCAGTTAGTACCGGTTGTGACAAAATATGGGGGCATGCTCGACAAGTACATTGGCGATTCGATTATGGCAGTCTTTGGCGTGCCCCTATCTCATGAGAACGACCCTGAAAGGGCCTTACGGGCTGGCTTAGAGATGATAGAATCAATGGCGGCCTTTAATGCAGCGCAAGCCACGAGTTTAAGCCTTCACATCGGCGTCAACACAGGCCTGGTCATTGTGGGAGGCCTTGGCACGAGCGAGCGGCAAGATTACTCGGTAATGGGTGATACCGTTAATGTGGCCTCCAGGCTGAAAGATCTTGCAAAACCCGGGCAGATCCTAGTGGGACCTACCACCTATCGTTTGACCAGGGGTATCTTTGATTTTCAAGAACTTGGGCCGATTCGGGTAAAGGGAAAGTCGAAGCCTGTTCCAGCGTACAGGGTACTGAGTGTTCTGGAGCTGCCATATTCCTTGTATGGAAGTTCAGTCCGGAGTATAGTCTCACCAATGGTAGGGCGTAATATTGAATTTGCCACTTTCATCGGGAACATTGGACGTCTATTGGCGGGCCAGGGAAGCATCGTGTCAGTTGTTGGAGATGCAGGCCTTGGCAAGTCACGACTCGTGGCAGAAGTGAGAAAACAAGTGGAAGGATGGAAACTGCTCTGGCTGGAAGGCAGGGCCCTTTCTTATAGCAAGACAATCAGCTATTGGCCTTTCCTGCAGATCCTCAAGGCTTATGCAGGAATCACTGAGGAAGATGACGAAATAGAGGCCTGGGAAAAACTTGAAAGGGAAGTCACAGCCTTGTTTCCCGACCAGGTGGCAGAGATTCTCCCCTATCTCGCAAGTTTATTGGGTTTGGAAGTGAGGGGTGGATTAGAAGAACGCGTCAAGTACCTGGATGGGGAGGCAATGGGCAGACATATCTTTCGAGCAACACGACGCTTTTTCGAGCGACTCTCCCTGAAGTATCCGTTGATTCTTGTCTTTGAGGATCTGCAATGGGTCGACCAGTCTTCAATGGAGCTATTGGAGCACCCCTTCCCTCTTGTCAGAGAAGTCCCACTTATGATCTGTGGCATCAGCCGACCAGACCCTCAGAGCCCTGCAGCGCACCTGTGGGAGATAGCTGCAAGGGACTATCCTGACCGCTACACTGAGATTATCATTGCTCCCCTTTTACCAGTCGATAGCACCCGACTTCTGTATAACCTGTTAGAGATTAAAGGTCCAACTTCACGATTAGCCGAGTTAATCCTGCGAAAAGCCGAAGGAAATCCTTTCTTTATAGAAGAGGTGGTCCGCTCACTTATCGATGTCGGAGCCGTTATACAGAATGTGTCGACAGGTCGCTGGCAAATCACTAAATCGATTGAACATATTACCATACCTCATACCCTCCGAGGGGTAATCACGGCTCGTATTGATCGCCTTGATGAAGAAACTAAGGAGGTGCTCAAGATTGCCTCGGTCATCGGGCGCAGCTTTTTCTATCGAGTACTGCGGACCATCTGTAGAGAGGAACAAGGATTAGATAAGCATCTGAAGAAATTACAACAATTAGAACTCATCCATGAAAAGAGCCTCTTTCCAGAACTTGAGTATACCTTTAAGCATGCGCTGACCCAGGAAGTTACCTATGAAAGCATTCTTTTGCAACGACGACGGGAACTGCACCATCGGGTGGGAGAATGCCTCGAGACATTGTTTGCAGGACGCCTGGAAGAGTTCTATGGTCTTCTGGCTTATCACTTCGCACGGGCAGAGGATTGGGAGAAGGCCCAGGACTATCTGTTTAAGATTGGTGACCGTGCAGTTAAGGTAGCTGCAGACGCTGAAGCCCTTTCTCATTACCAGCAAGCAATAGCTGCCCATGCACGCGCGTTCGGTGACCGGTGGGATCCATTTCAGCGGGCAATACTGGAGCGCAAAATGGGTGAAGCCTTTTTCAGACGGGGAGAACACCATCAAGCCGCGGAGTACATGCAGCGAGCATTAACCTACATAGGAAGCCCATATCCCACCTCACGCAGGGGTATTCACATGGCTATCGCCAAACAACTTTTAAGGCAGTTAGGCCACCTTTTGCTGCCAGGCTTGTTTCTTCGTCATAGACTTGACCGAAATGGCCCTATAGTAGAAGAACGGTCACGCATCTATGAGGTGACAGGCTGGATCAACTATTTTATCGACCGGGAACGACTTTTACTTGATGCACTCACGTTACTGAACTTCTCGGAACGGAGTGGCTTTTCACTGGGTATTGTTCAGGGATATATGGGTGTAGGGTTAATTTTCGACCACATACATATATTCTGGCTCGCTGAGAGATACCATCGGCGTGCAGTGACACTGGCAGAGCAGATCAAGAACCCTGTAGCGGTAGGTCTCTCCTATCTCGGTCAGGCGATACATGAAGACATTCTGGGTAAGTGGGAGGCAGCTATTGAAGATTGTCAGAAGGCAGCAGAGGCGTTCTGGACTGCAGGCAATTTGCATGGATGGGGAGCGGCAAACTCAATACGTGCCGAATTATACCATTTCAGAGGAAACTTTACTCAGAGCTTTGAGATATTCCAGAATATCGCTCAGGTAGGTCAGGAAGGGGCTGATCACCAGATCTGGGGATGGGGATTGTGGGGACAAGGGCTCAATCTGTTGTGTACCGGAGCATTGAAAGAGGCTGAAGCACACCTGCAGAAGGCAATTGAATTGCATATGACCGTTCCAGATTACCAGGGGATGGTAGATGCAAGCCGTGACATCGGGTTGTGCTATTTACATCAGGGAAAGCTGAAACAGGCCCGTGGCGCGCTGGAGAAGAGCGAACAACTCGCTGCAGAGCAGGGATTAAAGGGTCCACCTATCAGCAGACTTCGCAATGTTTTAGCCGAGGTCTATCTCGCTTCAGCAGAGAGGTCGGAAGGGCTTGAAAGGACCGAGATGCTGAAAAAAACAAAGCTGGCATGCCAGACAGCCCTGAAAGAAGCCAAGATCTGTCGCGGTGGGTTACCGCATGCCTTTCGTGTGCGAGGCACCTATGAGTGGGCCAATGGCAGGCCTGCTGCTGCCAAAAAGTGGTGGCAACAAAGCCTGTTAGCAGCAGAGAAGCTGGGGGCCCGTTGTGACCTGGGTATGACATATCTGGAAATGGGCAAACGGACAGGAGATCCCCTCTTTCTGAAACGCGCTGAGACGATCTTTGATAAAATCGGCGACAGGTTGAATCTGGCGCAGGCTCAGGAGCTTCTGAAACAGAGCTCTATTTAGTTCATTGACAGTCCTGGGCTTTTCTGTTATTTTTGAAAAATGAGAAAGTACTTTCTGCTTCCTGTTATTTTAATGATTCTTTCCCTGCATAAAGATTCCTATGGTTTTGATATAACCGGTCTACAGCCTACTCCTCCCTATGGGGTTTTTTCGACCTTCAGTGCCGAGAGTCTCCCAAAAGGTAAGGTCGCTTTTTCTACGGATGCTGAAATATTGATAGAGCCAGATTTTTACAGGTTTTTTTTCAAGACAGCATATGGCATTACAGATGCTGTTGAGTTCAATATGACTATCCCTTATATACATAAATGGGCTGACTCGGTGGATGGGTTCGAGGATATTGCCCTCGGGTTAAAGCACAGGTTTTTCGATGAGGGCAAGTATGGGCTATCCATAGCATATATTCTGAATGCCTCTATACCATCGGGACGGGATGAGTTCAGCACAGATGGGCGTTTTGGCGGTGGTCTTATTGTAAGTAAGAGAGTGGGTCCGGTTAAGGGTCATATAAATTTTTTTTATGAAGAGCCTGGTAAGGGGAGTCTTGATGAAGAGATAATTTTAGGAGCAGGTCTGGACTTTGCCGCAGCTCATAATGTTAAGATCCTTGCTGAATTATACTCCAAGAAAAGTCATGACTCTAAGGAATTTGACTCCTTAGAGGGAAGGGTCGGTTACAGGATAAAGACTACAGACCTGATATATACGACCTTAGGCGCGGGGTTTGATCTTAAAAATAGAGGCCCTGAGTATAGGATAATGTTCTCAGTGACATTTTTGTTACCATCTGAAAAGAAGACTATTAAAAGGGTATATGAGGAGGAATAGTTTAGGCAGTGTTTGATATTGGCTTGCAGGAGCTGATAGTAATATTTATCGTTGCCCTCCTTGTCTTCGGGCCAAAAAGGGTTCCTGAATTAGGCAAGGCAATTGGCAAAGGCCTTGCTGAACTAAAAAGGTCACTACAGGATGTAAAGGAGCAGGTAGAGACTGAGTTTAAGGAGACCTTAGATACCTCTGTTACCCAACAACCGGCAATGAACGCAGATAAGAAGGTAGAGGAAAAGGAAGAAAAAAAGGAAGAGGCTTAGATGAAAGACATTAAGATGCCCTTAACAGAGCATCTTTCAGATTTGAGAAAAAGGATTATTATATCTCTTATTGCAGTTTTAACAGGATTTGTTGCAGCCTTTATCTATTCCGAGGAACTGTTTAGATTTCTGACCATTCCATTGAAATATGATATTTCATTCAGTACCTCGTCGCCTTTTGCCCTGATGGTAGAGAAAAAAGTAAAGATTCCACCTCTTGTATTTCTTGCCCCTGCCGAGGCCTTCTGGATGCACCTTAAGATTTCCATGATTACAGGTCTGATTATATCCCTGCCTGTAATTTTTTTACAGCTCTGGAAATTTGTATCACCCGGCCTGTTACATAAAGAGAAAAAATATGTGATTCCCTTTGTCATAATCGCAACAACCTTCTTTTTAATCGGTGCCGCATACTGTTTTTTTTTGGTGCTCCCCTTCGCAATGGGTTTCCTCCTTACCTATAAGACAGAATCTATGACCCCGATGCTTTCTATAGGCAAATATGTTGACTTTTGTCTTAAGTTTATACTGGCCTTTGGGGCAATCTTTGAACTCCCCATTGCTATAATCTTTTCCACACGTATGGGTATTGTAACTCCGAAGACGTTGGCGAAAAACAGAAAATACGCTATCATATTAGCTTTTGTTGTGGCTGCTATTCTTACTCCAACACCTGATGCATTCAACCAGACCCTGATGGCTGTACCTATAATAGTTCTTTACGAGGTAGGCATACTCGTCTCGAGAATTTTTGTAAGAAGAGGGGTTGCTTAGTGTCTTCTATGAGGGGGAAGAGTCTCAGGGCAATTACCTATGATATATCAGAGGGATATCTGGTTGTTAATCCCATATTCTTGAAGCCCCTCGATGATGATTCCCTTAAGGAACTCTATCATGAGATAATGAGGGCCCAGTCAGAGATCAGGGCCGAGAAGTTTCCTTACAGTGATTCTCAGGCAATCAGGAGGAGAAATATGAGGCTTCAGAGGCTCCATCAAGCCTCAATAGTAATCAAGAATTTTGCCAGAGAAAGAAAATTGATCCTTTTCTAAGGTCGGAATCGACTCGCAACCGAGTTTGACACATACAGGATACAGTAGTTTTTAATTATCAATGAAGATCCCGAGAGTTATGTCAACACAGCATCCTGACAATGTCAGGATACCCTTTTTTGCCGAACATCCAGACATGTCAGGTGATGACGAAATACTGGAGGCTTACTATGCCTTTTCGCATCTTGGGTGTGACGAGCAGATGTGGGATTGTGAAGGTAAGGAGGTTGACGATTTTGTCATAAGGAAACTCCTGTCAAAGTATGAACAATTTTTTATAGATAATGTTATTGGTGAGGATGTTTTTATCACATTGAGGGTTCCTAATCCGACAGTAGAAAAGGAAGAAGCAAAGGTCCTTCTTGAGACTCTTGAGAGTATTCCCCGTTCCTTTGATACGGCAAAAGCCTTCTATAAATCTGCCAAACCCCCGATATTCGAGGTCATACTTCCTATGACGACCTCACCAAAATGTCTAAACAGGATTTACTATTATTACAAGAATTTTATTGCAGGCATACAGAATCAAGAATTTTATCACGGCGATATTACCATTGCTGAGTGGATAGGTGAATTTAGACCGGAAAAGATTAATGTTATCCCTTTGTTCGAGGATAGGGAACACATACTTGAGTCTCCCAACATTTTAAGAGAATATTTGAAAGATAAAGACGTTCCTTATCAAAGGGTCTTCCTCGCCTTTTCTGATCCCGCAATGAACTACGGGATGATAAGTGCCATGCTATTAAACAAAATAGCGCTCCAGAGGTTGAGGAGGCTCTCGGAGAAGATTGGAAAAGAGATATTCCCTATCATAGGCGTTGGCTCAGCCCCTTTCAGAGGTAATTTAAAGCCATCAACAGTTGAAAGCCTCTGCCTTGAATTTCCTGATGTTCAGACATTTACAGTCCAATCGGCCTACAAATACGACAATCCTGCCAGTGATATAATATCTTCTATCCAGAGGCTCAAGCAGATACCGAGACGCCGAGGCTGGAATGTAGATGAGGAGAGATGCATAGATATTATTGGAAAAACTTCAATTGAATATGCAAGACAGGTAGAGTCCCTTGCACCTCTTATAAACCTTATTGCTGAATATGTGCCGAGAAGGAGAATGAGGAAACTCCATATAGGGCTTTTTGGCTATGCGAGAAGTATCAAGAAAGTGACTCTTCCGAGGGCGATAAGTTTTTGTGCTGCCTGCTATTCAA
>JASEEX010000056.1 GCA_030019415.1 Thermodesulfovibrionales bacterium
TTTGAGGACGTGAAGAAACGTATTCCGTATTTTATTGAAGAAGTGTACAATGAGAAAAGATTACATTCAGCACTGGGATATTGTCCACCGAATGAATATGAAGAATTGGTGGCAAGAAGTATAAACAGTAATCGTCAGACCTTACTAACCTCAGAGGTACTTTGTGTCTAACCGATGGGGTTCACTCCAATTGGCGGGCACGATTTGCCTTGGTATAGCAAAGGACGCCAAGTGTGCCACCTAATCCATCGGCCAGGACATCCCAGGGGCTTGTGTCTCTGCCAGGGATAAAGGCCTGATGGATCTCATCAGATATTCCGTATAATATGGCTAAGGCCACAGTCAAAATTATCAAAAACTTACCCGAAAATCTCAGATTGGAGTTGAAAATGGATCTGGATAAAAGAAGACCAAGAACTGTATATTCTATGCCGTGGATAACTTTATCTGCACCATAAAATGATGGTGTAGGAAGGAGGGGTTTAGAGGATGAGGATAAGGCAAAGATAAATATGCAATAGGCCAAAGTTGGCAGCCAATACCATAAAAAATGACGCCCCCGGATATTAGTTATCATTCCCTTAAGAAAATCCTTAATAATGGGTAAGGGAGCCTTCTATCTTGGCTCTCTTAACCCCATATCCGAATAATACCACACTTATGGGAAGCAATACCACCGAAAATAAAGTCAAGGCTAATATATGGGGAAGCAGGGCATTTGTAGAAAGCCCTTTTAATAAGGCCAGCCTCATACCTTCAAGGGAGTGCGTTATGGGTAAAAGATAAGAAAACTTCTGAAGCCAATCTGGCAATATAGTAATAGGGTAGATAACCCCTCCCAGAAGCCACGATAGACTGGTAAATATCCAGGTAACCGGATCTCCTTTTTTGATTACCATAATAAAGCTGGCAGAGATAATTCCTATGCTGCTAAAAGTAATAATAGTTAAGGCAACGATAACGACAGCCGCAAGGATATTGGCTCCTTTCATACTTACCCCAAAGATCAGCAGGCCCAACAGTAAATAGACCACTACCCTGAATGAGGTGTGTATGAAACTATACAGGGAAGAAGAGATGATTATAGTGGGTATTCCTGTCTGTGTGACCAAGAGGGCCTCTAAGGTACCTGTGGTTTGGGCACCTCTAATATTACCGGCAAAGGTATGAAGAGAAACCTGTAGATAGCCAGAAAAGGCTATTCCGATTAACACAAAGGGAAAATAGTTTCCACCGTAAGGTTTAAGATGTGGTACAACTGCCTGGCCAAATAATTTTGACAGAAAATAGAAGGACAATACAGAGAGGAATATGCCAAATAGTTCCATGAGAAAGGCCAGCTTGTAACTGGTCTCATCTAAAAAATCCCTGTAGATAAAGGCTAAGGGCTTCCTTATGAAAATCATTATTTTTCTTCTTCTACAACCTTGGAAAAGATTTCACCAAGGGATGTCTGATGTGGATAACAGGACAGCAACTTCCCACCAGAATGTATAATTTGCTCTATCACAGCGGATATATCCCCATTCCCGTTAATTGTGATTTCCATCTCTATATTATTATTTGATGAAAAACCTGAATGGTTACATACGATTTTGTCCACCGAAGGCAATTCGTAAAGCTTATTGACCAAATCTTCTGAGATATCCTTCAACTCTACAAAATAACGTTTCCCGGTGTTTAATAGACTTCTAATTTCCATCAGGGTTCCACAGGCCTTTATCTTCCCATGATTTATAATGGCAATCCTATGACACAACTCTTCCGCCTCTGATAAATTATGGGTTGCCAGAAAGACCGTTTTCCTGTCTTCGCCTACAATCTTCTCCTTAATGAATTTCTTTAAATGCTGGGCTGCTGAGGGATCTAAACTCTTGGTTGGCTCATCCATAAGGAGTACCTCAGGGCTTGTAATAAGGCCCCTGGCAATAGCCAGTCTCTGCTTCATCCCTTTGGAATAATCCTTGAACATCCTGTCTGCGTCATTATCCAGCCCTGTTAAGGCAATTAATTCATCTATCCTTTTTTCTGCCTGAGACTGAGAGAGGTTGTTAAGGGTAGCAAAAAACCTGAGATTCTGCCTTCCTGTTAGCCTCCAATAAAAACTCCGCTCCTCACTCACCACATAGCCTATCACCCCTCTGGCCTTTTTCCCATCCCTGGCCACATCATATCCAGCTATATAAGCCTTACCTTTAGTAGGTAGTATCAAGCCACTCAGTATCTTGATGAGTGTGGTCTTGCCTGCACCATTAGGGCCTAATAGGCCGAATAACTCCCCTTTGTTTACCTGAATGTTAATGTCCTTGAGGGCGATAATCTCCTTTTTCCGAAAAGGATGGAGGATGAGATCTTTGTAACCTTTTACCTGATTGAAGTTCTTACAGATATTTACTGTCTCAATAGCGTAGGACAATGGTTAAATCCTTCCTTTGACTTTTAGCCCAGATTATTCATAAATTTTTGTGACTGCACTGAGGATAGAGTATTTTCGCTCATTCTCCCCTGTGGAGTAACTTTTAATACTCCACAGGGTCCGAGGCTTTTGCCTCTTTATTTTCCATATTTTCATAAATATATTTGACTATCGGTCTACGACCCGTAGGGCAAAAGAATCCGCTTAAATACTCTATCCTCAGTTAAATAATCTGGGTTAGAGTATTTTATCAGGACCACCAAGGCCCATGTGTTCCATGAGGCTTGCTACAACCCATTTTCTGGCCGGTTTTTGATTGGGCTGACGGTGCACATGCTATTGCCTTTTGCTCGAAGGTTATCTCTTCCTTGATCCCTGGCTCCTCATAATCTAATTTCTTTCTGTTCAATGACTTTTTAGATTCCATCTTTACCTCCCTTTTTGATTTAAAGCCATGTTCAAAAAGTTGCAATCAATTTTTCATTTACTTGAATTCCTGCCGCCCCTGATTCCTGTCGGGAATAGGTTTAATCAGGGGTTACCCCTGGATTCCCGCTTTCGCGGGAATGACAAAAGGGGTAAGATTGATTTACGGACTTCTGCTATTTTGCAGAAGAATCTTGAAGGACCGAACATATCCCCATCTTCAAGCAGGGCAATTCCAGGACATCTATCACAATACTCTAATAACTCGCAGTGGGTACAGGTTTTTAAATCCTGAAAATTCATAGTCCTGATTTTTCTATTCTCAAAGGAATGCCAGATTTCTGAAAACGAATGTTTCTTCAAATTTCCCAAGGGAGTTCTCAATACTATGCAGGGATAAATATCTCCATTTGGGGAGATCGCACAAGTTGTCTTTCCAGCTCCACACATTAAGAACTCGTTCTGATCCCATGAATGAAAATTCTCCTTATCTATTTCTGTCGTTTCTGGATTCAGCAATTGATCTGAGAAGATTTCTGAAAGCTCATGTTCACCAATTCTGTATGCCAGGGGTCTGCGGGAACCGTCTAATTTGGGAGAGATGGTGGGGTTAAACTCATATTTAACCAGGAGTTTCTCGGCTAGCGATATAATTTCTTTATAATTGTTAAAGTTTTGTTTCATAAGAGACGTTTTTATTTTGATTTCTATATTCCTTTCTTTTAAGAGTCTAATGGAATTAATAGATTTATCAAATGAGCCAGGAACGCCGGTTATTCCATCATGCAGGTTACTATTAGCTCCATAAATACTAATCTCTACACTTAAAGGATCCTGAAAATGTTATAAAAAGGGTTCCGGCATCAGCCATCTGGTCGAGAACTTCTTTGAATTGGCCTGCCGAGAGCTCATCCGGTGAATTCTTTGAGGGTAGATAACAATGGCAGCATCTCAGATTGCAACGGTGGGTTAATTCAATCAGGGTATAAAGAGGGATATTTCTCTCCCTGACCTTATCAAGGGCGCTTATACTCATCAGGCTGTGCCTAAATCATTATTTGTCACCCTGAACTTGTTTCAGGGTCTCATAACTTGTTGATTTAATTAGTGTCTGTCCATGAACTCAGGTTTTCTGTCATTCCTGCGGAGGCAGGAATCCAGAACCTGTTGAAAACACTGGATTCCGGCTTAAGGACTGCCGGAATGACACACAGACAAGCAGACTTATGGACAAACTCTAATTAGATGCTTAATCGAGTTCAGCATGACATCATAGCCTTAATTGCCATTTGGGCAACAGCCCGTCATGATTTGACCTCTAATAACCCCTTCACTGAAAGCTCTTCTGCAAATTCAATGGCGTCTTTTACCGCCTGCTCATAAGTTACATTGAATTCTTCACAGATTGCCCTGGCTATTTTCCTTATGTCGATCTCGCCATTAGCCATTTCCCATATCTTAAAACCAACCAGGTTAAAGACATATTGTTTGTTACTTCCCGGTGTGACTACCATCGCTTCATTGTCAATTACCTTATAGGCCGCCTTATCACTTCTGCTGATATAACTATCTTTGTCCACCATTTTCTATATCTCCATGGTGCTAATGATAGCATCTAAAGTTTAGACTTTCTTTAATCATTAATCATTTCGGGCTGAAAGAATGCCATTAAAGCGAACATTACGAAATTTTTGGATTACCAGCTTTAGCGAAGGAGAGCGTCCCGAAGGGGCGAATTTGCATTGTTTGAGGGTCGATACGACCCGAGTTTGCAAATTCGATCGACTGATCCTTAGACTGGTCAAAAATTTCGTTCAGTGAGCGAAAGGGCATTTTTCAGTATTAACAACTATTTACTTCTCAGGCCTAAATTTTAGATGTTTCCGGTTTTAATACACTCCCAAAAGGATCTATCAGGTAAGAAATGTAATTGGTAAAAAGACACTTCCTCCACTATATCAGCGCATAGATTAAATAAGGTATTTAGTAGATTGGTATTTTCTCCGAAGAATACTATGCATTGGAAAAGCTCTTTGAGGCTCTGTCTTTAATCCAATGATACAAGAAAATTTCTTTGATCCTTTTTCAATAAAAAGATATGCCTTAAATCTGTCTTTATATTTACCCCTCCACTGACAAATTCACCCATAAAAGGTGTCCCATAGGCCTTATATAAACCATTGAAAGATCTAATGGCAATCAATTCATCACCGAGAATAACCTTATCTTCTGATAATCTGGCTATGGTGGTCTTTCCACTCCCTGAAACTCCGCAGAAGACATAGGCACCATCATGATCTTTCACACCTGCTGCATGGACCATAAGGCCGCCGAATTTAACCAGCCACAATGAGTAAATAACCCGTAAAAGTGCATCAAATCTAAAAGGAACCCTGATGGTTGTTCCTGTAACCTTACAACTTGAAAGATTTACACACCCCTCTATATCACCTTTAAGCCCTTTAAAATACAGACTGTCTCCTTTAATATAATGCTCAATAGCTACTTGTGATCCTTCCAATAAAGAAGGGTCTTTATTGGATAGAAAATTATTGTAATGTTCCTCGATTAACTGATTGGCAAATTCGTCATCATCGAGCCTGATCAAGGCACAAACATCAGCAATTCCAATCCTGAATTCCATTTTCCTTCTTACTCCTCATTTATTTGCCTTTTATCTCCACTTATGCCTGAGCCATATAACGTTTATCAAAAGACTGGTAATTCCCTGATGAAATAAGTTAAATGGTTTTTTAAATAGGGGATAAAATCTCTTCAAACAATGGATCCTTGATATAGGCTTGATTCTATTTGCGATCGAGTTATAGAAATAAAATTGTAGATATGAAAGCCAGCCGAATAGATAATTGATATACCTTCCTGAACCCTTATCTGTCCTTATGAGTAAGCCCTTTATTTTTTCAATAGCCACAACCTTTCCCAGTAACCACTCCTCAGGTATCTCCATTGCCTGGCCACCTTTATCCCCCTTTTGCAGGAAAAACAGCTTCCCATCTGAGAAATATTTTTTTATGACTCTATGCGCCACAAAGAGACCGTCAGCTTCAAATACAATCAGATCGCCGAAATTTATAGATTCTGGCTGGGTCTTTTCAATTAAGATCAGTTCACCAGGTTTAATTGAAGGCTCCATACTACTTGTGGTAACCCTCAGCCACGCTTTGCCATTCTTTGCAAAGAAAACCTGCCAGAGATCTTTTAAAAACTCATCTGTTAGATGCATATTCTTATTTCCGGAAGGCGAAGCAAGCTTCGCCTTCCGGCTCTCACCCATTATTCTTCCGCCAAGACTTTATCCCGCTCCCCAGTTTGACACGAAATTAGCAATAGCACTAGCTTCAGTTTCTCCGCTACACCTACACCCTGCCGCTATAGCACTGGCAAACATTTCCACAGTCTCAATGGCAGGTTTAACATAGGGTCGTTTCATAGCTTTGCCCTCCTTTCGGGTGAGATTGCCTACTGTACAACCAGTAGGCTAGTCGGCAGTACTCTGCCGAACATTTAAAAATATCCCCATTTTCCAGGTAATTCAGTCCTATACACGGGACACAAAAGCCAAAAATCTCGCATCGAGAACATTCTGAAAAATCATCAATACTCAAAGCTCTCAGCATGCTAAGCTCCTGGCATACTTCTGTCTGCCATATCGATCTGAAACTCTTCTGCCTCAGGTTTCCCAAATTCCATGGAAGCACAACGCAGGGATGGACATCCCCACTGGGCGTTATTGAGCAAAAAATCCTACCTGCATTGCAAATCCAATTATTGGTAGGAGGTTGATACACCTGTGTCTTGGTCTCTATCATGTTAGTGTTGGGTAGCCATTCAGATAGGTATTTAAAACAACTTTCTGGAACCCTAAGGTTACAAGGTTCGCTGGAAGCATCGACTTTAGGATAAATCAAAAATCCTGGCTTAAGGCTTGCTCCAAAATATCTTGCAATTTCCTTGAGATATGAATATTCCTTTATATTTTCCTTTATTGCTAAGCACTTCAGGATTACAGGGACTCCGGCCTTCTTTAACCACCTTAATGAGCCTATAACCATATCAAAAGAACCTGGAGTCCTGGTGATTTCATCATGGATCTCTTTCCTTCCATAAAGGCTGATTTCTACACGCAAGATGCCTTGTTTTTTTAATTCTTGAGCAATTTCCTTATCAATTAATGTCCCATTAGTTAATAACTTACGTTCAACAACTTGAGCCTAAAAAATGAGTCCTTGAGGCCAACAAATC
>JASEEX010000057.1 GCA_030019415.1 Thermodesulfovibrionales bacterium
TTTTTTGACCTCAACTGTAACTTAACATGCTGTCCGATTTTCTGGGTCCATTATAATATGTCATTTAACACTCTGAAAAGTGAAAATGAGACACAAATTTCAAGAAAACAGTTTTATGAAGAGCTATATCGAGGTTGCCTGAAAAGTGGTTATGATGTGCAGACCTTTATGACTCTTTTTCATGTGGCAAAGATATTCAATATACACAATTATTCTCTTTTTATTAACAATGCTTGTGCATCAGGATTATATGCTTTAGAGACTGCAGCACAGATGATTAAATGCGGTCAAAACTCTGTAGTTATTGTAGCTGCCTCAGATTATACAGAAATATACAAATATCTCTGGTTCAGGGATATAGGACTATATTCAGAAGACGGCAAAATCAGACCGTTTTGTAAAGATAGTAACGGCTTAGTCTTTGGCGATGGAGGTGTGGGAATAGTGTTAGAAGACTTAGATCACGCTGAAAAAAGAAATGCTTACATATATGCTGAGTACTTAGGCGGGGGGTTCTGCTTGGAAGGCTGGAAAGTAACCACGCCTCAAATTGGAAGTGACTCTTATCAAAAGGCAATTTTAAAAGCACTTAAACAAAGTAACTTAGATAGGGAGGAAATCGAACTACTTGTTCCACATGGAGTCGGTTCGCAAGCCATAGACTATTACGAGTCAAAAGCCATAACTGATATATTTGGTCTAAATCCTAAAAAACCTCTGATTACTACTTTCAAGCCATATATAGGACATAATTTAGGGGGTAGTGCACTATTAGAAACTGGACTTCTTCTTCTTTCACTTAAGAATGAAGTAGTTTTGCCCACATTAAATTGTCAGAACTTAGACTCCAAATTTAACATTTCGCTGGTTCAGGAAAAAAGAAAAATTAAACTAAATATCGCTATGAAAATCTGTTGTGCCTTTGCAGGGTATAATGCTGTAGTGGTATTTAAGAGGTTAAATTAATATGTCAAATCAATATGATTATGATGCAATAATCATCGGTGCAGGAATAAGTGGGTTGGTTTGTGGTTGTTATCTGGCTAAAGCCGGAATGAAAGTTTTAATTGTGGAGAAAAATGCTAAACCAGGTGGTTATTGTACCTCTTTTACAAAAGGTGGATTTCACTTTGATGCGTGTGTGCATTCTTTAGGAAGCTTGAGGGAAGGTGGCAATCTCAGGATAATTCTGAAGGAATTGGGATTAGAGGAAAGGTTAAAGATTAAAAGATATGACCCATCAGATATTATTATTGCACCTGATTCAATTACAGAGGCTTACGTGAAGGAAAGGGCAAAAAGGCATTATAATTTTTATACCTCGGATGCGGACTCAAAATATGTAGAGGTCAGGGAATATAATTGTTCGAAGATTCCTCCCACTGTTTCCTGCCCTCACCTTCCATCAAATGTAAGACCTGCAGCAGAACTCTTTGAGGTCACTATTGACCAGGTTGTCATAGGCTCCTGTACAAATGGACACCTTGAGGATCTGAGGGAGGCAGCAATGGTCATTAAAGGCAGGAAGGTTAACCCTAACGTGAGAATGATTATTATCCCTGCTACACAGAAAATTTATAGAGAAGCAATGAGAGAGGGTCTGATTGATATATTTATTGAAGCAGAGGCAGCGGTATCTACTCCAACATGCGGCCCCTGTCTCGGTGGTCATATGGGCATACTGGCTAAAGGCGAGAGGGCGATTGCAACTAATAACAGAAATTTTATAGGCAGAATGGGCCATCCAGAAAGTGAGGTTTATCTCTCCAGCCCGGCTGTTGCAGCTTCATCAGCAGTTCTCGGAAGGATAGGAATACCAGAAGAGTTAGGATTGTAATGTCGCCAGAGGAAAGACTTAAAGAATTAGGCATAGAGCTTCCAGAGGCACCAACTCCCTCAGGTTCATATATTCCTGTTTTAAGGACAGGAAACCTCATTTTTCTCAGCAGGATGTTGCCTTTAAGAGAGGGTAGACTCACGAGACAGGGCAGGGTAGGTGAGGATATAAGTCTCGATGAGGCGAGAGAAGATGCGAGGGTTGCTACTATCAATGCCCTGTCAGCATTGAATGCCCATATAGGGAGTCTCGATAAGGTTAAAAGATGCGTTAAGGTTACGGGTTATGTCGCCTCAGTAAATAATTTTACAGAACAACCAAAGGTTTTGAACGCAGCCTCTGATTTACTCTTCGAAATCTTTGGCGAGAAGGGCAGGCACGCCAGGGCTGCAGTTGGCGTAAATGTCCTCCCCCTGAATTCACCCCTGGAGATAGAGTTTATCTTCGAGGTTTCGTAGTCCCACAAATCAGAACCTGTATGTTAGGCTGACACCAATCATGTGGAGATCTGATTTATATTCTCCATTGGCGGCAGGCGCCCCGGTAATTGGATCCCCTACAAGATTGTTTTTATTTCTGCTCTGCAGTTTCTGGTAACTGTAAGCCAGTCCAAACCTGAAGGACTTGTGCTTCACATCCGTCCCGATTGAGAAGAGGTGAGCATTCGCATCAGGTATGGAAGGATCGAAGGTACTGTCCGGAACAGGGTTGTCCTGGTAGAGGTAACCTGCAAGGAGCGCGACAGGTTCGCTTACTTGATATTTAATACCTATGTTCCCGGACCAGGTGTCTTTCCAGTCTTTCCTCTCGGTATATGAAGGATTCCCTAAAACCAACTTATCGAAGTTTATCTTTAATCGATCGTATGAAGACCAGCCCTCCCATCTCAAGCCAACTTCAAATGTGAGGGGGTAAAGACCTTTATAGTAGACTCCTACATGAACTTGCTGGGGAAGGGTGAGGGTTGTCTTACCATTGGTATTCGGAAATAAACCTAAAGGGTCGCCTTCGGGAAGAACGTGAGTAACATTGCCATCGATTTTAACCTTTATTTCGCTTCTATACGAGGCACCGAGAGAGAAATCTCTGTGAGGTTCGATGAGAATCCCGAAATTATATCCAATCCCGGTTCCATCACCTTTAAATTTCTGTCCACCGTCACGAGTAAAACCGTACAGAACAGGAAGGTTTAATTTCTTCTCCAGTGTCGCATCAAGGATGAGGAAATCCACCCCCGCAGCGAATGCGACATTAGGTGTTATCTGGTAAGAAACTGCAGGGTTAATATTAAAGGTTCTCATTTCTGAGTTGGTTGTGATGTACCTTCCTTCCCAGTCATTGGGCCACTTGGTTGCCAGCCCGAAGGGATTAAAAACACCCAGCCCTGCACTGATCTTATCGGTGAACTTATGGGTGATATAAAGTGTAGATGGGTAAAATACATCGCTTTTTGTTTTAGAGGTCTCCCCGGTCAAATTACTCTTAAACTTACGTGAAGGGAAGATTAAGGTTGTTCCCAGTTCTATCTGTGTCCCCTCAAGTTTATTGATCAGGGCAGGATTAAAAAAAATGGCTGACGGATCTTCTGTGTGTGCAATTGTGGCTGCTCCCTGACCTAATGACGACGCACCCTGAGTATAGATTGCGAAACCAGAGCCGTAAGCATTTGAAATAGTACAGAAAACAAAGGATACCAATATCAAGACCGATATACCCTTCCATGAATCTTTTTGCCTCATATTACCCTCCCTCATTCAATAAAAAGAGAGATAATAAATAAGACTTTTCTGGGTGAAACAGAAGCTCGAAACACTCATTTTTGGAAGTATATAATCATAAGCCAAAGGTTTTGTCAATCAAAAGCTTTTCACCAATCCAAACTCTGATATTGAATAAAAAATAATATCATGCTATAAATAAACACTAAAAATAAGAATTTCTATCTAAACGACTGAGGGGTTTAAAACGCAAAACGAAGAATACCTCATGGAAAGCAATGAAGAAGCTTTCCGCCTCGATGTAAAGACAGATATCGAGTCTGTTGAGAAGCAAGCCCTCTGGGCAGGCATAAGGCTAGGCATGCGTGTTGCTGATATTGGCTGTGGTTCAGGGAAAACAACTGCTATATTGCATAATTTGGTTCACCCTGGCGGTGTAGTAGTGGGAGTAGATGGTTCAGAAAAAAGAATTGAATATGCTCGGGGGCACTATGCCGGTGATGGAATAAAGTTTATATGTAAAGATATACGGAAGCCCCTTGGAGATCTGGGATTGTTCGACTTTGTCTGGGTGCGCTTTCTTTTAGAGTACTATCTCTCAAACAGTTTTGATTTAGTCAAGAACATATCAGAGATTGTAAAACCCGGGGGTATTTTATGTCTGATTGATTTGGACCATAACTGTTTAAACTACTGCGGCCTTTCGCCGAGGCTGGAGAGGACCATCTTTGCTGCAATGAAAATTTTAGAGGAAAAGGAAAATTTCGACCCTTATGCAGGAAGAAGACTCTATTCTCACCTTTATAACCTTGGTTACCAGGATATAAATGTCAATGTGTCGGCACATCATTTGATATTCGGCAGATTAAAAGAGAGCGATGCCCTCAACTGGATGAAGAAGATTGAGGTTGTCTCCAAAAAGATAAGCTACCAATTTGAAGAATACGAAAGGGGTTATGAAGAGTTTCTGGATGAATTTAAAAGATTTTTTAATGATCCAAGAAGATTTATCTATACGCCGGTAATTCTTTGCAGAGGACACAGACCTATCGCTTGATTTAATGCTTTAAGACCTTCCTTTCGGCTACCCTATCATATTCTTTTTTATAATATCTGATAAATGCCTCAACGACATCTTCATCGAAGTCTGTACCGCTTCCAATCCTTAGAAGCTTAAACGCGAGATCAAGAGGCATTGGATCTCTGTAATGACGTTTTGACGTGATAGCTTCAAAGAAGTCTGCTACCGCGAGTATTCTGGCTCCCAACGGGATTTCGTCTCCACGGAGCCCTTTTGGATAACCACTTCCATCAAATTTTTCATGATGAGATCCTGCAATATCAGGAATTTCTTTATAAATACCTTCAAAGTTTATCTGTTCTAGGATCATTTTAGTTTTTTCAACATGGGCTTTTATTTCCTCATGCTCTTCGACGCTCAATCGACCTTCCTTTTTTAAGATGGAGTCTCTGACCCCTATCTTGCCATAGTCATGCAGTAAAGCAGCTACACGCATCACCTCGCAATACTCTTTTGACATGCCCATTTCTTTACAGATTCCTACAGTATATTCTGTAACCTTTTCAGAATGTCCTGCTGTGAGGGGATCACGGGCATCGATACTGGACGCTAAGACCTGCAATAGTGATTTAAATTGCCGCTCCTTAGCCTCAAGTACCATCGCATTACGGATACTTATCCCGATTTCAGGGGCAATACCCATCAGTAAATTGATATCACTCTGGACCAATGGTCTTTTTGTTTTTATATTGTCTACTGCAAGGATTCCCAATGATGCTTCTTCATAAATTATCGGACAACAGATAAAAGACTTCACCCCCATCTTTTTTGCGAAATCAAGACTCCGCGGTGAAAGGTCATCTTTTATCTCATCTAAATTATTTATCAAAAATGGCTTTTGTTCACGAAAAGACACTGCAAAAACCCCCTTTGACTCTGGTCTGTCTAAATGGAAATCGGTATCCTTCAAAATGCTCAACTGTTCATCAGTATATCCAAAACCAGCCCGAAAAATAAGATGCTTCTTTTCCTCATCTGCCAGAAAGGTAGCGCCACGATTATAATCAAGCCGTTTTTCTAAAACGTGCATAACTTTTTTCAAAATACCATCAATGTCTGTTTGCCTGCTGAGGGCCAGCCCTATCTCATTAATCATAAGGATATTGTTATAATTCACATTAATTTGCTCTGCAAGCTGCTCAGTAGAATCCCTGAGGTTGTCTATCGCTGTAGATAATTCCTGTTTTTCTAAGGTTACTGCATAGAGGGTCAATAATAAAACAGCAAAAACTGAAAAAGGTAAAATCACCGATAGCGTGATCCCTGAGGATATGGGATAAAAACCGAGGCAAATTGCAGAAAGAAAGAGGGTCGCATAATTTCTCACTTTTTTCCAGAAAAAGGCACGTGATTCCTGCCAGGAAACAATATAACGGCAGACTTTCCCTCCTTTGAAGAGACACTCCGGGTGTTCTATTTTTGGTAGTCTATAGTTAAATATTAAAGCAATGGCTTCCCAGTAACCCATTCTGTTTTCACACTGGAAAGGTTTTTCCTCTACCCCCTCAACAGGAGTCACCACGATTTCAACTTTTGTAGAAGCTATTCTCTTTGATTCATAAATTGCAGACTTCGTAAAATTGGATGCATATTTTCCGACAAGCTCATACGCTTTGGCTGGACCCACAAGACCCAATGCATACTGCCTCATCACCCCTATTGCATCAGGTGAAGCTGCATACCTTCCCGCTTCTCGTGCGATGTCTTTATTTCCTATGAGTTTACTCAGCCTTTCATAAAAGAGGTCAATTTGTTCCTGGATAAACCAGTGGCCCTCATCTTCAACCTGATATGGCTCTATCTTTGCATAACTCAGCAACTCGTCCACATTGATATAACTATATTTTGCCTTGATAAGCTTGATATAGGTATTGATGAGCCTGCTGTTGTATATAGGTCTGTTATTTATCCGTGATGATTCCATCGCAGTTTCCCATAACGTGGTAAAACACCTTAGTCACCCTCTTGGTGATGATGACGGGAAAATAGCCTTTCCATATACTTGATGAAATGAACCGTCCGCTGTGTACTGATGCTCCAGAGATTGTAAATTTTTTCATACGGTATGAGTCGGGACTCAGCATAACTGAGCGGATAGAGGAGTACCGGTATTTCATCCTGCTCATAGTATTCCATGAGGTTAGACAAGCTTGCGTAGAGTGTGTCAAGAGAGCGAATTGCCTCATCAAAAATCTATATAAAACTGAATCGTTGCCTCATTTAAAA
>JASEEX010000058.1 GCA_030019415.1 Thermodesulfovibrionales bacterium
CCCCAGCAATTACCTGCGCAATACCACCATAAAATATTCCCATTGCAAGAATCATACTGCCCAATTCAAACAAACCAGCATTATGCAAGTTCAATAACACCGTCGTCATCCCAAACCCCATAAGGCCAAGAGGTGCAGGATTAGCTAAACCGTTATCACCCATAATTTTCACATCCCTTTATTTTACCATCCCATTGTTTTAGCAGCAAGTTTCGCAGTATTTACCTGGGTTTACGCCTGCGTATGAATAAGCCACCTCTACTTTTTCGGTCTCCCCTCCGCATGAGGGGCAGATTTTGACCCCTTCTCCCATAGTTTATCGCGCTCTTCCGATCTCATCTACAGCTTCTGGATTTGCAAGCGTTGAAATATCCCCAATTGGCTCGCCTACCGCCTTAGCTTTTATCACCCTCCTCATTATCTTACCACTTCGAGTTTTAGGCACATCGCTCACAAACCATATCTCGTCAGGCCTTGCTATTTTGCCTATTTCTTTTCCGACATGCTCTCTTAATTCTGCTCTTAATTCATCGCTTGGTTCTACACCTTTTTTCAAAACTACAAAGGCAGTTAGTGATTCTCCTTTCACCTCGTGCGGCTTACCGATTACTGCGGCTTCAGCTACTTTTGAATTACTGACTAAAGCCGACTCTACTTCAGAATTGCCTATTCTGTGTCCAGATACATTAAGAACATCGTCAGACCTTCCCTGTATCCAGAAGAAACCATCGCTATCTTTTCTTGCTACGTCTCCTGCTAAGTAAGTATTTGGAAATCTGCTCCAATATATATCCTCATATCTTTTTGGATCTTTGTAAAGTCCTCTGAACATTCCAGGCCAGGGAGTTAGCATGACTAAATTACCGCCTGCATTTGAGATTGGCTTGCCTTCTTCATTATAAACCTCTGCTGTGAAACCTGGTAACGGCTTTGTAGCACTTCCAGGTTTTAACGGCGTGAGCGGTAGCGGTGATATGCAAAACGTTCCTGTCTCAGTCTGCCACCAAGTATCCATTATCTGACAACGCTCTTTGCCAATGTTCTTATAATACCACATCCATGCTTCAGGATTTATTGGCTCGCCTACAGAGCCGAGCAATCTTAAAGAGCTTAAATCGTGTTTTTTTGGCCACGCCTCCCCATGTCTCATAAATAATCTCACACTTGTTGGCGATGTGTATAGGACTGTTACCCTGTATTTTT
The DNA here is from genome assembly GCA_030019415.1 of Thermodesulfovibrionales bacterium. GTDB lineage: Bacteria > Nitrospirota > Thermodesulfovibrionia > Thermodesulfovibrionales > SM23-35 > JASEEX01. Next base: position 1,204 of record JASEEX010000058.1, read on the forward strand.
CTACAATCTCCCACCATCTATCTGGTCCCGGGTAGTTGGGTGCTCCCTCATAGATGACTGATGTAGTTCCAAGGATTAATGGACCATAAACAGTATATGAATGCCCAGTTACCCAGCCGATATCTGCTGCACACCACCATATATCTTCATCTTTCAGGTCAAATACCCACTTAAGTGTAAGCGCGGTACCAACCGCATAACCACCATGGGCATGAATCACACCTTTCGGTTTTCCTGTTGTCCCAGAAGTATATAGAATATATAAGATATCGTTTGCATCTAACATTTCCGTATCACATTTTGATGACTGTGCTTGGGTGAGCTCATGCCACCAGTGATCCCTCTTAGGAGTCCATGGGATATCTCCACCTGTGCGTTTGTAAACAACCACATTTTCTACACTTGGCGCGTCTTGTAAAGCATCTTCTACCATGCTTTTAAGCGGAACAATTTTATTTCGTCTGTAAAAACCATCACATGTAATGACAACTTTCACTTTACAGTCATTCACACGTTCTCGGAAAGCTATAGCGCTGAATCCTGAAAACACAACTGTGTGAATTGCACCAATTTTTGCACACGCAAGCATTGCTATTGGGAGCTCAGGAATCATTGGCATGTAGATTCCAACTCTATCCCCTTTTTTCACACCAAGTGTCTTTAACGCATTAGCAAGCTTGTTGACTTCAATGTTAAGCTCACCGTAAGTAAGCTTCCTCCTATCACCGGGCTCGCCTTCAAATATGTATGCAACCTTGTTTTTTCGCCAGGAGTTGGCGTGCTTATCTAAAGCGTCGTGGACGATGTTATATTTCGCGCCAACAAACCATTTAACCCATGGGGGCGTCCATTCCAGAACCTTCTTATAAGGCTTGTACCATTCGACCACTTCCTTTGATACCTCGCCCCAGAACCATTCTATATCCCTGGATTTCTTGAGCAGTTCATCATAGTTTTTGATATTATGTTTGTCCATCCATCTTTTAACGTTGCTTTGGTTAACAAGCTCTTGTGATGGTGTAAAAACTCGTTTTTCTTCTAATAATATATCTATATCTTTTTTCTTATTCGTATCAATTCCTCCCTATTTTTTGTACCATCGCCCATTTCAGTTATTTTATCCACTTTTTCTTTCATAACCCTGAAGCAAGGAAACTGCAAACTTTAGCTTGCCAGAGGAATTGCGTGTAAGTCTTTTTAGTTTTTGAAATTGATTACTCTTTAGGGAGACAAGACACTCTCCCAAAAGGGTGCCGTTAATTTAGTATTAGCGGGGTTCTTATTAAAATTTACGGAAGTTGAGAAAAAAATGGAATTAGTTAGTTATAGCCATAGCGAGGAGCGTATATACCTAACCTCGCCACTTTCACTGCTTCGAACGGGCTAATTTCTAGCACATACTCCTTTTGACAGTTGGGCTTTTATCATCATAATTTTAGCGCTTTATCGTGTGCGGAAACTATAATGTTGTTTTTGTCAGCTCTGGCACCCGTAATAGCTAGCTGTAGGGTAACTTATATTTAAGCATAGACGGTAGAGATGCATTTTGGATAGTTTATAAATCTGTACATATCGAGTTTGTGGTCCCAGCCTGCTTTCTGCAGAGGTGTAATTCCCTTATTATCGCCTTCCATTTTCGGCGTGAAATTATAGAACAATGCAAAAACACTCAACAGACTACTCATTCGGTTTTAAGGCTCTAAAAATCAGAAAATTTCACCAACACGGAATGTTCCGCACACAGAAAATCTAAAAATATAAACTCAGATTAAGTGAAAGACTAAAAATCGCTTAATTGTGCAACAAAGCAATCTGACCGTTAGCTTTTTATATTCAAAACAACATAGTCTTTTTTGATAATGTTTAACTGTAAAACATACGAGGGGTAACATGAAAAGGAAAAGAACTAAAACTCATCTTGTGGGGCTGAGGGTGACCGAAGAGCAGAGGGCGGTTTTATCTAAATTACAGAGTGAATCCAATCTGAGTAAGACTGATATTTTATTAAGAGGATTAGAGATTATAAGCGAATACTATTCACTTGGTCTTGATAGAGACCCCTTGAGTTATGAACTGAGAAATCTCGAAAAAGAGGCAATGCGCCACACTGAAGCCCTGAAACAAATCAGAAAAAGGGAAGAATCAATAAGGGAAATGGTTCAAGAACTACGCAACGTTGACGAGATTATAGATAAGTACCAATGTGATAAAAGTGCTTTAATCCAAATCCTTTTAGAAATTCAAGATAAAAAACACTGGCTTCCCAAGCATGCTTTGATGTGGATTTCTGAAAGGTTGAAAGTACCAATGATTCAAATCCTTCATATCGCTAGCTTCTACAAAGCCTTTAGCTTGGAGCCAAGAGGAGAGCATCTGGTTAGAGTTTGTCTCGGCACTGCTTGTCATGTGAGAGGTGGTCAAAGAGTTTTAGAAGTTGCAGAACGTGTCTTAGGAATCAAAGCAGGGGAAACGACCCATGACCTTAAGTTTACTCTGGAGAGCGTTAATTGTTTAGGATGTTGTGCATTAGGACCCGTGATAGTAGTGGATGATGAATATCATGGTAAGGTCGCACCTTCAAAGGCGGGCGATATCTTAGCAAGCTATACTAGGTGATAAAATGAAAAAACTAAAATCGTCATCAGACTTAGAAAATCTCAGAAAGGAAATATTATCCAAGAGAGACCCTAAAAAGATGTGTATTACCTTATGTTCAGGTACAGGATGTCGCGCTTACGCTAGCGAAAAAGTTAACATTGCTTTTCAAGACGAGATTAAAAAACAAAAATTGGGAAAAGAAGTAGATATTAGGAGAACAGGATGTCATGGGTTTTGTGAGAAAGGTCCTATTGTTGTTATCTATCCTGAAGAAATATGTTATCTTCAAGTGAAGCCTGAAGATGTATTTGATATTCTATCTCAAACAATAAAGGAAGGAAAAATCATTGAACGTTTACTTTATACAAATCCAGGTACTGGCGAAAAAATTATTCACGAGTCTGAGATACCATTTTATAAGAATCAGAAACGACTTGTTTTTGGCAACAACCGTAAAATCGATCCTAAAAGTATTGATGACTATATTGCACTCAACGGGTATACTGCCTTGTCAAAAGCACTTCTTGAGCTTACACCTGAGCAGGTGATTGAAGAAGTTAAAAAAGCTAACTTGAGAGGACGAGGTGGTGGTGGTTTTCCTACAGGACGAAAATGGGAAACTACCCGCAACGCGCCTGCTGCACCTAAATACGTAATTGTTAATTGTGATGAGGGGGACCCCGGAGCATACATGGACAGGTCTCTAATGGAAGGTAATCCGCACAGTGTCCTTGAAGGACTTGTTATCGGTGCATATGCTATTGGCTCACATGAGGGTTTTATCTATGTGCGTCAGGAATATCCTCTTGCTGTTGAGAACACAGAAATTGCCATAAAGCAAGCAGAGGAATACGGTTTTCTTGGTGAAGATATTCTTGGCTCAGGGTTTAATTTCAAAGTCAAGATTCATAGGGGTGCAGGTGCTTTCGTCTCCGGTGAGTCAAGCGCTCTTGTAAATGCGATAGAAGGAAAAGTAGGAGAACCAAAGCCTAAATATATTCACACTGCTATCAAAGGACTGTGGAATAAACCAACTTGCTTAAATAATGTGGAAACATGGGCAAATGTGCCGTTTATTATAAATAATGGTTCAGATTGGTTCAAGAGCATGGGCACTGAGGGCAGCAAGGGCACTAAAATATTTTCATTAGTTGGCAAAGTCAATAACACAGGATTAGTGGAAGTACCTATGGGCATGACACTTAAGAGCATCATTTATAATATTGGTGGAGGGATACCTAACGGTAAGAAATTCAAAGCGATTCAGACTGGTGGTCCCTCTGGCGGTTGTATTCCTGAGCGGTTTCTTGAACTCCCAATAGACTTCGATGAACTTATGAAGGTAGGGTCAATGATGGGTTCAGGTGGAATGATTGTAATGGATGAGAACACCTGCATGGTTGATATCGCAAGATATTTTACAAACTTTCTTGCTGATGAATCCTGCGGGAAATGTATACCCTGTCGTGAGGGGCTAAGGCATATGCTTAAAATCTTGAATAATATCACAGGTGGAAAAGCTACAGAAGAAGATATTAAACGCTTGGAAGATCTCACAGAGGTAGTTCGTGATGGCTCTTTATGTGCTCTCGGTGGAACTGCTCCTAATCCTGTAATAAGCACACTCAAATATTTCAGAGATGAATACGAAGCACATATCAAAGAGAAGCGCTGTCCTGCGTTAGTTTGTAAGGAACTTATTATATATTATATTGACCCTGAAAAATGTCAAGCATGCGGATTATGCGTCAAAAACTGTCCTACAGGAGCAATTTACGGTAAAAAAAAGATTGTGCATATAATTAATCAAGAGAAATGTATTAAATGTGGGACATGTTTTGATGTTTGCCCTGACAAGTTTAGTGCAGTGCTCAGACTCTCTGGAGAACCAGCACCTCCAGATGTTCCAAGAGAGACAAGGATAAAATCCAAAGAAAGGCGATGAAAATGAGAACTATAACTTTAGAAATTGATGAAAAAAAAGTCAAAGCTGAAGAAGGAATGACTATTCTACAAGCAGCTAAATCTGTTGGGATTGACATCCCCACATTATGCTATCATGAAAAATTAGAACCTTATGGTGCTTGCCGATTATGCATGGTAGAAATCACGAAGAATAAACGGTCAAGGTTGGTTACATCTTGTTGTTATCCAGTAGAAGAGGGGTTAATAGTAAAGACTGATACTGAGAAAGTGAACAAAATCAGGAAAACAATTATAGAACTACTATTACCATTGGCCCCTACTGGTCCAATAATGACTTTGGGCGCAAAGTATGGTCTCTGTGAATATATTAAGAAAACAGAAGTAGAGGGGGAATGGAAAGTAAAAGGATTTCGGTTTCCTACAGAGCAAAACGATTGTACACTTTGTGGGTTATGTGTACGATACTGTGCAGAGATTAAGAAAGAGAATGCTGTTGGGTTCATAGGTCGAGGCGTAGATAGACATATAGCTATCCTGCCTGAAAAAGGTGGTATATGCATCTCTTGCAGGGAGTGTTATAACCTTTGTGACGGTGGCAAATTCCCACCCGAAGCTGAGGCTTTTTAGCGTTCTTTTATTCAGAATTTACTAAGCGAAATAACAGCGAAATCACGAGGCTGAAACGAGGTTGTTACGAAGCTGTTGAGGCAATATATTGGCTTAAATACAAGTTATAACCAGCTCTGCCATATTTCTTTGCTCTCATATTATATTCTGCTTTTTCCATTTCGTTTAATCTCTGCCAACTTTTAACCGCGTTTCTGAATCTATCTCTTTTTGCTAACTGGATTTCAGTTTTAGGATCGCTGGGTTTAGTATATTTTTTGATGTAGTGTGTCCTACCTTTATGTGATGCAACTACTGCTTTGCCTATAGTGCCACTGTATATATTTCCGAGCATATTCTTGATTTTCATATTCTCAGTTATTAATATACACTTCAATAACTATCAACTCTATGATTTCTAGTGTGCGGAAACTATAATGTTGTTTTTGTCAGCTCTGGCACCCGTAATAGCTAGC
>JASEEX010000059.1 GCA_030019415.1 Thermodesulfovibrionales bacterium
ACGGAACTAATATATTACTTTTCTATCAAAGAAACAAGTGTTTGACTTAACATGTGCAACTATGATTTTTACAAATAGTACATAAATGATATTTCCGTAACAGTATAGCAAAAAAACTTGACAAATCAAACAATTTTAATATAATAAATAAACATTAATATAATAAATAAACAAATGAAAGAGGCATTGAGATATCTAAATAACGCAAAAGAGATGTTGAAACACGTTCCTGTAGAAGATAACACTTATACAGATATAAAACCGGTTCAGGAAGTATGCGGGACAGCCTATCTTGCTGTTCTTAAGGCTATTGATGAATACCTCACAAGCAGAGGAGTCAGTGAAAAAGAACTTCCACAATCTACCGAGGGTTACAGAGAAATGCTCAGGAAGTATCTATCTATCCATAATGGTAAGCTGATGAGGGAATTCGAGAAGCTTTATAAGTTATTACACATAGCAGGTTATTACAGGGGACTGTTAGAAGATGTAGATGTGGTTAAGGATTCCCTTAAGGCTGCAAGGGTCTTCATTGAGAAGATTAAATAGGAGGTTACTAAAACCCAGATCCAGTGACAAGAAGTTGTCATTGCGAACGAAGTGAAGCAATCTGATATTCTATCGCTGGATCGGGGTAAAAATAAATATAGACCCTCTTTGAGGGTTAAAACTAAAGGAGGTGTATGATGTGAATTAGGTAAAAAGATTCGTCAAGTGATAAGGAAGCTTCTTTAAAGTTAAAACAAAAGGAGGTATATGATGAGAATAGGTAAAGGAGAAAAGGGTTTTACCCCGCACTTTCCTAAAAGTGCTGGGTTTACCCTCATTGAGCTGGCAATAGTGCTGGTAATTATCGGGATAATCCTCGGAGCCGTGCTTAAGGGGCAGGACTTGATCGCTGGTGCGAGGGCAAAGAAGTTTGCGACCTGGGGACAGCAATGGGAGGCATCACAATGGACATATTTTGACAGAAAGGGTAGATTTGCAGGGGATGGAACTAACAGAAATGGTTTAATAGGTGATGTTGCAGGAGAGCAGACTAGTGGTGCCAGTGCAGTTGGTGAGATATTGGCTGCAGGTTTTATAAACACACCAACAGAGCTAATCACCCTGGGCTCATTTACATTCTGTATGAGGATGGGTATTGATCCTCTTGTAGCACCAGCGAGAAATGTAATTGCTATCTGTTGTCCCACCACTGCCGGTAACTGTGCTACAGCCTGTACTCGCTTCGCTTCTGATGAGCTTCTCTTCCCCGAATCCTTTGATACCGCAATAGACGGAATTGCTGATGCAGGATTAGGAAATGTAAGGGGAGCCACTGCTATTACAACTGTAGCTGCCGCTGGACATAGGGTAGTAACAGATGTAACAGAGGTTACAGCAACAGCTCCATGGGCTACCACGCATACTGCCCTTGTTTACTACTTTGATAGACCCCGTTAGGTCTTTAATTAGGGACACATCCCATATTTTCTTGACATCAAGAGTATTTATTCTGTAGAATCCCTTCGTGCCGAGGATAGCAAGGGCAGTTGCAGTAGGATTTCCACATCATATTGTCCAGAGGGGTAACAATAGAGAAAAAGTCTTCTTTAACAAGAAAGACAGAGAGAAGTATTTATCCTTACTCAAGAAGTATACAGATAAGTGGGGCTCGCCAATCCTCGCCTACTGTCTTATGAGTAATCATGTCCATTTACTGGTGAGGCCGAATAAAGAGGAGTCGCTACATAAGATGATGCAGGGTGTAGCCTTGTGTCACACGCAATATGTAAACAGGACATACAAAAGAACAGGCAGGTTATGGGAGAGTAGGTATCATTCCTGCATAGTAGATGAAGAGAGATATTTGTGGGTGGTAGCAAGGTATATTGAACAAAACCCTATACGGGCAGGAGTAGTGAAAAAAGAGGAAGACTTTCCATATTCAAGTGCAAGAGCTCATATAGGTGGTGTAAGAGATGAAGTATTAGGAGAGGAACTATTTGAAGAAGAACAGAGAAAAGACTATATAGAATTTATCAGGGTAGGAATTCTTGAGGATGAAGTAAGGAACATAAGATATTCTACAAAAACAGGTAGGCCCCTTGGCAGTGAAGAGTTTATACGAAAGATGGAAAAGAAACTTGAGAGGCAATTTGTGTTAAAGTCGCCAGGAAGACCAAGAAAAAGAGAAGGTAGCTGAAATATGGGATGTGTCCCTAATTTTCTTCACCCATTCTGCTATCTGTATTTTCAATTGCCCTTGGATACTATTTGTTATTAACCGTATCTCCTGATGCCCCATTTGAGGAGGTCATTAAACGGGCGCGGGGCGGTGTCATTCTGAACCTGATCGGAGGTGTGACGATAATGCTCTACATCTTTAAACGTTCTAAATAAACTTATATCAATAACCTCATGACTGCAAAACAGATTAAAAAGGCTAAAGATGGAGCAAAAACCCAATTGGCGATTATCTTTTTGACTAATGTAATTCTTACCGTTTCCAATCCCTTTGACATCCCGACACCGCTAATCGCTCCAATGATGCAATAGGTTGTTGAGATAGGCATTCCTAAGGAGGTGAAGAGTAATACGCAACTGCCTGCTCCGAACTGGGCTGCAAATCCTGAATAGGGGTCCAGGGCTGTTATTCCTTTGCCTACCGTTTCTATAACCCGGTGGCTCAGGAGGACTGCTCCTAAGAATACGAAGAAGGAACCTGATAAGAACGATGGCATTTTACCCATCAATCCCGAGTGGATGACAGGGCCCAGAACGGTTGCGAGCTCATTCGCACCAGTATTATAGGCGATTAAGATTCCACTTATAAGCAGGAGAATTCTGAGAATTCTTTCAATGCGAAATAAAGACAATTTCGAAAGTGTCTTTTCCATCATTCTATAGAATATTAATGCAAAGAAAAAGGCAGTTAGAGGAGATATAATCCACGAAAGAACAATTTTAAAGAGGGATAAAAGATTCACATCTACTCCAGATGCGACTCCGGAACCTGTTAAACTACCAATTATTGCCTGATGCGTTGAAAGGGGTAACTTTCTCCAATTAGAAAAGATGATTAAAAGGGCGGATATGGATAAGGATACGCTTAAAATAGAGAGATTTACCTCTAACAGATCCTTTCCAACCGTCTTCATTACATTTTGGCCTTGCAGCATTATTCCAATAAAGACGAAGCATCCAAACAAAAGCACTGCCTTTCTTAGCTTTATTACGCCCGCACCTATACATATTCCAAGGGCATTTGATGCATCGTTTGAACCTATACCAAAGGCTATTAAGATGCAGGCTGCAAGGGGAATTAATTCTGTCATATAATGAGATAATCATCTAAAGCTATGCAATTTTATCTTAAACTCACATTCATTATGTAGAGATAATCACTGGCATCTTCAATCACATCACTTACATGTGTGAGAAAAGATATAAAGTCTGAGAGTATCTTACCTTCCCAGAAGTCCTTTACTTCTTTCTTTCTAAGCTTTTTAATCAAATCAAATTTTATTTCATCAATCTTCTTCTCATAGATCCTGATGGCCAGATTTTTTTCCCTTAAGTCTTCCTTGGTGAAGAGTGTTTCAAAGGCAATTGAGAGCATCTCACACATCTTTAAGTTTACATCAGCAATCTTAATACAATCTTCTTCTATCTCCTCGTCATCTAATTCTAAATATTCAAATTCATAGGCAGCATCTTCCAATACATCAAAGGCCTCATCCACTATTTCAACAAACCTGCATATACTCGGGCGAAGAAATGGTAGAAAGGCCCCCTCATAGATATTTGAGATTATTTCTCTCCTTATGACGTCCCCTTCCCTCTCGAGATCAGCAACACTTAACATGAGCTCCTTATCCTGTTTTTCAACGGCCTCCTTAAATACCTCACAGGCAGACCCGAGGGTTTTCATGTGCCTCTTTATGTTTTCTATGACCCTTTGTTCTGTTTTGCCGCCGAAAAATGTTTTTTCAAGCAACACGCCCCCCTCTTGCCCTTTCTATTAAAGAAGCAGCCATAACATCTAATAAGGCAACAACCCCTATGATTTCCTTCCCTTCACTTACAAAAACCCTGGCAATATTAAAGTTTCTCATTAAACTGACAACATGACCTATATCCATATCTTTGTCAATGCAGACGACTGGCTTTGACGCAATTTCCTCAACTCTTATTTTATTTGGGTCGAGATTCTTTCCGAGGACTTTAAAAACAATATCCCTTACAGTGACAACTCCGTAAACATCTTTTTCATCTCTTGGTTTTACCAATAGAGACCTGATCCTTTTGTCAACCATCTTTTCTATGGCATTATATACGTAGGCATCAGCCTCTATGGATTCTAATTTTTTAATCATTATCTCACTTATTTTCATATCTGCCTCCTCCTAAATTTACCCCGTTAGAAAGAAAGCCCCGTCCTTTGGGCAGAGTAAAAATGCTACATAACCCGATCCTTCTAACGGGGTTTATAGTAGTTTAGCAGAAATAAGTCTTAAATAGTCAGGAAAATCGCCCTGCACCTTGCAAGGTGCAGGGTAAATATTTTAGAATTTTTAAAATAGAAGTTAGAAATGAAGATTGAGTATTACTCTTTTGGCAGGATTACGATTGACGGGAAGACCTATACCTCTGATGTTATTATCTATCCAGAAAAGGTTGATTCTTCATGGTGGAGAAAGGAAGGTCACTCTCTTCATATTGTCGACCTCACAGATGTTATAAATGCAAGGCCTGAAATCCTTATAGTAGGTACAGGTCACTCAGGGGCAATGGTTGTTCCAGGGGAAACAATATCTTATCTCGAATCAAAAGGTATAGAGGTCTATGTTGCACGCACAGAGAAGGCGGTCGAACTTTTCAATAAACTTCAGAAAGGTAGAAAAGTAATCGCTGTCCTTCATTTAACATGTTAATAGCTCTCTCTTTATTTTCTTCGAGATAAAATCTGCCCTCCTCAAGGGTTCAGGAATTCTATACCTTCTGGTGCAGGCAAGCACAATCTCGATAGAGCCTCTAAGATCGATCTTGTTTCCTGGCGAGACAAAGAGGGGTCTGACATTATCTTTAGTCCTGAGCACGGCACCGAGGATTTTCCCGTTATATCTTAAAAGAGACCAATCCCCTTTTTTAGGACCTGGCTCTCTGTATTTACCGATCAGTCTTGACTTAGCACATCCTATTGTCGCTGCGTCAAGAAGCACCCCGATATGTGCCGCAATCCCTAGCCCCTTTGGATGCGCAATCCCATGACCATCAAAAAGGATTACATCGGGTTTAACCTTTAATTTATTAATAGCCTTAATAATTGCCGGGCCTTCTCTGAAGGATAAGAGGCCAGGTATGTATGGAAACAAGACCTCTGTAACAACATATGTCTCTTCTATGAGAATTATATCAGGGTACTTATAAAGACATGCTGCTCCGATGACCTTACCCTGAAGAAATGCCGCATCAACGCCCGTGATATATTCTGGAGGTTTTTTAAAGGGAGTAATCCTCACCTTCTTCTTAAGAATCTCCTGAATCACCCTCGCCCTTTTTATGTCTTTCGGCCATTTCATGGATTAAGAATAATATAAAGTATGTTAAAATTTTTTTATGGATGTTCATCAACTTAAGTATTTGTCTCGGCTTTCAAAAACAAAGGCTTGTAAATAACGCAGGATTCAGGTTCATATACAATTTTTGTATGACTATTCGTGAGCAGACAGAGGATATAGAGAGACGGACCCTTCATCCAAAGGCATGTCTGAGCTCTGAGAGCAAAGGCAGAATCAAGCCTGAGGAGGAGGGTGAGATAAGGACATGCTTTCAGAAGGACAGGGACAGGATTATACATTCAAAGGCATTCAGGCGGTTGAAACACAAGACACAGGTATTCCTCGCACCTAAAGGAGACCACTATAGAACACGGCTGACCCATGTACTTGAGGTATCCCAGATAGCAAGGACAATAGCGAGGGCGTTGAGGTTGAATGAGGATTTAACAGAGGCTATAGCATTAGGTCATGACTTAGGCCATACACCCTTTGGGCATGCAGGAGAGGCTGTATTAAGGGAGATATACCCAGGAGGTTTTGAGCATTATGAACAGAGTCTCAGGGTGGTAGATTTCCTCGAGAAAGGTGGTAAAGGATTGAACCTTACCCATGAGGTGAGAAATGGGATCGTTAAACACTCAAAGGGCAAAGGCCTGATTTTCCCTGAAACGGAAGCAGAGAAGGCTGACACCCTCGAAGGTCAGGTAG
>JASEEX010000005.1:0-49799 GCA_030019415.1 Thermodesulfovibrionales bacterium
CAACAGATAATATTTTCACAGAGAGATTATGGAGGACATTAAAATACGAGGAGGTGTACATTAGAGATTATCAGAATGTTTGGGAAGCAAGACAAGGTATCAGCGGCTATATGAACTTTTACAACCAGGAAAGACCACATCAGTCTCTTGGTAATAAGACACCGGCAGAGGTATATTTTGGTAGAACCAACTAAAACAATGACTCAAAACTGTAACTTAAAAATTGCAATTTTTTGTCTTGACAAATGGGTCCACCTTAAGTTTAAGTTGGCAACATAGTAAAAGTATTAACTCTATGAACTGCTCACAGCTTACTGCTTATTAATCCCTATAGAATGCTTTACGTTCCTAAAGGTTTTGCACATGGCTTTCAGACATTAAAGGATAATACAGTGGTTTTTTATCAGATGTCTGAATTTTATCATCCAGAATGTGCCCAAGGCGTAAGATGGAATGACCCTGCGTTTGGGATTGAATGGCCACTATCGGTCAAAATTACATCTGAAAAAGATTTGAGTTATAGGGATTTTGAAAAGTGAAAAAAATTCTTTTAACCGGTGCCAGTGGTTTTATAGGGCAACACGCAATTCCGTTTTTGCTTAAAAAAGGATATGAAGTGCACGCGGTAGATATTTCTAAAAAACCTTCTCATATAATTAGAAACAGGAAACTTTTTTGGCATGAATGTGATTTGTTAAATTATAAACAGCAAAAAATTTTGTTTAAGGAGATTAAACCTACCCATCTTCTCCATTTTGCTTGGTATGCAGTTCCTGGGAAATACTGGATTTCTTTCGAAAATATTAAATGGGTACAAGCAAGTTTAGAATTAGTAATAAATTTTCATGAGTTGGGGGGCAAGAGGGCGGTGTTTGCAGGCACCTGTGCTGAATATGATTGGAATTATGGATATTGTTCTGAGGGAATAACTCCTACCAGGCCCCGAACTCTTTATGGAAATTGCAAAAATAGCCTTCAAGAGATACTTTCTCAATTTTCTAAACAAACCGGTATAAGCATCGTTTGGGGAAGGATATTTTTTCTTTACGGACCTTATGAAGCAAAAAATCGCTTAGTTCCTTTTATTATAACTTCGCTACTGCAAGATCACCCAGCCCAATGTACCCATGGGGATCAAATTAGAGATTTTCTTCATGTTGAAGATGTAGCTTCAGCCTTCGTCAGTTTGTTGCAAAGTAATGTAGAGGGTCCTGTGAACATTGCATCGGGTCAGCCAGTAGCCCTTAAGACCATTATTTATACTATTGCAGATTTATTAGGTAAAAGACATTTGGTTCAACTTGGTGTTTTACCAGCCCCAGAGAATGAACCCCATTTTCTCATAGCAGATGTACGAAAGCTTAATCAGCAAGTTGGCTGGAAGCCTAAGATAACTCTTGAGGCAGGTTTAAAAAGTACCATTGAATGGTGGAAACAGAATTTAAAGGGGAACAAACTGTGAATTGTCCCATTTGCCGATCCTCTAACACGAGCGTATTTCTGAAGCGCTTTCAGGTTCCTGTGCATCAAAATTTGTTATGTCTTTCTAAAGAAGAAGCAAGAAATATAAAGAGGGGTAATTTGTCCATGACCATTTGTGAAGAATGTGGTTTTGTTTTTAATCACGCTTTTGATGCGGATTTGCTTTCCTATGGTAAAGATTACGATAACACTCAAATATGTTCTCCTATGTTTCAGACTTATATTGATAGTTTGATTTATCATCTAATCAACGAACAAGGTGTAGTTAACAAGGCCGTTGTCGAGGTTGGTTGTGGCAAAGGTTCTTTTTTAAAATCCCTATGCTTAAAAGGAAGAAATTGCGGTATTGGCTTCGACCCTAGCTATGTGGGCCCAAGCATTCTTATGGATGGAAGGCTGAGGTTTGAGCGCAGTTTTTATGGTCCAGGTTGTGAGTCTATTCCTGCTGATGTGGTTATTTGCAGACATGTGATAGAGCACGTTTCTGACCCTGTGAACTTGTTAAAAGCGGTCAGGCAAGCTTTGAGAAAATCGCCACGTGCACAGGTGTTTTTTGAGACACCAGATTTGGACTGGATTCTTAAAAATTACGTATTTTGGGACTTTTTTTATGAACATTGCTCCTATTTCACACAACAATCTTTGAGTATTGCATTCGAATCCGCAGGGTTTGAAGTAGAGAGTATCCGCAACGTTTTTCAAGGTCAATATATTTGGTTAGAGGCTAAACCAAGTAATAAACAAAACCATAATATTAGAACATCTTCAGGACAAATACCTAATTTGGCAAAACAGTTTGCTAAAAAGGAAGAATTACTTATCCAGCACTACCAAAAACGTCTTAAAGAATTGCATTCATTAGGACGGGTGGCGATTTGGGGCGCTGGGGCAAAAGGGGTTACCTTTGCTAATCTGGTTGATCCGCATTGTGAATGGATTGATTGTGTGGTGGATTAAATCCTAACAAACAAGGGAATTTTGTTCCAGGAACAGGGTATTCAATCATTTCCTACTCCGAGTTGCCAAAGCGAAATATGGCTACAGCCATCGTAATGAATCCTAACTATTATGAAGAAAATCAGTTAATACTCCAAAAAGCGGGAATTAAACTTAATTTGATTGATTAGGAGAACAATGAAATTAACGATTGATTCAACTACAAAAATACTGGTTCTGGAAGTCAATGGGAAATTTCGCAAAATTGATCTTTACTCAAAAGAGGCTTTTGAACTGATTTCCCAACAATGGCTAAAGGTAGGATGGAACCAGAAATATTCTTACACTTTTAGCTGGATGGGACGACCAATAATCCAACTTCCTGAAGACATGGTGCGTATTCAAGAGGTAATTTATAGAGTTAAGCCAGATGTTATCATCGAGACAGGTATCGCTCATGGCGGATCATTAATTTTTTATGCCAGTTTGTGTGAAGTGATGAAAAAAGGACGGATAATTGGTATTGATATAGAGATACGTCCACATAATCGAAAAGCTATTGAAGCACACCAATTGCTTCCGCTAATTACTCTGGTTGAAGGTGACTCAACTGATCCTCAAGTTGTTAGTCAGGTAAAATCGTTAACAAGACCTGATGAGCATGTTATGGTTATTTTAGATTCTTGTCATACTAAAGAGCATGTTCTAAAGGAACTCGAAGCATATCATGATTTAGTAACTCAGGGTTCATATATTGTGGTTACTGACGGTATCATGGAGGATCTATATGACGTTCCTCGGGGCAAGGATGAATGGAGAAAAGATAATCCCAAGGCAGCAGCCGTTGAATTTGCATCAAAGCATCCTGAATTTAGAATTGAAGAACCTGCATTCCCTTTCAATGAAAGTGAGATCACCAAAAGAGTAACGCACTGGCCTGATGCATTTTTGAGAAGAATTTGATATGTCACGGCTTTCTGTTCAATCCCCTCAGATTATCTCAGTGCATCTATTGTTTTTTGCTCGGTCATATTTTAAATGTTTCGAGAAACGTTTTATCGCCTTTTACAGGCGTTAAAATTGTTGTGTAGTACGAAAATTAACTAAAGGAGATGACATTATGCCGCTATTTTCGATTGTAATACCAACCCGCAACCGCGCTCATCTATTGCGTTATGCCCTACAGAGTGCACTAAGTCAGACATTTGATGACTATGAAATTGTGATTAGCGACAACCATTCAGATGATAACACGGCACAAGTAGTAAAAAAGCTTAGCAATAGCCAGGTGAAGTATTTTAAGACTGATCAGGTTTTATCTATGACTAATAACTGGGAATTTGCTTTAAGCAAGGCTTCTGGTGAGTGGATTACCTTTTTGTGCGATGACGATGCAATGTGTCCACGAACATTAGAGAAACTCGGAAGCATTATTGCGAACCGCCCAACATCCGTTATAAAATGGGCCCGTGATACTTATTACCACAATAACTGCTATGAGCCTATATTACGAAATAAGCTTATACATCATCCCTTCACAAATCAGATAGTAGATATCGATAGTCGAACACAGCTGGCAATGTTATTTGAACGCCGCGAGGATGGGAATGCACCAAAGATGCTTAATTCATGTTGTCATCGAGAAGTAATTAACAAAATCGTGCGCCAAGTTGGCCGTTTCTTTTTAGGCTTAGCTCCCGACTATTCTGCTTCTGCTGCAATGCTTGCTGTAGTAGATAGCTATACTTACATAGATACACCGCTCATGATCGGCGGTATTGCAAAAGAGAGCAGCGGGGGATTTGCTAGATACGCCAGGGGAGAAATGCCTTTTGCGCTTTTGGAAGAGTCGCAAGAGTACAATCTATTTGGGAAT
This sequence comes from Thermodesulfovibrionales bacterium, assembly GCA_030019415.1. Taxonomy (GTDB): domain Bacteria; phylum Nitrospirota; class Thermodesulfovibrionia; order Thermodesulfovibrionales; family SM23-35; genus JASEEX01. The sequence continues at coordinate 4,295 of JASEEX010000005.1, forward strand.
GTTCCGCTCCAGTTGCCAGTTCAAACCAACATAATGGTTGAAACATTGTTGAAAGTAAAGGAAGCGATGCCAGAGCTTCTTTCGGATGTAAATATCTGCTGGTATCGGTATTTCATTTTGTGCTATGAAGAATTGATGGATCTTAAAAGTATACATGGCATGAATATCTCTGTAATGAAGAAGCACTTTCGTTCTGTTCTTGCCCAACAGTCACTGAACTTAAGGGTGCTGGTAGGTGTTTATATGCTACGAACGCTGTTTTCGCATATTATACGAACATTGCTCCGACCCATAATTAACCGGCACCCAACACTATTCCACCTTAAATTATTAATTCGAAAATTGTTGCTCCAATCTAAAATAAAAATAGTTGATGGCAAGATTGCTGATTTCAGCAATATCTTTGAAGCAGCGCAGTATCTTGATAGGCTTGTGTCTCTTAAGGAAAGGTAATGTAGAAAGCCCATGGTAAGAAAAAAGGTGGTTACGCCAGTGAAGATAGATTGCAAGGAGCATAATTATCAAAACCGATATGACCAATAAGGAAGATTCTCCAAAATACAAATTAGCCATACTTACATCCCACCCCATTCAGTATCATGTGCCTCTTTTTCAAAAGATAGCCCAGCATTCCAGAATTGACCTTATGGTATATTTTTGTTCTGACTATGGTGTGACTGAAAAGATAGACCCAGGATTTGGCGTTGCTTTTAAATGGGATATACCGCTTTTAGAAGGCTATAGCTATAAATTTCTTAAGAATTATTTGCCAGGTATATCTGGGGGCAGATTATGGCTTTCATTTAATCCAGGTATTATAAAAGAACTCTGGAAAGAAAGGTATGATGCTGTTCTCATTCACGGGTATGTTGCACTTTCTAATTGGTTAGCCATAATTGGGGCAAGATTAAATAATACATCGGTAATACTTCGTGGTGAAACTATCCTTAGACATAATCAAAATAAGTTGCTCCAATTTATAAAAAAAGCTTATTTAAAATTATTTTTTAGTAGGATAAAAGCTTTTTTACCAATAGGCACACGTAGCCGAGAATTTTTTTTAACTTATGGTGTTCCTGAGAGTCGGATGTTTCCGACGCCTTATTCAGTCGATAATGAATTCTTTATAGAACAGAGGGAAATATGGCAGGATAATATAAATGAAATAAAAGAAGAGCTTGGTATTCCTAAAGATACTCCTGTAATCCTCTATGCTTCAAAGATTACCAAGAGAAAACACCCAATGGATATTCTTAAAGCCTTTGAGAAATTAAAAGAAAAAGCAACTCTTGTTTTTGTTGGTGATGGGAATTCGCGGCCAACTTTAGAGAAGTATGTCGAGAGAAGAAATATTGGTAATGTTTTCTTTGTCGGTTTCAAAAATCAAAGTGAACTGCCCAAGTATTACACGATTGCCGATGTTTTCGTTTTGCCTTCTTCTTATGAACCCTGGGGATTGGCGATAAATGAGGCGATGTGTTTTGGCCTTCCTATTATCACCACGGAGGCAGTTGCTGCTTCAGCGGACCTCGTTTGTCATGGAGAAAATGGATTTATATATCCTGTAGGTGATATTGACAAATTGACAAACAGCTTATCCAAACTATTACAGGAGACTGAACTCAGAATAAAAATGGGTAAACGCTCTTCAGAGATAATCGCTAAATGGAGTTATAAAGAAGATGAGGAAGGTATATTGGCATCCCTAGAATATGTAAAACGAGGCAATTAATGTTAAACCTTTCAAAAATTTCTAACAGAAATATCATCGGAAAACTTTTCAGATTTCCTCTAAAATTTATCCCTGAGGGAACTATAGTGCCTATTTTGCAAGGCAAACTAAAAGGTAAGAAATGGATTGTGGGGTCAAGCAATCATGGATGCTAGATAGGTAGTTACGAATACGAAAAGCAACGCCTTTTTACTAAAACAATCACAGAAGGATCTGTCGTATACGATATTGGTGCTCATGTAGGTTTCTATACACTCTTAGCTTCAGAATTAGTTGGCCCAAACGGAAAGGTCATTGTTTTCGAGCCATTACCCATAAATATTCATTACCTGAAAGAGCATTTGCGAATCAATCATTGTGGGAATGTGACAGTTTTTGAATCAGCGGTTGCTGAGCGAAGTGGTGTCATTGCTTTCGAAGATGGAATAAATAGTCATACTGGCCACTTATCTTCAAAAGGTAATCGTGAGGTAAGAGTGGTTAGCCTTGATGACCTTGTTACAAAAGGTGAAATACCCCCCAGACTATATGAAAATTGATGTAGAAGGAGCTGAGGTATCAGTTTTAAGGGGTGCAATGGATACACTTGAGCATTATTATCCAAAAATTTTTCTGGCTACCCATGGAATTGAAGTGCATCAACAATGCTGTAAAATTTTTAAAATCAATAGGCTATGATTTACAATCCATAAGTAAAAAAAACATAGATGAGACTAACGAAATATTAGCTGATTAAAAATTAAAAGAGAATAGATTTTAATCAATGGTACAATTACCAAACAAGTTAAAATAGATTTACCAAAATTCGAAAATGGACTATGGCCACAGCTACATTCCAAACAATGAGTTGACGGGAGATAAAAGGCGATAGGAAATGGGCATGTTCCTGGAAGGAGTAAAGGAGTGAAAAGAAAGCTCAAGATTCTCTTTACCCACCGCTTTAGCTTTGGCGGCGGTCTTATTATTACCCACTATTTGTGTAATCACCTTGTTACCTTGGGACATGAGGTTGCATGTATTTATATCAAAAATAAATTGGCACATACCAAGCTTCCTATGTTTGATAATCCTCAATATAAGATTGTATGGTTAGAATCCCTGCCTATGATAACTTTCTGGACCCTGAATAGGTTCTTGAAGTCCTATCTAAAAAATAATCAAATTGACGCAATTATCTCAACTGGACCAGAAGGAGGTTATCTCAAAAACCTTTGTTCAAAAAAGTCCATAATACATATAGCTTCCTATCATCACCCTAATCCAACTTATGCAGATGCAAGAGTTTTTCTACCTAACTTAAAATGCTTTAACCCTTGGAATATAGGTAAGTGGCTTCATCGTTGGGACTTGTACTTTGAACGCTTAACCTTATTAAAGGCAGATGTGGTTCACTGCCTTAGTGAATATCAAAAAACGAAAGCCTCGGAAACCTTGGGTATTCCTGAGGCCAAAATGGTGGTTATCTATTGTGGTGTTGATATAGAAAAGTTCTCTCCGAGTTGGGATATGAAAGAACCTCGAATTCTTTATTGCGGTGGACTTGTTTCTAATAAAGGAATTGGTATTCTACTTGAAGCACTTTCCGGAGTAATTAAAAAACATAATGTGTCTCTGGATATTTTAGGAAATGGCAACTGGAAGCCATATAAACAGAAAGCTATAGATTTGGGTATTATTGATAAAGTTCATTATCACGGATATGTGGCAAATGATCAAATAGGAGAGTATTATAAAGAAGCCTACCTTTTCGTGGCTCCAACCAAACATGAGAGTTTCGGGTTGACACTTGCTGAAGCTATGGCGGCTGAACTTCCGGTTGTATCGACTTTAACTACGGCTATTTCTGAAGTGGTAAAGGATGGCGTAACAGGATTTCTTGTTCCCTGGAACGATGTAAACGCGCTGGCAGATGCTATAACCAAGCTCCTTGATAGTCCTGAAATGGCTAAGTCTATGGGACAGGCTGGTAGAGAGCGAGTAGAACGGATGTTCACCTGGGATAAAGCAGCTCAGCAAATGGAAGAGTTGATTATTCAAACTTTGAAAGTCAAGGAATTGATAAGATGACAAATATCTTTCAATTAATTTATAGCCTTATTTCTAATCCACTTCTTTTACTAAATTTAACTTTACTCTTTGCTGTAACCATCGTTGTACTTCCTCGCTGGCGCAATGGAATTATCCTTATTTTCATCTGGCTTTATCTTGAGGATATTATCCGCAGACTTCTTCCCGGTCAACCTCCCCATGTAATGCTTATAAAAGATGGTCTACTTCTCTTAACCTATTTTGCCTTTTTTGTCACCCTCGTTATTAAACAAAACAATAGGAGCCCATTCATTCTTTGGAAACCCCCTTTCATCATAGGATTTCTGATTTTTGGAGGATGGTGTGTTGTTGGAACAGTTAACCCGCATTTGCCGAGTCCCTTGTTTGCCGCCATTGGACTTCGAAGTTATCTTTGGTATGTACCCATACTCTTTTTAGGATACTATATGTTTTCGAGGGAAAGGGGTTTAATGAAGTTTTGCCGGATTTTGGTTTATACAAGTATCCCCTTGACCATTATCGCTATTATTCAATACATATTTTATGATCTTATATCTCCCCTTATTCGGCCCCTAGAAGGAGCACATCAATTCCATAGTTTTGGCTTGCTGGAAGGAAGTGGTATTAAATTGGTACCCTCTATATTTCGAAGCGCAGCGGTATATAGTTTATTCACACTTCTTCTATTTTTCCTTGGAATGGGATTGCGATTTTATCCTCACAACTCACCAAGGCAGAGGTTTTTTATCAACATTTCTATTTTATTTGCTGCAGTTGGAGTATTTATGAGCGGTGTAAGAGCCCCCATGTATCTATTAATCTTTGGGACATTAGGCTACATGTTTACATACAAAAGGGATTTTCCATCAAACGTTTGGAGTCGGCGAAAATCGATATTACTACCCATTGCTCTCCTATCAATAGGAGTTTTTCTTATAATCTATCTCGTTTTTCAAGACATTAGTAAGTATTTTATCCATTCGCCACATGAGTTATTACCTGAGCGATCTAAAACCTTGACACAGGATATACTTTTTGCAGTAGAAAATTCTGGTTTCTTAGGATTTGGAACTGGATCCAGAAGTCAGGGTCTGCAATATATCCCTGAAGGCGAAGAATGGGCTGTAAAAGATGAGTGGGGGGTTGAGGGTATCTTTGCAAAGATATGGTATGAATTAGGCCCCATTGGAGAATTAATTTTTATTTTCTTTTTTGCTCAGATGTTTTTGAGCTGGCTGAAAGAGCGTCGTAAATTAAAAGGAACTACTTTATATAGTTTGGGTCTCGCTATTTGTATGTATTTAGTTCTCATATCTTTATGGTCTATCAAAGGGCACCAGATATTTGGTGATGCTACGACATTGGTGTGCTTCTGGTTTTTTATGGGAGTATTATTTCGGCTAAAGAATTTTGCTAATCAAGAAACGAGATATAAAAAAGATGGATGTGGACAATCTACATAAGAGGTATTACTTAAATAAGTCTGGTTGGGTTGATGGGACGACTCAGTTCAAAAGGATGATAGAAACCCGGTTAAGTCCAGAGTATAAGATTCTCGATATTGGGGCTGGCAAGGACTCGAACCACAACTATAAAGGATGTGTGCGGTGTGTGGTTGGCATTGATATTTCTGAAGATGTATTGGATAATTCCAATCTTGACGAGGCATATCAGTGTTGTGTTACCAGCATGCCTTTTGAAGATAATTGTTTTGATCTGGCGTTTGCAGATTATACAATTGAGCATTTACCAGAGCCGATAAAGGCAGCTCAAGAGATTTACCGCGTGTTGAAACCAGGAGGAATCTTTATTATTCGGGCGCCGAACTTATTGCATTACACTGTATTGATATCGCGGTTCACCCCATACTCGCTCCATATTCTTCTGCGAGCAAAACTGCAAGGCAAACAGGAAGAAGATACATTTAAGACTTATTACCGATGTAACACACAGCGTCAGGTAAAACAAGTTTTTGAAAAAGCCGGTTTTACCCTTGAACACCTTGAGATGGTTGAGAAAGAACCAAGTTACTTGATGAAGTGGGGCTGGACATTTATGCTTGGTTTATTTTATGAAAGACTTGTGAATAGCACAAAGTGGCTTGAGAACTTCAGAGCAAACATATTCGCTGTTTTCAGAAAAGGATGATGAGAAAGGGCAGTGAAATGGAGGAAGTTTTGTAGACATGAAACTTTTGTGTGTAATTCCAAGTTATTGGCCAGCTTTTCAGTATGGAGGGCCTATTGCCTCTAATCACAATTTGAACAAGGCACTTGTAAAGAAGGGAATTGATGTAACTGTTTATACCACTAATGTTGGTCTGGGCGAAAGAGTCCCTATTAATAAAGAGGTTGATGTTGATGGGGTAAAGGTTACTTATTTTGGATTTATGAAGTTCTTTGAGTTTATGGGCACAACAGGCTGGCAGTTTTCTTTGCCAATGACAAGGGCTTTGAGAAAAAACATCAAAAATTTTGACCTGGTTTGTGTTATTTCTGTCTGGAATTATCCTGTAACAGTTGCTTCGCACTATTCCCGGAAATATAAAAAACCATATATTATCTCTCCAAGAGGTCTTCTTTATCCTTACACTACTGGAAAGAAATCCTGGAAAAAACTGCCTTATTACTATCTTGTTGCAAAGAGGGATTTAAAAGGTGCAGCAGCCATTCATTACACCACGGATGATGAGGCAGAGAAGTGTCATTTATTCCTGGGCTTAAAGAACCAGGCAATTGTTATTCCCAATGGGATAGACTTGTCCAAGTTTAATGACCTCCCTCCAAAGGAAACTTTTAAAGAACGCTATCCATATCTTAAAGACAAAAAGGTGATACTTTTCTTAAGCAGAATTAATTGGAAAAAGGGATTGGATATTTTAGCAAAGGCTTTCGGAATGTTAGCTAAAGAGAGAGATGATGTGCATCTGTTGATTGTGGGGAATGATGAAGGGGGCTATAGTGAGAAGGTTAAAGGGTGGGTTAAGGAGTATGGAATGAATTATGTAGATTGTGGATTAAAGGGTAACCCTGCTGAAGTAGTAAAAGGCACACTTCACAGGGGAGGGAGATTAGGCATAAAAGAAGGTATAAAAGATGTGCATGTGACTTTTACTGGAATGCTGACCGGGCAAGATAAATTGAAGGCTTATGTGGGCAGTGATCTGTTTGTCCTGCCTTCATATTCGGAAAACTTTGGAATGGCTGCGGTTGAGGCGATGGCTTGTGGTGTTCCTGTGGTTATATCGAATAAGGTAGGAATATATAAAGAAATTCAAGAAAATAAGGCTGGTATTGTAGTTGATACAAATGCTGAAAGTCTCTATAAGGGTATAAAATCCGTTCTGGACAACGAGAACCTTGCAAGGGAATTATCTACAAACGGAAAGAAATTGGTTGAAAATTATTATGACATAGATAAAGTAGCAGATAGGATGATGGAGGTGTATGAAGGAACGTTAAAACGTTGGAATGTTTAACGTTAGAACGGGATAATATTGAAACATTACACCGAATACAAATGGGAAAATACAAAAACCTGTGCTCATGATTACATTGTTCCTGTAATTATTAAAGTAATCAAAGAATTAAAAATATCTTCGGATGCAAAGATTCTGGATGCGGGTTGTGGGGGGGCAGCCTGGTATATACCCTTTATAATCACTTTGGTTTCAAAAGTGTTTATGGTTTTGATGCTTCAAAATCAGGTATTGAATTAGCTAAAAGGAGCTTTCCTGAACTGGCAGAGAACTTTTTTATTCATAATGCTTATGAATCTAAATTACCATCCAATGTTTCACAAAAATATGACCTGATAATTTCAATGGAGGTCATAGAGCACCTGTATGATCCAGAGAAATATTTAAGGAATATTTATATGTGGCTAAAGGAAAATGGGTATTTAATAATAACCACGCCCTATCATGGATATTTAAAGAACGTGTTGATAGCTCTGCTGAATAAATTTGATAGGCATTTTGAGCCATTATGGGAAGGTGGCCATATAAAGTTCTTCTCAAAGAATACACTTTATAAACTTCTTGAAGAGACAGGGATAAAACCGATGAAGTTTTATGGGGCAGGAAGGCTACCTTTCTTATGGAAAGCTATGATTGTAATAGGATCGAAGTGAGTAAACTCCCTATTTCTGTTATCATTCTTACTCACAACGAGGAGAAAAATATTCGTTACGCTTTAGAATCTATAAAAGACCTTTCCTCAGAGATATTTATTGTTGATTCTTTTAGTGAAGATAATACCTTAGACATATGCAGGAAGTATACGGATAAGGTGTATCAGCATCCTTTTGAAACGCAAGCTAAACAGTTTAACTGGGCTTTGGATAATTTACCCGTTACTCCAGGGTGGATTATGCGTTTAGATGCGGATGAAATGGTGACACCAGAACTTGCAAATGAATTATCTTATGTTCTTCCTAACATATCGCCTGATATCACTGGTCTTTATGTAAAACGAAGAGTCTATTTTATGGGGAGGTGGATCAAGCACGGAGGATATTATCCGATATGGCTTTTAAGGATATTTCAGAAAGAGAAGGGTCAATGTGAAGAGCGGTTTATGGATGAACATGTAGTAGTAACCGGGGGAAGAACAATCCGGCTAAAACACGATATTATCGATTATAATCGAAAAGGTCTCTCTTTTTGGATAGATAAACATAACCAATTTGCTACGAGAGAAATGATTGACCTTTTGGCATTAGGTTCTCATCAGAATGTTTCTAACTTAGCGATTAAAGCTTCTTTAAAAGGCTTTCAGGGAAGCCAGAAGCGCTGGCTTAAAGAGAATGTTTATGTCCATTTGCCTCTTTTTTTTAGATCTTTTTTGTATTTTCTCTACCGCTATTTTTTTCGCTTAGGTTTTCTTGATGGGAAAGAGGGCTTAATCTTTCATTTCCTGCAAGGATTTTGGTTTCGTTTTTTAGTGGATGCGAAGATTTTCGAAATGAAAAGAAATTCAAAAAGCGTGGTTAAGTCCAAAAACCAAATACCTCCATTCCGATCTATGAGCTAAGTGTTTTAAAAAATGAAGAAAAAGAAATTAGTCTTACCTATCACGGCTTTAGCATTTGCACTAATTTTATTGTGCTTAGCCTTTATAGACCAGTGGCTAATAATCCAGGATAAACCAGAAAAAGTAGATGCAATCATATGTTTAGGTGGGGGAAGTGGTGAAAGATTACAAAAGGTTGTTGAACTCTATAAAAGGGGATATGCACCTATGGTTATTTTAACGGCGTCCGATATAACTGACGCTGAGTTTCGAGAGTTTGCGGTGGATTTATCAAAGCGTTTTTTAATTCACAAAGGTGTCCTACCTCAATCAATTGTCTTGGAATTCGAGAGTGATAGCTCTTATTCTGAGGCAAAGAATATAAAGGCTTTCATGACCTCTAAAGATTTACACTCTGCCATTATTGTAAGTGATACATATCATATGAGGCGGGCAAGTTATGTTTTTAAGAAAGTATTTCACGATGGCAATGGCAATACCAAATTGCTTTTTGTTCCTGCAGAGGCAAAATGGGCCGAGAGGCCTTGGTGGAGAAATGAGAGAAGTTTGGTGTATGTATTTAATGAGGTTTTGAAACTGGGATATTATTGGGTGAAGTATTGAAATGAAACGAAAAATTCAAAACTAGCGTTCAGGTAAACTTAAGCTTATAGAGGTTTCGGATTCCCTTTGCTCATTTAAGTGACTAACTGATTGCACTCATAACATCGCTAAGTGATTTCTAATGCACAGAAATCTCATTGTAGGGTTTGACGAAATTAGGAACAATTGATAAGTTAGTCCTCCGGAAGGAGGAAACAGATGGCAAGGAAGAAATGGAGCGTAGAAGAGAAGCAGAAAATAGTATTGGCTGGTCTCAGGAATGAGGCATCAGTAGCTGAACTGTGCAGACAGTATGGGGTCAGCGATGTCATGTATTACAAATGGAAGAAGGCGTTTTTGGAAGGCGGACTCAACGGGCTTAAAGGCAATAGCAAAACAGGAGATCACGAGTCGGCCTTAAAGAAAGAAAACGAAGAGTTAAAGGCATTGATAGGAGAACTTACAGTAGAGAACCGTTTTTTAAAAAGAATACAAGGGTCATAAAGGATTACACAGTGATAGAGGTAGTGAGAAAAGAAGAGCAGATCTCAATCAACAGGGCATGTAGGATACTTGGACTTCCAAGGACAGAGTATTACCGGAAGGTCTACGGACTCAGGGACTATCAGAAGAAAGACAAGGCTCTAAGGGAGATAGAACCTGAGAAGAAACAGGCCATTGAGAGACTTTCTCTTACAGAGCAGGAATACGGGCACAAGAAGATATGGGCGTTGCTGAAATTCAGGCACAACATAGAGATAACGAAATACGAGACATACAAGGCGATGAAAGCGATTGGGCTGCTTTTACCCTGCAATTACACAAAAGGACTCAAGGAGCAGATGGAAGCCAGAAGGCAGTACCTGCATAAACCTGAAGGGATAAACCAACTCTGGCAGGTAGACTTCACAGAGTTTCAGATACCGGAATACGGAACATACTATTCAACGAATGTACTGGATTACTTCTCAAGATACGTCCTTGCATGTTTGATAAGGGCAAGCCATACAGCAGATGACCTTATTGATGCCATTGAGATGGCAAAAAGGGAAGCACAGAGCATATTAGGAGAAGATTGTTTCCCTGAGAAAGTGCTTTTGGTCAGTGATCAGGGACCAGCAATGAAGTCTAAGACCTTCAGGAGATACACACAGGGTTCCATATTCAGGCATGTGCTGGCAAGAGGACATCATCCGCAAACCATAGGGATGCTTGAGCGGTTCAATCAGAGTCAGAAATACGAAAGGATCTATCGGAGGGAGTATACAGACCCTATTGATGCAGAGATTGATTTGGAAGCCTACAGGATAAAATACAATACCTATAGGCCGCATGAGGCGCTGGGATATAATGTCCCGGCTAATTATTATAAACTTGAAAACCTGGTGGGACTAACTTTAAACTCGAAATAGTTGTTCCAAAAATGTCGAGCAGAACAGTAGCGCCCAAATATTTTATTTCTTTTTCCAAATCCTCTGCGTCTTTATTACTTTTCAAAAAATTAAAGCTTATACTCGCACCTTCCCTGGCTAATTCAATAGCGATAGCCCGCCCTATCCCCCTCGTAGCGCCACTAATGATAACTGTCTTATTTTTAAGTGACATTTCTGGTATAAGCCTTCTCAATCCTAATCTACCATAACCAAAAAATCCCTTTAAATCAAGTATTTTCTGCAATCTCCCTATCCCCTGGGGTAAGGGATTGATGTGAGGGAAATCGGAGATGCTTCCGTTTATGCCGAGGTGCTTTTTCTCTTTAATGTCTTTACAAGAGAATCATAGCTCATTGTGTTCAGGATATCTCCCTTCTCAAGCCAACCCTTTCTTGCAATCGAGACCCCATAGGCCATATAGTCGAAATGGCTAATTAAATGAGCGTCTGTGCCTATTACCAGTGGTATTCCCATCTCCTTTGCCATCCTTGCATGTACATCATTTAGATCAAGTCTGAGGGGGTATGCATTTATCTCGATAGCCGTTCCTGTTTCTTTAGCCATCTTAAGAATCTCATTCATGTCAACATCATAGGCATCCCTCTCTCCAATCAATCTGCCTGTTGGGTGGGCGATAATAGAGACATAAGGGTTCCTCATTGCAGATACCAGTCTTTTTGTCAGTTGCTCTCTATTCTGCCTGAAACCTGAGTGGATTGAGGCGACAACGACATCCATCATTTTCAGCACATCATCAGGAAGATCCATACGTCCGTCATTCCTTATATCTACCTCGATACCTGCAATCAGCCTGAACCCCTTTAATCTTTTATTCATTGAATCTATCTCCTTCTTCTGCCCTAACAGCCTTTCTGCAGTAAGTCCCCTCGCAATACCGAGACCCTTTGAGTGGTCTGTAATGGCTATGTACTCATACCCTCTCTCCCGGGCCTCTTCTATCAGCTCCTCGAAATCATGGCTTCCATCGCTCCATTTACTGTGGACATGGAGATCGCCTTTTATATCCTTGAGCTCAACGAGCCTCGGCAGCCTTCCAGCCAGTGCAGCCTCTATCTCGCCTGTGTCCTCCCTCAGTTCTGGAGGTATATAGGGAAGACCTAAAATCCTGTATATATCCTTTTCTTCTTTCCCACCAACCTTCTTGTCATCCTTTTCCCTGAATATACCGTATTCATTTATCTTGAGGCCTGATTTCATAGCCATTTCTCTCAATCTTATGTTGTGGGCCTTGCTGCCCGTAAAGTATGCCAGCGCAGCACCAAAGCTATCCTCCTCAACAACACGCAGATCAACCTGAAGTCTCTCACGGATTATTACACTTGATTTTGTGGGTCCCTGCATAAGGACATCCTTAACATGAGGCAGGTGAACGAAGGCACTCATAACAGCCTTTGGATCCTGCGATGTGGCAAGTATGTCTATGTCCTTTATCGTATCCTTCCACCTCCTTATACTTCCTGCGATGCTCAGCTTTTTAACAGGGGCTTTCCTTCTCAGGTGCTCGAGAATATCATTGGCAACAGGAAAAACCTTTCCGAGGGGCTGTCTTTCCATCCCCCGTTTCAGCATCTCAATCCCTTTGAGTATATTTTCCTCCGTCTTTTCCTTTATCCCTGGCAGGCCACTAAGCTTGTGTTCCCTGGCAAGCTGTTCAAGGGTTTCTATATCTCTTACATTTAATCTCTCAAAAAGAAGCTTTGCCGTTTTTGGGCCAAGACTTGGTACAGAAAGAAGCATGCTGAGACCTTCAGGCACCTCCTTCTTGAGGTCTTCATAAAACTGAAGCTTCCCTGTCTTGACATATTCTTCTATCTTGCCTGCGAGATCCTGTCCAATTCCAGGGACTTTCATAAGTTCATCCCTTGGTGTTTCCGCAACATCCCTCGTAAGCCCCTCTATATTCTGTGCTGCACGTCTGTAAGCCCTTATCCTGAAGGGATTCTCGCCCTTTATCTCAAGCAGGTCAGCTATGTCATTAAAAATCCTCGCAATCTCCTGATTCTTCATAAGAAAAGTATAACAAAAACGAGGGGATATTCTTAATCACTACTTTTATTACTCTTGATGATAGGCTTTTGCAAAGGGGTCAGGTCTTGAATCTTGACATTTAACTTTTAAAGATGATATAAGCATTCTGTGGCAAGGCCATTGAGGATAGAATATGACGGAGCTATATATCATGTAACATCGCGGGGAAATGCGAGGGAGCATATATATAAGGATGGGGAAGATCGAAAGATATTTCTTAACATTCTGGAAAGAGTGATCAAAAGATACAACTGGCTCTGTCATGCCTACTGTCTGATGAACAATCACTACCACTCGGTCATCGAGACCCTGGATGGGAACCTTTCTAAAGGGATGAGACAGTTAAACGGAGTATACACACAACTTTTCAACAAGAGGCATCACAGGGTTGGGCATGTATTTCAGGGCAGGTATAAAGCGATACTCATTCAGAAGGAGAGCCATCTTCTTGAGGTTTGTAGGTATGTAGTATTGAACCCTATAAGGGCAAAGGTAGTAAAAAGCCTTGAGGGGTGGAAGTGGAGCAGTTACCGTGCTACTGCTGGCATAGAAAAGCCTCAATCCTGTCTTACAACAGACTGGATATTGGGGCAATTTGGTACCAAGGCAGGTTTAGCAAGACAGAGATACAGGAAATTTGTAAAAGCCGGTATAGCAGAAGAACCGATATGGGCAAAAGTCAAAGGTCAGATTTTACTTGGTGGGGATGAATTTATTAAAGGATTTATTAGTTATTTGAGAGGGCGAGAAGATATAAAAGAGGTTCCTAAGAGCCAGAGATATATCAGCAGGCCAAGCCTTGATAGTATGTTTACGGGGAAAGTGTTAAAAGATAAACATATAAGAGATAAGAAGATAGTAGAGGTGGTATATAGATATGGGTATACTCAGAAGGAGGTTGCTGATTATCTTAAGATGCACTATTCAACAATAAGCAGACTGATAAAAGAAAATGAAATAATATCAAAATACAAGACCTGACCCCTATTGTTTTGTTCCCCTATTTGAGATTAAGGACTTATAGGTGAAATCCTCGTCATTCCCCTATCTCTTCAATAACTGCTGCTGCTAAGAGCGGGAACATTATCTCGTGATGTCCTGTAAGGGCATAAGCGGAGCCCTTATTTATAGTAGGTCTTCTGAGGACATTTTCCCTCGGCCTGTAATGCTGAATAAAATCCATATTCACTGTGGTGATGTTTTCAACTTTTTTGCCGAGATTCCTCGCTACCGTGAGCGCCTTCAAAAAAACCTCTGGCATAATGACCGCAGAGCCGAGATTTATATATACACCACCCTCAAGGTCAGAGACAACGGAAGTAAAAAGTTTAAAATCACTGAAGCTACCTTCACCAATAGCTGGACCATTAGCATCGGGATGCATATGAATAATATCAGTTCCTATAGCAACATGCACGGTAGCAGGGATATCAAGTCCATGGGCAGAGGCAAAGATACTTTTCCCCTTGAACCTGAATCTGCTATTGTATATCATCTTGCCAACTGACTTTCCTATACCGTATCCTTTCTTTACTCCTTCTATTATTGCCTTGTTAAGATGCTTTCCCGTCTCTCTTGCCATGCCAAAGGTGGCAGCTTGCAATTCTTCCTCGACGTTCTCAGAGGTGTGACCTATAAAGGAGATTTCGAAGTCATGGATGATGCATGCACCATTCGTTGCTATGGCAGTGATGATGCCATTTTTTATGAGGTCAATAATAATAGGTGAAAGGCCAACCTTTATTGGATGTGCACCCATACCGAGGATTACAGGTCTTCTGTTCCCTCTTGCCCTCACAATAGCCCTAACAGTGGCCCTGAAGTCATCAACGGCAAGGATGGGGGGAAGCTTATCGATAAATACCTTAAAGGTATCTCCCTTAAAAGGAGGGGTGGCAAGGGCATCAAGTGAGACCTTATCTTTTCTTTTGCCTAAAGAATAGGTCTTCACCCTCCTCAGCGATACAGGTCTATATTTTTGCATGGATAAATCTTAACACAAAAAAGTGTGGCCTTGGAATAGAAATAGAGCTCTACAGATACAAGAAAGAAAACCCTGCGGTTTACCCCTTCACCTTTGTAAAGGTGAGGGGGGTGGGGAGAGAAGATATTTAGATAATTCCTCAAATCGTCTGGTGTCGCTTTTACTATGGAGAAGGGCCTCCTGATATTCCCTTATCTTTTTTGTGTCTTTTATCTCTTTTACCTGGATATCTTCAGGGAGTTCAGGGATTATCTCATGATAGGCACCTATAAATAAGATTCCAGTTTCTCCCTGATTTAATGTCTCATTTATCCTGTTAGCTATAAATCTATCTCTTTCCTTGAGTAACTTATTTTTAGCCAATCTGTATTTCAAATACGATGATAATTTCTCAGTTAAACCCCCGGCACCGGTCATCTTAAGTAACAAGTCCCTCTCTTTCTTGACTAAAGCGAAATCCTCGGTTTTTACTAAAATTGCACCTCTCTGGATGAGCTTCGATATAATTTCATAATTTTTGCTGCCACCTTTCAGTCCCTCCTCAAGTATCTTCTGGCCCGTAGCCCCATCTGCAACCATCCCATCCTGATATATCTTGAAGTTGGATACCTCCAGTGTATCAAAATATCTGTCAATGGAATCCCAGAAACCCTTCACTGTCTCCTTGTGTCTCTGCCAGACCTTCTCTCCTAAGCGGGCAATGCCTCTTTTAGTTACATCTTTTGCTAAGGATCCGAGGTCGGCACCCATATGTATAATAGGGACATAAATCAATGTTCTCATATGGATTCTCCTTGAATATCACTACGCTTGTGCATCTCTACCTTCACTCTCCGCCTCCATACCGTGAGACCGAGTTTTTTTCTAACTTTTAAGTGCTTCCTCAAAATGCCTCCTTGAAATCCTGAGTTTTGTGCTCTGTGCTTTGTCTTCTGTCCTCTGACTTAAAAATTCCCTTATCGCCAGCATAGAAGCCCTCCTTGAGATAGCCTCTATATCTGAACCCGCCAGGCCCTGGGTGGTTTTAGCCAGAGCTTCGAGATCGACATCCTCGGCTAAGGGTTTCCCCTTAGTATGAATCTTAAAAATCTCCAACCTTATCTTTTCATCAGGGATGGGCAGTTCCAGTTGAAGGTCGAATCTGCCGGCTCTAAGCAAGGCCGGGTCGATAATATCAGGTCTATTAGTAGCTGCGAGCACCACTACTCCTTTAAGCTCCTCTATCCCATCGAGTTCAGTAAGGAGCTGGCTGATGACCCGCTCGGTGACATGGGAATCAGCACTTGCCCCACGGACAGGGGCAATGGCATCTATTTCATCAAAGAAGATAATGCAAGGGCTGGCTTGTTTGGCCTTCTTAAATACCTCCCTTATGCCTTTCTCTGATTCTCCTACCCATTTCGAGAGCAAAGCCGGGCCTTTAACCGAGATAAAATTCACCCCGCTCTCATTAGCTACTGCTTTAGCAAGCAAGGTCTTCCCTGTGCCAGGAGCCCCGGTAAGGAGGATTCCTTTAGGAGGATTGGTATTAGCATGCCTGAATAGATCTTGATACTTGAGAGGCCACATAATGGTCTCCATAAGCACGCTTTTTGCATCTTCAAGACCACCTACATCGCTCCATTTTACATTGGGGATCTCAGTAAAAACCTCTCTTATCGCCGAGGGTTCAACTTCCTTTAATGCCTCCATGAAATCATCCATAGTTACTTCCAACTCAAGGAGCAGCTCATAGGGGATATAGTCGGCCTCGAACTCGATCTTGGGCATGATCTTTCTCAGAGTTATCATCGCTGCCTCCCTCGCTAATGCTTCTAAATCAGCTCCAACAAAACCATGGGTAATCTCAGCAAGTTTTTCAAGGTCAACATCAGAGGCTAAAGGCATCCCCCTTGTGTGAATCTGAAGTATCTCCAGCCTTCCGTTCTTATCAGGGATACTTATCGAAATCTCCCGGTCAAATCTGCCCGGCCTTCTTAAAGCAGGATCGAGCACATTAGGTATATTGGTAGCTCCGATAACGACCACTTGTCCCCTCGATTTTAGGCCGTCCATTAGGGCCAGAAGCTGAGCTACAACCCTTCTTTCTACCTGCTGATCGCCTCTGACATCCTCTCTTTTAGAAGCTATGGCATCGATCTCATCCATAAAAATTATCGCCGGGGCATTTTCACTTGCATTCTCGAAGATGGCCCTTAGATGCGCCTCCGATTCTCCATAAAACTTATGAATGACCTCAGGTCCAGTTATATGGAAAAAGTTTGCAACTGTCTCATTGGCCACTGCCCTGGCAATCAGGGTTTTGCCGCAACCCGGAGGACCATGCAAGAGGACACCTTTGGGGGCCTCTATTCCTAATCTCTCAAAGACCTCAGGGTATTTTAAAGGAAGCTCGATCATCTCCCTTATCCTTTGAATCTCTCGACGTAGCCCCCCAATATCCTCATAGGTAACCCCGACCCCTTCTTTTTCCGTAGTCTTTTCCCCTTTTATTTTTATGGTAGTGGTAGGTTGGATCACTACAATTCCTTTTGGGCTGGTATCGAGCACAGAGAATTCCTGGTAGCGGGTACCAAAGAGGGTAACCCTTACCTTATCTCCCGAGGTTACTGCTAACCCATCAAGTAACCTCCCGATATACTTTGTATCTCCTTCCTTAACGGTTCCTCGAGAGGTTATAGGGGCCATGACCACAATATGGGCGGCTGTATAGTCTATCTTTTGAATCTCTGCCTTTTCCCCTAAGCTGATCTGGGCGTTTTCTCGAGTAATGCCGTCTATCTGGATGATATCCTTGTCTCTATCCTCCATATAGGCAGGCATAAGCTTGGCTGGGGTTGCCCTCTTGCCCGTTATCCGGATAATGTCTCCTACCTCGGCCCCAATCCTCGCCATATCTTTGGGGTCAATTCTGGCTATTCCTCTGCCTACATCCTTGGGTAGGGCTTCTTTTACTTTTAGTGTCATAATAAATCCTAAATTCAAAATCCTAAATCCTAAACAAATTCAAATGTACAAAATAAAGGCTCATCACATATTTACCCCCAATTGGTGTGGGGGTTTATTTTTTTAATCCTGACTTCTACGATACCGTTCTTATATGTATATGAAAGTGTTTCTTTCTTGACCTGCACAGGTAGAAGGACCTCTTTACGATACTTCCTGTTCTTACCCACTGCTGAAATCTCTAATATATCCCCTTTTAAATCTAATGATATGCCATCTTCGCTAACCCCAGGGATCTCAGCTATAACCACTACCTCATCTTTTTCATCGAACACATCTGATAAGGGCTCCCTCTCTTCTTCTATGACGGGGCCTTCAGGGGTCTTTTTGATATTGCCGAATTGCTCGATGATAGGCTTGCCTCCTATCCCCATTTTCACGGTGAAGCCATACATCCCTTTAACCTTTTCACCAAGACCTTTTATCTCACCAATTCGGGTAACCTCCTCTTTCCCCTCCTCAACCATCTTAGAGACGAGATCAAACAGACTGCTGATTCCCTTAAACAGGCCACCAAGGCCAAAATCGATCTCCACACCTTCCTTTTTCCTTTTCTCGGTCATTCCAACACCTCCTATTTTTCTTTGTAATTCCTCTAACCTTTGAATTATGATAGGCAAAGGCCTAGTTAAACCCCCTTCCCATCTCCTCACTGTTTGAAGCGATACACCGAGAAGTTGGGCAAACCTCTCCTGGGATAAACCAAAACTTAAACGCAGGTTCTTAATGCCTTTCCTTTCCATTGTTGAACTATTTATAACATATGTTTAATCATATGTCAATACATTTTTAAAAATTTTGTTACGTAAAAATCATTTATGGACATATGGGAAACTATTTGTGGACATTGTGTTTTGTTTGTCATTCCCCGCTTTAAGCGGGGAATCCAGGGGTTTCCCGTGAAAACGGGAATCCAGTTCCTATATTTCTGGATTCTCCAGTCAAGCGTTCGACTGAGCTCACGCCGAAGGCTGGAGAATGACGAATTAGTGGAATCTGGATTCTCTGGCTCAGGTTCTGTCATCAGCATTTAACCTTTTTGGGATTAATTTCTGCAATCTGACTTCCAGTATATTATTATGGTATCTCTTCATAATCTCTTCGCTCTCAACCTTTGCTGGAAGAGAAATCTCCTCATAGTAGTTAGCCTCGGGGGTCTTACAAGAGACTATAAGTTTATCTGCATCAACTCCTAATAATATATCCTCGATTTTCGCACCTTTTAATTCCATAATGATATTTAGATGATCTCCTTCATCAAAGATATCTAATAGCGATTCCTTCCGATCTACTTTTGCGCCGAAGGCGGATAATTTATCGCCTCCAATAATCCACCAGCTAAACATAACCTTCTTTCCAGTAGGTTCATCAATTTTAGACCTTTCAAATACTAAAACTGGGAAACCTATCAGCTTCTGACTTGTGGGGTTAATAATATTTCTTATGCGATGAAGGACATCCATATGATTTACTGCATTATAAGTCTGAGCCAATTCATTAATACTAGCGTGCCTATTTTGCCAGACAAAGAGAAGTATATTTTGGCTCTCAGGGTCCAGCTCTTTAATAATCTTATCTATTTTCTCCTGATTTATTTCTAATAGGCTCCTTTCAAATATCCTATTTTTCCAGGTCTCTACATCTTTTACCATAATCCAGGCCTTTGAACTTTCTCCATAGGAAATACAGAGTGCATCTTTACTCCTTAAGATAAAGCCCCTTTGTTGGACACTGATTTCTTTTATATTTTCCACGAGTGTCTGGAATATAATCCTCGTCGGCTGCCAGAGAAAAAGTCTTTCGTTAGTCAGATATAAATGCCCTGGCTTCCAGCCGCTGCGCAGATTATCTTTATAAAAACCTGGGTTGGTTAGGATAACTTCTTCATTCGCTTTTAACTCAGGCTTATTTTTCATCTTAGTAATCAATAATCACTTTTTTAAATGACTTGCCAGAGACTTTTGTGTCATTCTCAGATTGTGATTTATCTTTCTTTCTATAGTATTTATAAGTAAAACCTGGATGTCTGGCTCCACCAGGTTTACCCCGCCCCTGCGCGCAGGGGCGGGGTTTATTATCTTCATATTCTCTCCGTCTAAATTTTGCCATTTCATCAAATTCTTTCCCTGTAGAATGGACTACCTGGCCATCTTCACCGGTTGAGTATTTAACTGGGTATATTCTTCTCTTTTTTAGCAATTCATCCCAATCCATAGCTGTTGAATGTCTCACTCTTGTCCCACGGCCAGTGGAATATCCCGAAGCTTTAGTTGTCTTGGATTTCATTTTTTTCTTTAACTTAGCTTGGCCTTACGGCCTTGGCTAAGGTTATATCCTCGCTAATCTTAAATACTCCCTCACAGTATCTGTCACCACCCGCAAGGGTTGAGTTGAACTCAAAACTGGCATCGGGGTTAATTGCACGAGCCACGGTATTTATATATTCTGCACACATACAAGAACATTTAAACCATCCCGGGTCTTTATCCAATTCCAAGCTTTTAATCACACTGTACTGCCAGCAGACAGGAATTCGGATTGATGAAGAATTCTCACTTCTATCCACCACCTTAACCTTAGGGCTTCCGATAATTGCGCTCATTGCTCCATAAGTGTTGGCTATGGCAATAGCGCCATTTCCTTTAATCCCGAGTTTTTCCTTGACCCAGAGATATTTTTGTCCAACTGAGCTTAAGCTTTTCTTTCTGATATCCAAAAGAAATTCCCAGGAAACTCCTCTCTTTACATATTCTCTCTCTGCCTGATAATTAGACCTCATAGTTTTAACTAAGTACATAATCCTGATCCAATCCTTACTGGCTATGTCAAATTTGACTCTAACAGGAAGCTTCTTTATTACCTCTTCTATGGAATCGAAAATCATATCCTTCAATTCAGGAACAGACTCTTCAAATATTTCCTGTGCCTTAACTATGCAATCAACCGCCTTTTTGTGCTCTCCTTTAGCCTGGTAGATTTCACCGAGTGTAACATAAGGAACTGTTTCATCCTGTGCTCTATTTATTGCTTCTTCTACACAAACAAGAGCTTCGTCAAGCTGGCCTGCATTCATATATACATTTGCAAGGTTATTATAAATAAGAACATTATTTGTCCCTTCTTTCAAAGCCTCTTTGTAGTATTTAATCGCATTTTCATAATCACTGCCAGTAGCATATTTATATGCCATCCTCAGTGTTGGGCTCCAGCCAATCTTATCCACACTGTAAATAGCCATTTTTTATCTTCCCATTAAACAAATTGGCGCAGTTTCTCCCTGAATTGAAATTCATAAAGTGCTCTTTCGTAGAGTGTGGCAAGTTCTTCGTCTGTTATATGTTCCAATTTGATAATGCCTTTCCCCAGCTGGTATGAATATTGACTCCAGTCTGTAGAGTTTAACATATTATTTTTCTTGCAGTATTCATACAGCCCAGTTCCAGGGAAAGGGGTTACTATTGAAAAGCCTGCGCTGTCCATTCCATAATCCAAAGCCAACTCTATGGCAAGGTTTATTGTATCCTCAACGGTCTCAACAGACTCTGTAG
Organism: Thermodesulfovibrionales bacterium; assembly: GCA_030019415.1. GTDB lineage: Bacteria > Nitrospirota > Thermodesulfovibrionia > Thermodesulfovibrionales > SM23-35 > JASEEX01. The sequence continues at coordinate 25,711 of JASEEX010000005.1, forward strand.
GATACCCCATCATAAAGTAGCCGTAAGAAGAGATGCCAATCTTTGAAGTCATCTCTATAGTTTCCTTGACCTGCTTTATGGTAAACCCCTTCTGGCAAAAGTCCAGTATTCTCTGATTTCCGAATTCGATTCCGTAGAAGATGACCTTACAGTTGGCCTTTTTTAGTTCTTGCAATATTTCTTCAGACATAAGGCCAACTCTACCATCGCAAGCCCAAGAAAGCTCATCCAGACCTCGCCTAAGCATTCCCCTGCACAACTCAATAGTCCATTTTTTGTTTACTATAAGAAGGTCATCAACAAATCTGACATATCTTACAGCAAACTTCTCATAAATCTCATCCAGTTCATCCAGGACATTCTCTACAGACCTCCTGCGGTGCACCCTACCCCATATGGCAGGGGCATCACAGAATTGACAAAGGTAGGGACATCCCCTTGTGGCTAACATGGGGCTAAAAGTCTCACCTTCAGTCCATGACCCTTTATAAACTGAATTCTGTAAAAGCTCCCTGGCAGGAAAGGGTAATGTATCAAGGTCGGCAACATTTGGTCTATCAGGGGTAACAATAACCTTTTCCTTTTCCTTAAAGGTTATGCCTTTTACCTCTCGGAGATCGCCACCCTCTAAAACAGCTTTAATCAACTCAAGAGTGGTTATCTCACCTTCGCCCCTTACGCAGAAATCAACGCATGGCTCATTGATAATAGTTCTATGTTCAAAATGGACATGCGGACCTCCTAAGATTACCTTTACCCCGTTAGAAAATATTCTGCTGTCTTTAGATGATTTTCTAACGGGGTTTATATCCGGATTGATTTCTTTTATTCGAGCTGCAAGATAGAGGGCACTGCTAATCCTGGCTGTAATAGCGGTTATCCCAACAAAATGGGGGTTCTCTTTTCTGACTTCCTCGATTACTTCATCGTGTGAAAGCCCCCTGCTCCTGGCTTCAATTAGGCGAACATCAATACCGTTCTGCTTAAGGACCGCGGCTATATACAAAAGTCCAAGCGGCGGGTAGACCTCATGCATCTGGGTGCTTTGGGATGCACCTTTGTTCTGATAGGAATGAGGAGTCTCATCGGGTGGGTCGATTAAAATACATTTAATCTTTCTCATACATAAAATTAGATAATTTCGTTAAATCGTTTATCCCTCTTATCTCATGCGGATATAGCGGCACCTTTGCTATTCTATATCCCTTATATTCTGTTTTTTCATCTATCTGTTGTATATAGCTAATCTGCTCATTTCTCTTTGAGCGACAAAAATCGCAATCTGTGGGCGGAATTAGCATATTAACCAAAATAGTCTTGCAGGGAATACCCAGGTCTCTTATACTAAGAAGGAGGTCTTCAGTCTCAAGCAGGCCCATCGCCTCAGGGATAGTTACCGCTATAAATTCTGATTTTTCGGGATTTGTAAGAAAGGCGTGCATTTTCTGCACTGTCTCTTGAGAGGCCAATATCTTTTTGGCTAACACTTCAATATTATCAACAGGAACTTCTCGATGATATTTTAGAAGTGCTCTATAAGTAATCCTCAGCCACTCCCTAACTAATTCCGGAAATTTTAAAAGTTCAACCAGATGCCCTGTAGGTGCTGTATCAAAAATATATATATCGAAATCTGCATTTTCAATAAATCCCATAATCTTTTCCAAAGCTAATACCTCTTCCAAGCCTGGTGGATAAGTATCGACAAATTCAACCATGACCTTCTCATCAAAATCTAACTTCCATTTTCTGCCTCCAGCAAGGTGACTATTCTGCCATTTTTTGAATGTATCTTCTATATTTGTTTTATATTCCTTTCTAAAATCTTGATATAATCCTGCTCCATCTATTTCTAATGCGTAAAGATTGCCCTCAACCTTAATAGCAGTCACTGTGTCTCCGATGAGTGTAGCAAAACTATCACTCAAAGAGTGAGCAGGGTCAGTAGAGAAAACTAATACTTTTTTGCCGGGATTGTGCCTGGCAATAGATACGGCTGTAGCCGCAGAGACTGTGGTCTTTCCTACCCCACCTTTTCCGCCAAAGATAACAAACTGCAATTCCTTATTTAAAATCTCTCTTAACTCTCCCGGCTGAAAATTATCTTCATCTCTTAAGGGTCCCGATGTAGATTGCGTCAGTGAATATTGGTTACTGTTGCCGGATAAAAACTCACCAAACCTCAATAACCCATCTTTCCCACGTACCTCATTGGGAAATACAGGTAGCCTCAGGAGATTGTAAGAAGCGAATTTACTGTCAATCTCTTTGAGGTAACTCTCTTGCCCTTTTCTTCTGGTTGAACAAAAGGTACACTCCTTTTCTTTTTGAAGACGATTCACAATAATATTACGCACAGGAATACCTTCTTGTTTTAGAGTAGCAAGGAGCCTCTCTGTCTCTGCTATACTTAACTCTTCTGGAATAGTAACAGGGATAAACTCACAATTTTCTGCATCTTTAAGAATCACTCTTATCTTTTCTAAATCTTCTGACAATGTATCCAGGAATGTCCGCACGTTGCCTTTTGGCGGCAGGCGTCCGGGTATTCTAAAGCCCAGGGTGGCTACCCCGATTGAAACTCGTTTATACCTAAGAAAGGATGTCTCGAAAAGCTCGATCCATTTGAGGACCTTAGCAGGCAACTCCAGCAGCCTGAGGGTATGGCCTGTAGGTGCGGTATCCCAGATTACCATGTCATACTCATAAGGTCTGAATATCCCAAACTTGAGTAAATTCACTATCTCTAAGAGAATCATCATCTCCTGCATACCAGGCAATTTAAAGCTAAGAAAATCTCTTATATCTATCTGGTCAGTATTGAAAGACATATTATAGAGGTTGGCTATAGAAGATTTGTATTTCTCCTTAAATTTTTCAAGTAGAGCTTGCGAGTTCATCTCTATAGCCCAAAGGTTATCCACTCCTGTAACAGGCGTAACAGAACTATTTACAGGGCAGTCAAAGCTATCTCCTAATGAATGCGCCGGGTCGCTGGAGGCAACTAAAAATCTCTTTTCTGGATATTTTCGAGACAGATACATTGCTGTAGCACAGGAGGAGGTAGTCTTCCCAGTTCCACCTTTTCCGCCAAAGATAACTAATCTTAATTTTTCATTCTTTAAGAAACTAGGCATATTGCTATCAGAATCGGGTTCAGTTAGCTGTAGCTTTTCTTCCTTTACCCTGCTCCTGCACGCAGGGACAGGGTTTACCCTCGCTCCTCTGTGAGGGGCGGGGTTTACCCTCGCTCCTCTGTGAGGGGCGGGGTTTACCTCTTCATTATTTTGCACATTCGCTTCGCTCAGTACTCCCTTCGGTCGCAAATCCACTTCAGTTTTACTATGAACTATGTTGAGTTCGTGGCGCTCAATTATTTTTTTAAAGAAGATAGCGACCTTATCTTCAGAGTTCATCCTAAACTCTCCCCTTTTTGGGTTTTCATCGTAATTTCATATATTTATTAGAAGCGACCTTGTCCTTATTTAATGGTCCTTCCATATAAGTGATAAAACCTATGGCCTCTTTATATTCACCCTTTATGCTGTGAAGTCTACCTTGATAGAGGTGCTCCTCGGGTGCCATCTTTTTAGTACTCCCACTTTTGGGTTTGCCACTTCTTTGCACTTCTTCCACTTTTTCCCAGGCGACCCATCTTCTCCTGAAGGGTAGTTAATCTAGCAGGCCCACGGTTATGAATTACCAACCAGCAGCCATGATTTGGTCCGACTACTTTAATCTCCACTCGATAGTTGGGTTGTAATTTTGTTTCCTCCAGCAGATCATTGTTTAAGGTAAGTCTTCCGTTTTCGTCTATACCGCCTTGACATTCCATCATCGTAACTTCTAACTGTGAAAGGCGAGGATCATTTTGGGGATGATAAACCCCGTTAGAAATTGAAGATTTTCTAACGGGGTAAACAATCAAATAAGGCCAGCGACTGCTGTCTTTAATCCTAACTACTTTAATTCCAACTTGACTTCCGAGATTTAATCCTGCTTCCCTTAAAATATTTGAAGGGATAGACAATTTACCCTCTTGGTCAATTTCACTAAATCCTTTTAACAGCGGCATATTTTGTCTCCATCTCTAAATTCATCTTTTTTCGCTTGAACGCATTATAAACAACCTCAACCAACTTCCTTAATTCATCAATTTTTACCCTCATTTCTTTATAGTTACCTTTGGATAGAGCGGTTTTGATCGCTAAGGTCAATTTCTCCACTTTTTCTACATCGTTCTCATCTATTAAAGTTCCGCCTTCCTCTAAGACAACCTGGGCTGCTTGGATCATGCTTTCTGCCCGAATACCCATCTGAATCTCTTCCTTACGCTTTTGGTCCTCTTCAGCATGGATGCGAGCATCTTCGAGCATCTTGTTAATCTCATCCTTAGACAAGCGGTAAGAAGAACTAATCTGAATACTTTTTTCATTATCGGTGTGGATGTCTAAAGCCTTTACCTGTAAGATTCCGTTGGCATCTGTATGAAATGTTACCTCAATCTGGGCTTCGCCTCTTGGACCAGGTGGAATATCGGTAAGCTCAAACTTACCCAAACTTATATTATCAGAACTCAAGAGTCTTTCTCCTTGCAGGACATGGATATCAACCTGAGTCTGGTTATCTCTAGCGGTAGTAAATATCTGGCTTTTGGATGTAGGAATGGTGGTATTCCTTTCAATAATCTTAGCAAATATTCCTCCTTCAGTCTCGATTCCTAAAGAGAGTGGAATAACATCTAACAACACCGCATCTTTTATTTCCCCAATCAAGATATTGGCTTGAATTGCCGCGCCAAGCGCTACTACCTCGTCCGGGTTGATATCCTTATATGGTTCTTTGCCCAAAAGCTGGCGAGCTAAACGCTGCACAGCAGGCATTCTGGTAGAACCTCCTACTAAAACTACCCTATCTATTTGTTTAGGTGTAAGCTTTGCATCAGCGAGGGCCTGTTTAGTGGGTTCTATCATCTTCTCTAATAAATCCCGGGTTAATTCTTCAAACTGTTCCCTGCTCAATGTCAGCCGCAAATCTTCTTTTTCCCAAAGAAATGGGATTCTAATGTCTGTAAATGTTTTTGTGGAAAGTTCCTTTTTTGCCTTCTCTGAAACCTCTTTCAACCGCTGTAAGGCCATCCTATCTTTCCTTATGTCAACACCATGCAACTTCTTAAAATTCTCAGCTGAATAATCCATTATTATCTGGTCCCAGTCATCTCCGCCAAGATGTGTATTGCCGCCCACTGCCCTCACCTCAAATACGCCATTGCCCAATTCTAAAATGGATACATCAAAAGTTCCTCCACCTAAATCCCAGATTAAAACATAGTGGACATCTTGCTTATGTAAGCCATAGGCCAGGGCAGCAGCAGTAGGTTCATTTATAATCCGCATTACTTCTAAGCCGGCTAAGGCACCTGCCTCCATAGTCGCCTGGCGCTGATTGTCATTAAAATACGCAGGGACTGTAATTACTGCTTTCTCTATCTTCTCACCTAAATAATCTTGCGCATCTTCCTTAACCTTGCGAAGGATTAAGCTGGAAATCTCTTGCGGGGTAAATCTTCTCCCGTCAATCTCTACTTTATAATCAGTGCCCATCCGGCGTTTAATAGAACTGATGGTGCGCTCTGGATTGGCAACTGCCTGGGTTCTGGCAAGACTGCCTATCAGTTGCCTTCCACCTTCGGCAAAGGCAACTATTGAAGGAGTAAGTCTTCCACCTTCAACATTGGGTATAATCTCAGGTCTCCCATTGTTCATAAAGGCGGCTAATGAAAAAGTAGTGCCTAAATCTATTCCTATTACTTTACTCATCGTTCGTCGCTACGCTCCTCACTTTTGGTAATTGGTAATTGGTTAAATGGTTAAATAATTACCAGTTATTCAGCTGATAAAGCTACTTTGGTTATTTTCTTTTTTAGCCTGTGGCTGACCCAGCCACAGTTTGGGCAACCCTTTTCTAATAGTTCTAAAACAATTGCCTTCTTTCCGCATTGAGGGCAGGCTTCTATTCTTTCTCTGAATGAGATGATTCGGGCAAGTACCCTTTCCCATTCGAACATCCCATCCCCTGAAAAAGAGGCAACCTTTCTTTCCGTAGTATCTTCATATATCACATCAAAAATCCTTTTCTTCTTTAATACCGGGCTTAAATTCCTCACCTCTATAGTAGAACCTAATATCTTTTCTGTAGGAACTTCGAAAGCCAATCTTTTTTCAAAATCACACCACCAGCATAGCCTCTTATTTGTTATATAGAGATGGCCCGGTTTCCAGGTCTCTTGTTGAATACCGGAAGCAGGAACTAAATACCATACCTTTTCCCCTCGGTGAGTAACCTCTTCTCCTTCTGTCAGGAAGTCAATTGGTCCCTCTTCAAACTCTGGAAGCACAGGGCTCTCCTCTAAAGAAAGCCCCGTAGTTTCTAAATTTTGCTCAATAGCATCTTTTAACTGGTTTGTTTCTACTGCGCTAAGCCGATGCACTTGATCCTGTTTATCCATAAGATAAAGTACCTGTTTTTTCTTTTCTTTAACAAAATGCGCCTCCTCTCGCATTACCAATGCTTTTATTTCTTCTAATGGTATCTGAAATGTGATTTCATCAAAATCTTGGCGGTAAAGAATAAGCCTTTTGTTAGTCAAATAAAAATAGCCTGGTCTCCAGGCATTATATATCCCTTTGCTGTAATAATAAGAGCCATGCATTTTCAGGGTAATCTCTTCTCCTTCAACTAAAGAAGGGGTATTTTTCTTCCAATGCTCTCTCTCCCAGGCCCGTATTTTCTCATCCCATGCCTTCATCATCCCATACTTGAGCATAGTCTCCATGCCAGCCAGGGCGGCTCTTAAATTGACGCCGATTAAAGGGATGCCGGCCACAGAGATGATAATGTCAGCATTGATTACCAATCCTTTATCTAAGATTCGATCTAACAGATCTACTAAGGTTGCATGTGTATTTCTGGATGGTTCCATCTGTCGCTTCGCTCCAATTTATAATTAAAAATTACCAGCGGTTTCCTTTGGCAACGTTCTCACTAAATTCACTATCTGCAGCGCAAGTTTATATGTCCTTTCTACTATATCTACTTTCATGTCTAATTTTTAATTACTCATTCGCCTTTAGACGAATGAGTAAGGTGGCCAGGGACCGGTAAATCGAATGATTAAACCATCTTCTTTTTTAATCTCTTCTAAAACATTGCCAAGTTTTTCGACATTTTCATTGGCAACCAAACAAGATAAGTTCATAATCATCTGCAAGTTCTCATCCACCTTTTTAGTCTTCTCTATACGAATATCAAAAACTTCTTTTTTTATCCGGGTATAAAAGTCCTTAAAATATTCATCGGCCTTTTTCTCCATCTCTTTCCTTAATACATTCTTTATCTTTTCTTCATACATATAAGCTGTGCCCGGTGGTTTTGATTTTAACTCCTCTTTCAAATTCTTAATCTCTGTGGTATTTTGGGCTATTCTTTCAACTATAACCTTAGGACTCCATAAGACCTGAACTCCATATTCTGCTTTGCCTTTAACTTTATTTAATTTTTCTTTTAGATTCTGGTAATCTTTTTGTAGCCACTTTCTCATGTTTTCTTTTGGGTCTATATCCTCTTCTCCTATAATTATGGTATCAAAAGCTAATGGCAACACAGCGCCGAACTTTTGCCAGGCACAATCTACTACATTTTGGTGAGTCATTACCCAATTCTTTACTATATCTCTATCTTTTGATTCGTAGGGGCGAGATTCACAGTTATGAACAATAGCTGAAATTTCCTGGTATGGAAGAGCGTAGACCTCACTGCCATCAATTCCAATCTCACCAAAATTTACCTTTTCATTGCCATCTGCTATGCAGTAAAGATATATTGCCTCTCTTTTTAATTCTCGATTCTCGATTCTCGATTCTTGATTTGCATTATTCATTTTTTAATCCATATTTTCACTTTTGCAAACATCAAGTATCCAGCATCGAGCATCTAAATTCTCGCCTTTTCTGCTTCTTCTTCCCATCTCGTAGGATTGACTATTTTATCTATAACATCATTAACTATATTATCCAAACCATCTCTTACTGATTGAACCGCTTCTCCAACTCCCTGTTCCTCTTTTATATGCTCTATCGCAACGTCAAGTTCCTTAAGCGCCCTGCCCAGGCGCTCTATCTCTTCTTCGTTTAAGCTTCCGCCCTCCATCCGCCTCACTGCCTGCAGCTTCAATGCATCCCTGATTATCTCAACCAAGGCAAGCACAAGACCTAAAACCCCACTTTTAAGATTATCTTCATTGATATCTATAGGCATCTGTCGCTACGCTCCATATTGGTTAAATAAAAACCATTTAACTATTTAACTCATGAGTACCGAATTCTCTTTTAACATAACTCGGTACTCTCAAGTATTTAACCTTTTAACCATTTAACTTTTCTCTATTTTAACTTCCAGAATTCCGTTTTTATACGCCTTCTCTAATTTCCCTTTAGGTTCACAGGGGAGTTTCAACTCTTGATGATACTTACAGTCAGGAATATCTACAGATATGGTAAGTTTATCTCCTTGCAAATTAAGATTTATATCCTTCTCTTCAACCCCGGGTATCTCAGCAATCACTTTAATATGGTCTTTCTCATCAAAGATATCTGGTAGCCTTTCCTCTGGCTTAGGTGGAGGGCTTTTGGGTTTTTCTGCCGGTGGTCTTTCTTTGACAAAATATCTCTTTGCTGGCCTACCTCGCACACCCGGGGGTATACCTATAGAGATGCCTCGGTCTTCTTCAGCTCTTCTTAAAGGAGCTTCTCTTATCTTACGTTCTACCTCCTTCTCAATCTGTCCTAATTTTTCTTTAAATGCTGGAGACCTCATCACTCCCTTAAGTAGACCCTCCAGACCCGGGATCATTCCCCCAACTCCCTTAAGGATTCCCTCTACTATGCCTTCAGACTCCTCTTCTTTTCCTTCAGCTTTTGCTTCTTTAAGTTTTCTTATCTCTTCTTTAAGTTTTCTTATCTCTTCCTCTTTTTCATTCTCTTTCTTACCCATTTTCACCTCTGTAAACCGGACACTGCAAACCGGAAACCTGAATTTTCATTCTGCCTTTATCCCCTTTGCCCTTGCACTTATCCAACCGCACCAGGGACATCCTTCATCGAGTAATTCTTCTGTTGGGACTTTTTTCCCGCATTGTGGACATTCTTCTTTACCCTTCAACGCCTCTTTCCAGGCTGCTGTTTCAACATCAGTGCCAGATGGAAATTCGAGGCCATACTTTGCTGCTGTCTCAAAAGAAGCTAACGCTGCCCTTATCTTAATTCCCAAAAGCTCAACCCCGGCAACAGATATAGCGATATCGGCATTTATCACTAAGCCCTTATCCAAGACCCGATCTATAACATCAACTAAAGTAGCACTTGTCTCTCTTGTCGCCTCTATTGCCATTTCTATTATCTCCTTACCACAACTCCCTGGCCTTTACATTTGGGGCAAGGCACAGGATAAGGTTTGCGCGGATATACCCCTGTTGCATTGCATATGGGACACTCATTAGAAGGCTCTATCTTTGTAACTACCCCTTTGCCACCGCAGGCCAAACAATGTATGCGGCTGGTGGTATATGGCTCTATTCCTCTACCATTACAAAAATTGCATTTCATTGTGGGGCCGCTAACCTTCACCTTACCTTTTCCTAAACACACCTGACAATCAGAAAGTTTGGATAAAAGCTGAAAGGGATCTTTCCCTGTTCCATTGCAAAAGGCACATATAACTTCCACCTTGTCTTTCTCTATCCTTTTAAGTTCCTCAGGCGCTATAGTAGCCCATCTTGGTTTTCTGGCCATCTCTCACCTCCTCGTCTTATTAGATATCTTTTTTCTCTCGACTTCGCTCGGGACTCTCTTCGGTCGCTTTCTCTTCTAAATCCTTTATTCTCCTTTTAAGTTTCGTCTCTTGTATCTTATAATCTTCTTCACTTATTTCGCCCATCTCATAGCGCATCTTAAGCTCAAGGAGTTCCTGCTCTAAGGCAACCTTAGGTTCCCTCTCCTCTTCAGCCTGTGCTTTAACTTTCGAAGCAATTCCCTCAACCATTTTCATCGGTCCCATCACTGGTGATACTATTGCCTCACCTAAGGCTTTAAATAAACCTACATCTGTAGGTCTTGTTACCTTTCGAAGTCTAGTTATTGGCATACGAGACATAGCCCACTTTTTTCTGCCCGCCTTATTTTCCCAAAACTTTGGCAATGTAATATTGGGCGCAGCGCTAACCAAAGGGATAGGTTTAGAAACCAGAGGAATCTCTTTGCTAACCAGGGGTATAGCGCTTGCTACTTCTGGCATAGCCTTGCTAACTGAGGGTAACTTGCCAGCAGTAAAAGGAATAAGCCTTCTTTTAGGTTTTTCTTTAGCTATTTCTATCTTTTTGGATCTTCTTTCCTTTTTAGGAGACATAATTTACCTCTTTTATCCATATATCTTATTAGAAAAATCCTTTAATCTATCAATACCTTTGACCTGATGGGGTAAAAGTTGCACTTGTCCAATCTGATATTGTGAAGACCTTTCTTTGTCTATCTCATGGATAACCTTAAGCTGCTCTCTTCTTTTTGATTCACAAAAATTACATCCAGTTGCAGGAAGAACCATATTAATCAAAATATAACTACAGGGAATCTTAAGCCGATGAAGACTATCAAGAAGGTCGTCCATCTCAGCTTTTCCCATAGCTTCCGGAATGCCTATAACCACAAATTGGCACCTTTGCGAATCTGTAAGAAGCTCCTGTACCTTTCTTACTTTTTTAGAAAACTCTATCATCTCCTCAGCCTGTTTTCCTAACCGCACCACACCTTTATATTTTATGAGTAACTTAAATATTGCATTTAGCCACTCCCTAACAACCTGGGGCATCTCTAAGAACCGTAACAGATGTCCCGTGGCTGCTGAATCTAAGATATATATATCAAATTTTCCCTCATCCATAAATTCTACCACCTTGGCTAAAGCCATAATCTCATCCAGACCAGGAGGAGATAGGGATATAAGCCCTTCTAAAATCTCCCTATCGAACTTAACATCCACACCTGCTCCAATAAATTTATCAAAGGCCTCGCTTATTTCTTCCCTGTAATCCTCTTTAAAATTCTCGAGTAACTTTTGAGCATCTATCTCCAGGGCAAATAGATTCTCGGGGACAGTCCCCCTCGGGAACAGTCCCCCTATCTCGGTCAGATCATCTCCAATAGATAAACCAAAACTATCAGATAGTGAATGGGCAGGGTCGGTAGAGAAGACCAGAACCTTTTTAGAGGGGAACCTTTTAGCCACATTAAGACCGGCGGCTGAAGCGATAGAGGTTTTGCCAACTCCACCTTTTCCACCAAATATATAAAATATAATACCTTCCTTTATCAATTGAGATGGCTTTTGAAGTGATTTAGTGGAGAAAATTTTAGCATCCTTTGCAACTGGAATATGAGGTAGTTCCTCCTCAAACAATACCTTAGCATATTCTTTTAGGCGATCTGAGCCTCTGATTTGATATGGAAATGTAGGTATCCTTTGAAGTTTGAAATTTGTAAACCTTTGCCTGATTGTATCTAATTCTTTCTTTTGTTCTTCTTCTTCCCTGGAACAGAAGGGACACCCGTTTGTGCTACTTCTAATTCGATTGATGATAATAGACTTCACCGAAATTCCATATTCTTTTAATATCTTCAGGAGCCTTTCTGTCTCTTCTATAGCCAAGGCCTGGGGTATAGTGACAGGTATAAATTCTGTTGAATCGTGGTCCTTTAACAATCTACTTACCCTATCTACATCCTTATTCATCGTCTCTAAAAATTCATCAGCATCGTCTTTTTTGTATTTGCCAGTAAAATGCCTAACTAAAAATCTATGCTTGGATTGCATCAAATCTAAAACCTCAACCCATTTTTTCATCTGAGCAGGTAAGCCTAAAAGCCTGATAGTATGTCCTGTAGGTGCGGTATCCAGGATGATTAAATCAAATTTACCTTCTTTTAAAATATTGGCTATTTTTATTACCGCCATTATCTCATCTAAACCTGGAATAGAAAGAGAGAAGAAACTCTCTATATCCTGCCTATCAAAATATGTTCCTCTCTCGGCTATCTTTTTCATCACTGAGTCGTATTTTTTCTTAAACTCAGAGGCCTCTTCTTCAGCCTTCATCTCTAAAGCCCACAGATTATCTAAACCCTTTATGGGTATAATAGTATTGCCAATGCTACAGTCAAAACTATCACCCACTGAATGAGCAGGATCACAGGATACAATCAAAATCCTTTTCTCAGGATAGCGTTGGGCTAAATAAAGACTGGTAGCACAGGCTGATGTAGTCTTTCCGCATCCCCCCTTTCCTCCAAAGATTAAAAGAGAGCGATCTTGGATATTTCGAGCATCCAGCATCGAGTATCGAAGGTTATTCTACTTCAACCGCTTCGGTATCCACTCTCTTTCTTAATCTGGTCCGATTAAATTCAATCACATTTCCATCATCATCTAAGATTACTTCGTAGACGGCTAATATATCCATCTGGTCTGGAATAGAATGTTTCTCTACCATTTCCATGGTAACCTTCCAACCTTTCTCTTCTTTAACCGCTCCTATCGTAGTAGAAAGTTCCAATCCTGTAATCTTACTTAACTCCTCACGTGCCTTCTCAATTAACTGTTGCATTGACTTTGCCATTTTCTTCCTCCTTTTCTGATAAGTTATGATTTTTTCTTCACCCTCGCCCCACAGGAAGGGCAAAATGTATAACTGTATATATATCGCCACATTGCCCCGCACTCTGGACACTCAATATCCAGGGACTCTCCACATTCTGAACAAAATTTACGGTCTCCACTGGTCACCGTGCCGCATTTAGGACATCTAAATGGTCCCAGGGCTTCCGCTCGTTCCGCCATTTTCCCATCACCTCCTCTCTTTTGTTAAATGGTAACTGGTAATTGGTTAAATTATTCAACAATTTAACCTTTTAACTATTTAACCAATTAACCAGATTGTTTTCTTTCTTCATACTTCCTGATGGCTTCTAATCTCTCCAAAAGTTTTGACTCTTTCTTTTCATATTCTTCCTCACCTATCTCACCCATCTCAAAGCGCATCTGGAGTTCTAACAATTCCTCTTGCACCTTAGATTTATCGGTTATCTCAGCATCGGCCGTCTCTTTTAGCTTCTTCCCAATCCATACCACTCCTTTTACTGGTATTAAAAAAGGGAATACCACGTCAAGCAAGCCAAAACCTAAGCCTCCATCAGATTCCCTGACTTGGCCGGGATTTCCTGTGGTAATTTTCTTAAAGGGTTTCTTCATTCTCCTCCTTCTAAGACTATCACTAATTCCACAAAATTAATTGGTGGGACTGGCCCTACATACTTAAATTTTATTTTTTCATTATAAGTTGTAGCCAATTTATCCACTAACCTATCAAATTCTTCCATCCTGGACTTCTCTACCAGGAAAGCAGAGTTTGTTATCATATTATCGCCAACTATCTTGTTGCTGCACCAATCGACACAGGTCTTCTTTAAAACATCTAAAATATCTTTTTCTTCTTTTGCCTTTTTGCGTTCTAAAGCATTCTTTACCATCTCACCCAAAGTTGCTTTTCCTCCAAACGGCTGGGTAATGGGTTCTAATGCCAACTTTTGCCTTAATTTCTTAATCTGGCTATTTTCATCAACAATCTCTTGAAAGATTACCTTCATATCGGTCCAGAAAGCCTTAAGACCCAATTCTATCTTATTATTCATCTTGGTCAACAAAGCCTTAAGTTCTTCATACCTGGCCTTAAGTACTTCTTCTCTTATCCTCTCAGCAGCACAAACTCCATCTTTACTGCTGGCAACTGTGCTAAACCTTACCGGCAAAACAGTAAAATCTTTCATCAACTCTTCTAAAACCTTCTGGTGAGCCATAGTGTTTTCTCTTGAAATAGGATACTTTATAACTGGAGAGACGCTGATAATTGCTGCGATATCTTGATAAGAGATAGCATGAACTTCATCTCCTCGTCCTCCAATCGCTGGCGAAGTAAACCCGGTTAGATGCTTACTATCAAATTCTCTTCCTTCGGCTCCGATTACGGCGTAGATATATCTTCCTTCTTCTTTGTTCTGTTGCACTGAGCTCATTCGCTTCCCTCTTGCCCCCACTTTATAACCAATTCTGCAAAATTAAATGGCGCTACTGGACCTACATACTTAAATTTCAACCTATCCTTATATTTTTGACTTAAGTCTTCTATAAGGTCATCAAATTCTCTCTCATGAGCCTTATCTACCAAGAAGGCGCAATTTAATATCATATTATCGCCTACTATCTTATTGCTGCGCAGACTAACGCATTTAGGCCTTAATACATCTAAAATCTCTTCTGCTTCATCTTCTCTTTTCTTCTCCAGAGCCTCTTTAACCCTCTTGCCCAAATCCACCTTTTCGTCTAAAGAAAGGGAAGTAGGTGGCGAAAGAGTTGAGCCAATTTCCTTAAAAACATTTTCCATATCCTGCCAGAAAACCTTTAGACCCAGTTCTACCTTATTATCCATACTCCTTAATAAGTTCTTAAGTTCCTGATACTTCTTCATTAAAAGATTCCTGACTTCTTCAGCGCTGGTGGCAACAGTGCAAAATCTAACCGGAAGCACAGTGTAATCCTTCATTGCCTCCTCTATCACCTTTTCATGGGCGATCAGGTTTTCCCGGCTAATCACGTATTTAGTCATAGGAGTGGAACTAATCACACAGGCCAAATCACGAAAACACAAAGTGTGTACCTCATCACCTCTATCTCCGATCCCTATGGGACCAAAATTCCTCCCCTGAGATTCATTAATTACACAATATAGATATTTTCCCTTATCCGTGTCGCTCACTCCGTTCGCTATTTGGTTAAATGGTAATTGGTAATTGGTTAAATAGTTAATTCCTCTAGTTCCTCAACTCCCTCTTTACATTTACGTAAGTATCTAATATAACCATTTATCTTTTTCAATACTTTATATCCTTCTTCTTTTAACTTGTTCAAATAATCCACTTCTATGTAGTTTTCATTTATACATATATTTAAATCATCTATAAGCTCCTCGAGGGAACCACGAGATTGCCTTAGAAATTGAATATTTTCCTGATAATGATACCTTCCATGTCCTTCAGCAATGCAATTAGTTAAAGAAACTGCTGCTCGGCGCATCTGATTTACTAAATTATATTTCTCATATTCTGGTAATTCTTTGGTTAACTTATATATATTTTTTCTAAATTCTCTTGCCATCTTATAAACTTCTAAATCTTCAAATGTCTTAAAATCTATTTCTCTTTTTTCCATTTAACCATTTAACCTTTTAACCATTTAACCAACTAAGGTCTTATTATCTCAATCACAATAAAATCCTTTTGCCTATTATCCTTGAAATTGATATTTTCTCCCTGATAACAACTGGTTAATAACCTATAAGCATAGGTTACTTTTTCAAACTCCTCCTTAAGTTGGCTATTTTCAGGGTGCTTATCAGGGTGATTTCTTTGGGCGAACTCACGATAAGATTCTTTTATCTCCTCTAAAGATGTACTCTCTCCCAAACCTAACAATCTCTTTGCCTCATCTATCTGGCTATATCCTACCTTTTTCAACTGGCAGGTGGCAAAACTGTAAGGAGGTAGAGGCCCTACGCATCTAAAATTCACCTTCTGATTGTATTCTTTATCTAATTCCTTAAGTGCGGTATCGAAATCCGGCTCTTTAACCTTTTCGAGCAAAAAGGCGCAGTTTAAAATCATCTTATCATCCATCAATTGATGCTTTTGAGAATCAATCGTAAATTTCTTTAGGAAATCTATTATATGAGCCTCTTCTTTTTCTCTTCTTTTGTCCAGGGCATCCTTAACCATCATTCCTATCTTTATTCTATCCTGGAGAGTTTGGTGGGGAGATCTTTTAGCAATTTCCGCCTTAAATTTTCTTATTCCTTTATCTACATCTCCTATCTCTTTTATAATGCTATTTAGATCATTATAGGTAGCCGTCACATCGAGTTCTATCTTGCCATCCATATTGATGAGTAGCTCTTTAAATTGAGAATAGCCCCTTTTTAGAACCTCTATAACCTCATCATTGGAAGCAAATGTCCCGAACTTCATAGGTATAATACTATGGTCTTGCATAACTTTCTCGATTACTGTCTGGTGTTTCACCAGAAGACGGCCCAGAGTCTCTTTCAGCATAGATGAATAATCTTGAACAGGTGAATTACTAACTACGCAAGCGACGTCTTGATGAACTATTGCATAAACTTCTTCATTGGCATTGATTCCGCAGGGGCCAAAAGATTTTTTCTCATTTGTTTTTATTATACCGTAAAGATATTTTCCCTCTCCCACCTTACTCCCCTTGTTTTTTGAGTTTTATCTCCAAAATCCCGTTCTTACCAAAATCGATTTTTAAGCCTTCTTCTTCCTTCTCCTTTTCTTTTGAAGTCAATGGATTTCACCCCCTTTACTAAATGCCCAATAATATCTTGCTAAACTATCTCTTCTTTCTTCTTACTCCCTTTGACCTCTTCCCTATTTTAGGTACTTCCGGCCTGATTCTTTCTGGCCTTTTCTTTACTTCCGGTACCTCTGGAGGACCCTCCAGAACCCTCTTCCCTTTTGGGGCCAGTCTATATGTAGTCCTGCCCGCCCTGGCTACATAACCGCCTTTAATTAAAGATTTAATGAGGATGTCTGCATATCCGGTGGTAAACCCCAGTTTAGGGCCTATTTTTGAGACGCAGGCCACTTTCCCCAGGTCTCTAATCATCTCTAAAACCCTCAATTCACTTCTGGCTACTCCCATTTTACTCACCCCCTTCTCTTATTCTACTTGCCCAATACAGCCTTTCCCTTTGCTGTTATCCGACACATCCCCGCTGCCGATAGGTCAATATAATCGGCTCTTGCCAAAGAAGTACAAAGGAGCCGAGCATAGGTTATTTCTATCCCCATCCTTCGGCTCACAACTTGAACCGGGATTTCCCCGCCTTCTTCATTAATTATTTTTAATGCCCGCAATTCGCTACCAGTAGGTTGCATATTTGACTACCCTCCACCTTTCAAAACAGGTATGGGACCAGTTGTTCTAACAGGACTGATGGCTTTCTGCCCCGCCCCGGTAAGTTGAAATCTTCCGTTACCTCTTTCTATCAGATAGCCGTCTTTCACTAAACCCTGGCAAATTTCAGTCACATATTCTGTGGATACCCCTACTTTTCGAGCTATAGCTTCCCTGTCAGCCTCTTTTAATTCTGCAACAATCTTTAGAACTTGCTTCTCGTTACCTCTCATAATAACATCCTTACCCTTCGCTCAGTCGGAAAACCGATGGCCGGTCAATTTCGCAAATTCTTCTAATGCCAATAAAGCCTCGGCCTTTTGCCCTTTCTCGTTATAAAGCATTCCTAAATTATAGTGGGCCTCTGCAAACCGAGGGTCAAGCTCTATAGCCTTCTTATATTCACCGATAGCCTCTTCTATCATTCCTTTTTTCCTATAAGAAAGGGCTAAATTGAAATGGGTATTAGCATCAACAAAATCCAGGTCGGTAGCCTTATTTAATTCCTTAATAGAATCATCAAGCATTCCCATTACACCATAAATTACACCCAGATTATAATGCGCTTCTCCTAAAGCTGGGTCAATCTCAATCGCCTCTCTGTATTCCTCTTGCGCCTTTTGGTAATCACCTATTCTGTCATAGGCTATACCTAAATTATTATGAGCACGTGAATTTCTGGGATTTATCTCAATAGCTTTTTTATAAGCCGAGATAGCATCTTGAAAATTACCCAGGTTTAGATAAATTATCCCTAAATTATCCCAGGCCTGATCTAAGCGAGGATTAATCTTGAGGGCTTTTTTATATTCTTCCAAAGCCAGCCAGTATTGCTTTCTGTCCTTATAGAGAATACCTAAGTTGTTATGGGCTTCGGCCAAATTGGGATCTAACTCCAACGCCTTCAGGTATTCAGCTATAGCCTGGTCTTGAGGGCCATTTCTTTTAAAACGGTTTGCCTGCTCAAAATGGATTTGTGCTTCTTTCATATTGGTTAAATGGTAATTGGTAACTGGTTAAATGGTCATAACAATTTAACTATTTAACCAATTAACAAATCCCCTTGATTAACTCTAATATCTTTCCTTTAATATCTTTTTCCTTATCTCTATCTACAGAATCTATTTCTGAATCCAGGATATCCAGACAGCTCTGGACAAAACTCTCATCAGAAGAACTGGCACTCGAGCCAGATAACCTCATTACCTTGCCAATCATTATAGCGGCACGGATGGTCGGAATAGCGCCATCTTTATCCTGGTCTCTTATGGCTCTTATTATATTTACTATTTTCTTTGCATCTGAACGAGATATACCCGCCTTTGCAGTAGTTATAGCTACTTCGGTTTCACGATTATAATGCTGTAGTTTTATGGTAATCATCCTATCTCGAAGAGCATCCTGAGCCCTATACACACCAGCGTATTCGTGAGGATTGCTGGTAAAGATAGCGCAAAAGTTTGGATGAACCCTTAAGTATCCCTCTATACCTCTGGCTGCAGGCAAATCTAATATCCTCTCTTCCAGCACAGATAAAAGGACATTATTTGCCTCTGCCCTTGACCTTGTGAACTCATCGTAGATGAGAGTGAACCCGTGTTTGCAGGCTACGGTCAAACGATTATCTACCCATCTACCTACCACATCCTCTTCAGTCTTAAGTACCGAGTGAATGAAGTTATCCACCATTTTTTTCTTGCGGTATCCAAATTCTGAACCTACCAAATCTGAGGTGCCGAATTCTTCGTCTCCATGAATTAATATAGTGGGCTGGCCCAACTGAGCGGCTAAATACATAGCCAGGGTAGTCTTACCTGTTCCTGCCGGGCCTGAAAAGTGAATTGGATAGCCTGCTTGAATGTACAAAAGAGCCCGCTTTATTATATTTTTTACATATGGTGTCTGGACAAATGCAGGCTGTTCTTTTGCCAGCATTATCGGCTGAACTTCGGCAATCGTATCAATCTCATTCATCTTCTTTCCCTCCTTTTTAACGCTGATTCCCGCTGATATCTGCGTTCATCTGCGTTTCATCTATATCATCGCCTTTTTCCTCAAGCGCGAATTCTAATTTTCCATCTTTCCAATTAATCTCTATTTCCTCAGTTACTACAGGAGGTTTACCACTTCTTTTTATATTACGTATTCTCATCTCTTCCCAGGACTCAACAGTGGCAAGCCATCCACTTTCAGTGCGTTCTAAACTAATGAGCCGGCCGATTCTTGAAAGCTTATCTTCCAGAAACTGCTGAGTTTCTTTCTCATTATCTATATTAAAGGATATCCCTTCCAGAGACTCTCTAAGGGGTTTGGTTAATATCTCTTCTCTTAAACTCTCAATTAT
Organism: Thermodesulfovibrionales bacterium; assembly: GCA_030019415.1. GTDB lineage: Bacteria > Nitrospirota > Thermodesulfovibrionia > Thermodesulfovibrionales > SM23-35 > JASEEX01. The sequence goes on from JASEEX010000005.1 coordinate 45,188, forward strand.
CTCTTCATCCTCTACTTTTTCATAAGAGGTAATCTCGAGGTTCTCGTCAATCTTCACTCTATAAATAACTGGAATATCAAATCCTAATAATCGGCGAAGCTTTTTCTCTTCCCAGGGCTCTATCCATACGAGGCACTCGTTTTCTTTCCATTCAATGTCAAAGACTTCTCCTGCATTCTCTAATGATTCTTCCAGAAGAGCGGATAATTCTTTAGGATTCATAGTATCTCTTTTATCTCTCAGCCCTTTACTAAACTCTATCAGGGCTTCGCTCAGGACTTCTTTATGCCCCTCAATCCTCATCCTTATTTCTTCTTTTCTTCTCCCAGCTTCTTCTCTTCTCTGCTTCCACATAGCTGCTTCTTGTTCTAAATCATGGAATCTGGTATCCTGATTTCTTTTTCCCAATGCCCTGGCCCATTCCATGGCTATTAATTTTTTTCTGATGGCTACTATTGTAGCCATATTAAGCGGTATCTGTTTCTTCTTTTTTTCATCCTCTTCTTTTTGCCAGGGTTTATATTGAACCCATCCTATCTCATCCGATTCTCCTTTCGCCGAAGTAGATAATCTCCGCTTGTCATAATCCACTACTTCCTTAGCGAAAGTCTCTCGAAAAGAAGGTCCGAAGGCTTCTTCTTTTTTTAGCGTCTCCTTTTGTCTTTGCCTAACTTCGGCCTCCTTTTTCTTCTTCCATGCTAAGGCTGCCTGTTCTAAAAGAGATGGGCCCTCGGTCTTCTTCCTGAATATCCTGGCCTTTTCTTTAGATATCTCTTTTATGGCCTCTGCTCTTACGTTGACATTTTTCTCCATTTCAACTCCTTCGGAGTTAGTTTACCGTTTACGGTTTGTCTTACAGTAAACCGTACACCGTAAACTGTTCACCCTTAACTTAATGCCTTCTCACCACAAGGAGTAAGACTATATAAAATACCATCTCTTATGAGAAGTCCTTTTTTGACTAAGGCATTACAGAGTTGTTCTGCATAAGCAGATGAAACAGGAGGTGCCATATTCCTGGCCACCGCAACCCTGTCAGCCCGACTTAATTCTTTAACTACTTCCAATACCTCTCGTTCACTTCCTGATGCTGAGCCGACCGGCACTTCTTTTACCTTACTTTTAAATTTCTCTTCAACAAAACTACCAACTTCTTCTAAATAATAAGTTTCTTCCTTTACCCTGTTAGAAACAGTCACAACACCTCTTCCTCGACAGGTTATGCAGACAAGTTTATTAGTGGGTTCAGCCCCTGTTCCTCGACAATGAGGACATATCTCTACAGGCTCATCCACATGGATAACACCTTTACCTCTACAGGCGGTGCAGGTAACATTGGTTCTGGGTCGCTCTTCCCCTCTTCCCTTACAATAAGCGCACTTGACTGCAGGGGGTTCAACAGAAACTGTACCTTTACCTTTGCAGACAGAACATTTTGAACCTCTGGGCTTCTCACCTGTTCCGCTGCAAAATCCACAGGGATATACCTCATCTTCCAAAAGTTCACCTATTTGATGGCTGCTGTATTGGCCTGCTGGTCCTAATTTAACCGGCTGCCATATCCATTCATCCTTTAATTTCTTTATACCACCTTTCCCAATCTGTATCCTTTTATGTGATCTTGAATCCCACTCCCAATCCATCTTACCTCCTCGCCCTCGCTCGTCGGCTTGGTTAAATAGTAATTGGTAATTGGTTAAATTATTTAGCCATTTAACCATTTAACCATTTAACCATTTAACCAAATCAATAGCTCCAATCCATCTTCTTCATATGTCCAGGGGTCTTCTTCTTTTGCTCGGTATCTCTATTCGTCTCTTCTTCCGATTCTTCTATCCCCCCTTTAGTAACCTTGGGCATCTGTCTTTCTCTTCGTAGCAGGTCTTTCTTTATATCTCGCCAAGAATCTGAAACCTCTTTCAGTTGTTTTCCTAAAATCTCGCCATATTTTTCCACCCGTTCTTTTTCCCTGCTTCTTATATACATATCCAGATAATCCTGACCTTCAGTCTTTGGCTTGGAATGCACCCTGGACTGGATATTGGTTTTTGGGGGAATACTATCGCCTCTACTTGGCTTCCTCTTTCTTCCTTCCTCATCTTCCCAAGGGGCAAATTTATCCCTCTCTTTTTTAAGGTCTGTCATAATTCATCACCCCCTTCGTCGCTTCGCTTTTGGTAATTGGTTATTGGTTAAATAGTTAAATAATCACAAGGCTAAATGACTTTAATTACCATTTAACCAGTTACCATTCACCATTTAACCAGATTAACGGGCAGCCTTGCGCTTATTGATAATTAGGTACGGACCATTATTGGGTCCCTGGACCTTAATCTCAACTAACTGCCCTTCTTCTAACTTTACTTCCCGGCGAATATTGCTGGGAATAGCAATTTTGCCTTGTTCATCAACCCTCGAAAATCCTCTCATTAGTGCCATCTTCTTCCTCCTTTCAGTCGGAATTGGTTAAATACTAATTGGTTAAATAGTTAAATGGCCGAATGATTTTAATTACCAGTTACCATTCACCAGTTACCAATTAACAATACTGCTTAATCAACTCGTTTATTATCTCTCTTACCTTTGCCTGATGGGTCCTGGAGCCAACCCGGCTTGTCTCCGAAGTCAGTATCTCTAATGCCAATTCTCTAAAAATGGGGTTCTTCTTAGAGACTACCCCTCCTCTTACCTTCAAGGTCTTGCCAATCATAATGGGACCACGAATAGTTGGTGCGTATTCGCATTTGCCAGATTCCCTTAACCCCCTTACCACATTGACTATCCTTTCTGAATCTCCAAGAGAAAGACCTGTCTTGGCTGCGGTAATAGATACCTCCGTCTCTTTATCAAAGTGGTCCAAATCGAGAGTAATCATTCTATCCCTTAAAGCGTCCTGGCTTCGATACACCCCTGCATACTCTTCAGGGTTAGAAGTAAAGATAGCGGTAAAGTTAGGGTCAACGCGAAGGTAACTTTCTCCACCTTCCCTTGCCGCAGGTAAATCTAACATCTTTTCTTGAAGGACAGAAAGTAAGGTATTATTTGCTTCGGGGCGGGAACGAGTAAACTCGTCGTAGATTAAGGTAAATCCGTATTTGCAGGCAACAGTCAAGCGGTTATCCACCCAGCGCCTCTGCATATCCTCTTCGGTCTTTAAAACTGAGTGGATAAAATTGTCTACTACTTTTCTTAAGCGGTAGCCGTACTCTCCTCCAACCAAATCCGAAGAGGAGAATTCTTCGTCTCCGTGGATCATTACCACTGGCCGGCCTATATTAGAGGCCACATGCATGGCTAAGGTAGTCTTACCTGTGCCAGACACACCTCTGAAATGTATGGGAAATCCAGCAGAGACATAAGCCAATGCCCTCTCGGTTATAGCTTTTACCTGGGGGGTCTCCACAAAATTGGGCAGGGGCCTTGGCTCTAATACAGTAGTTAATTCATCAATTGGCATTTTACACCTCCTTAATTAACAAGCGCATCTGCCATTATGCCATTAGCAGATGGGCTAATTAGTTTTACTTTCCCCTATGAATTTATCCAGGAGGGGCAATATCTTGTAAAAGATCAGTATTTATTTAACACCCTTACCTCTACAAGCAAGACAAGGAAGACCATCTGGAGCCTGGCCACTGCCTTTGCATTCAGAACAAGTCTTTGCGCCTTCTGACACGGTAACTACACCCTTGCCCCCGCATACAGTACATGTAATCCTTTTATCAAGGTAAATACCTGTTCCCTTGCAGAAGGCGCATTTTATAGTTGGGGGTGTAACGCTTACTTTACCTTTTCCCAAACAGACCTGGCAGATAGACAACGGTGATAAAAGCCCAAAGGGGTCTTTACCTTTGCCTTTACAAAAGGCACATTCTATTACACTCATTATCTCACCTCATTTCATTTTTGCAACCGCGGAGTCTCGGAATTCCGTGTTCCCGTACCTATTAATCCGTCATTTCGTTCCTGAATCAAGTTCAGAACAAGACTTGACCCCGTACTTGCCTGTCCTGCTTTTTAATTTCTGAAGCCACCATTCTATTTCTTCATGGCAAAATACAATGAGCCTTCTTTTTCTACCCTCTCTTCATCAAGGAGCGCTCGAATTACAGGGATTAAAGTCCTCCAATTCTTCAGACCCAGTATATCGGACACCTGAGTCATTCTTAGGCCCCCCGGACTCTCTTCCAGGGTTTTCAAGACTTGTTCTTTCAAGCCTTCTTCAACCCTTTCTGCCTCTTCAAAGGCTTCTTCAAGAAGTCTTTCTTCTTCTATTACTTCTGGAGGCCTTGCCTCTTCAATTACTTCTTTCACAGGTCTTACCTTTACCTCTGCCTTAACCACTGGTTTAATTCCTCTTTTCTTAGCCATCGTAGACAACAGATCTTTCCAGGCTCTAGCAGTTTCTACCCGCTCTTTCTTATAATCTGCCAGAAGATCAGCAACCGCAGCGGCTCTCTCATTATCCTCTGCATTAAACCCCTGAAGAAGCTTGGAAACATCAGCGGCCCTAGCTTTATCTTCTTCCTTACATTCACTTAAGTACTTAGCCATATCCGCAGCTCTAGCTTTATCTTCTTCCTTACATTCACTTAAGTACTTAGCCATATCC
>JASEEX010000005.1:49896-69148 GCA_030019415.1 Thermodesulfovibrionales bacterium
CTAGCTTTATCTTCTTCCTTACATTCACTTAAGTACTTAGCCATATCCGCAGCTCTGGCTTTGTCTTCCTTGTTAGCTTCCTGTATAAGCTTGTGAGTCTCATCCTTTATGGCTTCGTTGTCAGCATGAATGGCTGTGAGCGTTTGCTTTGTGTCCTTTTTGATGTCTTTAATCCGGGCAACTCTGTCTTCATAGGCATTAGCCATATCTTCAGCCAAAGCTCTCAAATCGTCTGCATTTGCCATTTTTCTCGCCTCCTTCTCTTTCTTTAACCTTCTTACTTTAACTTCTCATAAGATAATTATAAAGACATACTCAGGATTTAAGCGCAAGCTTTATAGAGGGGCTTTTTGCGCCTCTATACTCCCAAGGACATCTCGCACTTTCTTGCTCGGTTGTGATTACGCAGCTGCTGGTAATAGACCTACTGCTTCTGCATACTTTAAGAAGGTCTCAACAGATGCTACCACGACCCTGGCTTCAATGGCTAATAGCTCAATGCCTACGAGTGAGACTCTCACCCAGGCATCAACTACTATGCCCTTGTCCAGAATCCTGTCAACCACTTCTACCAAGCTGGAAGATGCTATTGCCTTCTCTACTGCCATATTCTTTCACCTCCTTTCGCTATGGATTTCTACTGCCAACGGTAGCCATCACTTTTTGCCACCGCTTACCTATTTCCTCTTTTACTTTTTCAAATTCATCTAATATCTTATCTACTTTGGCATTTTCATCTTTACGCTCAATTTGAAATGCCTTTACCATCGCCTTAAAATCCTTAATTCTGACAGAAGGTCCCTTTTCCAGCAACATCCTCAGGGCTGTATCCAATTCTTCCTGGTCGCGATGAAAATCCTTAAGCATCTGGCTGACTCTTCTTTCTCTCTCTTTAGGCCGGTTTAACATCTTTTCTTTTAAAATCTCAAAGTCTTCTAAGGCTGAAGGGCTCTTTACTGTAAGAATCTCTCTTAATTTGGCCACTGTTTCTTCTTCTTCTCTGCAAAAATCCTCCACTATCTGGCTGGCTTCTTTTTCTCTTGCTTCTTGCTGGCTTCTAATCCCATCTATCATTGTATCAAAGTCTTTCTTCCTTAAACATTCATTCTTGGCCAAAATGTCCTTTAATCTATTAGCCATCTGCTCCTGCTCTATATGATAATTTCGAATCCTCTGAGTAACTTCTTTTATTAAAGAGGTTACCGCCTTTACCTTTGAACCGTATGAACCAACTATTTCTTCAATTATATTACGAAATTCTTTTGGATCTTCCATAACTTTCTCACTCTAAGTCAAGGCTGAACCTTCGCTACCGTTTATGAAATATATACGTATGAATCCGGAAATATGCTTGGGATTTAAGCGCAAGCTTTATAGAGGGGCTTTTTGCGCCTCTATACTCCCAAGGACATCTCGCACTTTCTTGCTCGGTTGTGATTACGCAGCTGCTGGTAATAGACCTACTGCTTCTGCATACTTTAGGAAGGTCTCAACAGATGCTACCACGACCCTGGCTTCAATGGCTAATAGCTCAATGCCTACGAGTGAGACTCTCACCCAGGCATCAACTACTATGCCCTTGTCCAGAATCCTGTCAACCACTTCTACCAAGCTGGAAGATGCTATTGCCTTCTCTACTGCCATTTTCTTTTCACCTCCTTTCATGTTTACACCTTCAAAAGGTGCGGGGTGTAATTCCGCTTTAAGGGAAGCGGTACCCCCTCGTTGCCTCTAATGATTTTTTACAATGTTCTATTAGGTTATCCAATATATAAGGTTTCGAGATAAAGGCATCTACCCCTAATCTTTTTGCTTCAGTTTCTACCTCAGGGGTACCAAAAGCTGTCAAAATAATTATTCTGCTCTCAAAATTCATTTTCCTCATTGTGCGTAAGACCTCTATTCCATGCATATCGGGCAGGCGGAGGTCGAGAATAACCAGATCAGGCATATATTCAGGGGCCATTTGCAAGGCCTCTCTCCCTGTTCCAGTAGTCCGCACATCAAATCCCTCTTCTGTAAGTACCTTGCTGAGAAACCATCGCGTATACCACTCATCATCAACTACAAGGATTTTCTTCCTTATGTTTCGTTCCTTCTGTGTTTTTAGACTGGATTCATAATTGTAAGGGAGTATGGATAAACGCCGTTCACCCGCACCTTGCTTACCCATATTGCATTAAGCAACTTATGTGCCAAACGCATCAAAAGATAAAATCTCCGAATGACAATGAGTAAAGGAATGACGAGGATAAGGTTTTATTACAGATTTTATGGAATAAATACCCTTTTTCTGGAGTTAAATACAGGGATTTCTTTCCATAGTTCTATAGGAAGGCTAAGTCATGAAAGATTGTACTGTTTCATCTTATTATAAAGGGTCTTATAGTCTATGCCTAAAATCCTGGCAGCCTTTGCCTTCTTGTAGTTTGTCTCTTTTAATACCTTCAGGATCAAGGCCTCTTCGAACCTTTGCAATGCCTCCTTTGTTACCTCTTTAAGGGGACCCTTTAAGGCAATCCCCAGTAGCTCATCCGGGGTTTCAGGGGGTAAAGATTGCTCCGGCAATTTAATGTCTAAAGATTTATCTGTTTGCCTTATTATATGTGAAGGCAGGTGCTCAGGCAAAATTACCTTGCCGGCTAAGACAGCAGCAGCTTCGATAGAACTCTTTAATTCCCGTACATTGCCAGGCCAGGAATAGCTTAATAATAACTTTATTGCCTCTTCTGAAAAACCTTCTACCCTAGTACCATTTCTCACATTGAAATCCTTAAGGAAATGTTTGGCCAGAAGCAGTACATCACCTTCCCTCTCCTTTAAAGGTGGCAGCACAATCCTGAATTGATTTATGCGATAATACAAGTCATCTCTAAACATTTGCTGTTTCACTGCCAGTTCTAAATCAATATTTGTAGCAGCAATCAGCCGGAAATCAGTCTCGATCGGTTTATTACTGCCTAAACGCACTATCTCTCTTTCCTGAAGGGCCCTCAGGAGTTTGGCTTGAACAGAGATTGGGAGGTTACCAATCTCATCGAGGAAGAGCGTGCCTCGATTGGCCAGTTCAAATTTACCTTCCTTCGTCTTATTTGCTCCGGTAAATGCCCCTTTTTCATAACCAAAGAGCTCACTCTCTACCAGGCTCTCTGGTATTGCACAATCCACAGGGATAAAGGGAGCATTCCTTCTTTTGCTATTTAGATGAATGGATCGGGCCAGAAGTTCCTTTCCGGTTCCGCTTTCGCCAGTAATCAACACAGTAATATCTGTCAGGGCAACCTTTTTAATATTTTCAAAGATTTCGAACATGTTGGGACTGGCCGTGATAATATTAAAAAGGTCACACTTCTCTTTTAACTGGTTTTTTAGATTTGCAATCTCCTCCGACAAGGTCTGTTCTCTCAAGGCCTTTTCGATAACTATCTTGATCTGCCCATCATTGAAGGGCTTTGGGAGATAATCATAAGCCCCCAATCTTATGGCAGTTACTGCATCATTTATAGAGGAGAATGCACTGAGCATAATTATTGTGGGGTTGCTATTTTCCTGCTTGATGTGCTTGAGGGTCTCTATTCCATCCATCTCTGGCATCTTGACATCCAGAAATATTATGTCTGGTGGTTCTTCCCTGATCCTTTTCAGGGCATCCTTCCCGCTGCCTGCAGTCATCACCTGATAACCTTCTCTCTCTAATATCTGGGAAAGAAGCCAGTTGGATTGGGGTTCATCATCTACTATCAGAATCTTTCTCATAAAATTTCCCTGAGACTTTTTCTAATAAATTTGAATTTTATAGAACAGTTTTTGCCCTCTCCCTTGTCGGTAATGTGATAATAAAGGTCGCCCCATGACCCACAGTACTCTCTGCGGTTAAGGAACCTCCATGTATTTCAACTATTTTCTGAGACATAGATAGCCCTAATCCAATCCCCTTAGACCGGGTGGAGAAAAAGGGGGCAAATATCTTAACCATGTTTTCCTCCGGAATCCCCGATCCGGTATCTTTAAATTTCACTATTATCTGTCTCTTCTCAGGATAGTACTCAGTGCTTACAGTAAGTTTTTTCGGATCCTGATTTACAGCCTGGAGGGCATTCAGAGCCAGATTTAAGAATACCTGTCCCATGTGCCGTTCATCTAACATGAGTGGAGGTAACCCTGCCTGATATTCTTTAATCAGTTGAACCCCTTGTTCAAAAAACTTCTTCTCCAGGAATTTTAGGGTTTTATCTAAACACTCATGAACATCTTTAAGCTCTAAAGTAATAGGCAATGGACGGGTGAAATTCAGGAGTTCACTGACAATAGCTTCCAAGGTATGCGCATTTTTGATGATGGCCTCTGTAAACTCTCGACAGGGATGATTTGGACCCAGTGCCTTATGTAAATACTGGGCAGAGGCAGAAACAATAGACAGAGGATTTCTCACCTCATGGGCAACTCCAGCAGCAATCTCTGCAGTTGAAGTTAACTTTTCTATGCGGATAGTCTCCTTTTTCAATCGCTCTCCCTCCGAGATATCCTTGATATACTCAACTACCTGACTTACGTTGCCACTTTCTTCTTTTAAAGGAAAGGCACGGACACTATAGTAAACCTCATCTCCCTCATTGCTCAGATTGCGATGAATTACTTCAAAGACCTCACCTTTTTCAAATGTCTTTCTGGTGGGGCAACCACTACCATGTAAGGCGCAATTTAAGATTTCCCAACAGTGCTTACCCAATATTTCATTAAAATCTTTCTCGGTTCTCTGGCGTATAAACTCATTAACGGCTACAATCTTATATTCCCTATCAATAAGCACGACCCCATCAGTAATCCCGTCAATTATTGACTGAAACATCTTTTTACTTTCGAGGATATGTCTTTCTAATTTTCTTTCTGTTTTATCTTGACTATAACCTCCCATTAAAAAGCCTCCTTTTGCTCCTGCCTGTGGCAAGAATTTCTGAAAATCTCTTTTCCCGAATATATTGAGAATCCCCCAATTGACCCTTGTTATCTCGTACTGTCTGTCTATTACGGATATCCCATCCTCTATACCATCAAATATGGCATAGAGGCTCTTTTGGATCTTCTCTACGAGATATTTTACTTCTAATTCTTTAGCCAGATCAATAGCACGAATTGCCTCATCAAAAATCTATATAAAATCTCCTGAAACATTGATTTTATCAGCTACTTTATGGTATCAAATATAACTTCATTGAGAGGAGGATTTACATTTGCCTGCGAAAGCAAAACCAAAGAAAAATCTATCAGCCCTGAAAAGGGCGAGACAGGCTGAAAAGACAAGACTTCGCAATAAGGCTGCAAAGGGTAACATAAAAACCCTTATCAAGAAAGTTGAGGGCGCTATCGCAGCAGGAAATAGGGAAGAAGCTGGCAAAGCCCTCACCGAGGCAATAAAGATAATCAACAGTGTTGCATCTAAGGGCATCATTCATAAAAATACTGCCTCAAGGAAGATATCCCGCCTTACTAAGAAGGTTCACCCTTCCGCCTAAGGCGGATCTGTTTAAAGCCGGAGCAGCTTAATTAAAAGATACTCCATTGGAAAGTCCCTTCCAGAGCTTTTTATATCTATATCGGCCCTGTTGAGAATCTCAAATACGCCTGTCAGCTTTTCAGCTTGTAAGCTAACAGGCTTACCCTGAGAAAGTTTACGTCCATATAGCCAGTTGAGAATACCGATGAGGCTATAATCCTCTGTTGTTTCTCTTAATGCTTTGTATATCCTGAATACCTTCTCAGCATTCTTTTCTCCGAGGGCCTCCACAAGGTCAAAGGGGGAGTAAAAACCCTCTCCGTCAATAATCCTGGAGATATCATCCACGCATACCTTCTGCTTCCCAAGAAGAGAAATCTTCTCAATCTCTGCTGAAAGGAGACCGAGGTCAGGCCCTATAAGACCTAACATATAGTCGGCTACATCATCAGATATCTCAAGACCTTTTAAGGCCGCCCTGTGCTTTAGCCATGATGGAATCTCTGTCTCCCTTATGTCGAGGGATAGAGTTTTCAAACCCCTGAATCTATCCCTCATTTCTTTCTTTAATGCACCCTCATGAAATATCAGTAAGACCGAGCCTGGTGCAGGATTACAGACATAAGCATCTAATCTTTTCAGGTCCTTCTTAGAAAGCCTCTGGAGATTTCCCAAAAACACTACAAACCTTCTTGTCCCGAAGAAGGGGGCTGTATTTGCCACATCTAATATCTGCTCGAAAGAGGTCTTCTCATCTGCTTCCGGTGAAAAATCGAATATATGGAAGTTGAATTCCCTCTCCTCCTCAGGTACAAGTTTTTTTATTGCTCCTATAGCCTCTCTGTTAAGAAAGGGATCTGATGCATACAGGAGATAAACCGGAGAAGGCAGGCCTTTATTGGCCTCATTGAGAAATGCCTGAAAGCTCATCTCATGCGTGGGGAAAACTGCGTTTCCCCCGCTAACCCCCTGTAAACCCCGTTAGAAAACATAATCTTACCTGTTAAAAATCTCCTTTTCTAACGGGGTAAATAAGGATGCCGACTATCTCCATTGCCATGTCTCTTACTGCCTTTTCTGATGCGAGTTCTTTTAAGGCAAGCACATCCTCCAGCAGGCCGGAACCCAGAAAAGAGACGATGAAGGGAGAGCCTATATCTTTGAAGTCTTTAGTATCTCCTGATGGTCCAGTCAGTCTAAAATCTCCTTTAATAACTGCCTCATACTCTATTGCTATGTCTTTCTTTTCGGACAGAACATGTAATTCAAAGAGATTTATTGTTCCACTGAGTTTATAACCCGCATCATGATAAACAGTAATCCCATGTCTTAGAAACTCCTCTGTGATAGCCCTATGGAGCCTATCCTGCAGTTTTGGTTCGAGAGTTCTGTTTTCAATCCGTTCTATCTGGATTGAATCGAAAGGCAGGGCAGCTCTGTTATGGAGTGTGTAACCACAACCATAAGAAGTAAGAAGTAAGAAGTAAGAAGTAAGAATAAAAATCCAATGATAAACATGACTGGGTTGAGCGGCATCTCTACGAGTCGTGAACAGAGATTTTTCATAGGTAAAAGGCAGGACATAGTGTTTGAGCGGTTTCTTTTGCCGATAGTCCGAAAGGATATTTTTAAAATAAAGAGGCAAAAGCCTCGGAGTCCCGATCTTATCGGGACGAGAATGAGCGAAAATACTATGTTCTGCCTTCAACAACTTGCTTAGAACTGTCGAAAAATATCGTAGGAAGCTAAAGCCAGTCATGTTTAACGTCCTGATTCAAATTTATCTAATCTCCTATGACTATATTAATTAGTTTACCTTTTACCACAATAACCTTCTTGATTGTTTTACTGCTAACAATATCTTTTATCCTTTGTTCTTGAAGGGCCATCTCCTTTATCTCATCATCAGAGATTCCAACGGGTATCAGAAGCCTTGACCTAAGTTTACCATTAACCTGTATGACGAGTTCTACCCTCTCCTCCTTTGTAACCTCCTCATCCCAATCAGGCCATCTCTCTTCAAATATGCTCGGCTTATTCCCCAAAGCCTCCCATAATTCCTCTGCTATATGAGGAGCAAATGGGGAAAGGAGGAGCAACACCCTCTCTATTGCAAATCTTAAAGCTGCCCGGTCCTCTCCGCCTGAGGCGGATGTTTTGGACTCAAATGAAGCTATCTCATTAACAAGTTCCATCAATCCAGCTACTGCGGTATTGAAGTGGTACTCACGCTCAATGTCTGTTGTAACCCTTTTAACAGTCCGATGAGTCTTCCGCAATAGACTCAAAGCCGGAGGCTGAAGGTTGAGAGCATTAATTTCGAATTTCGAATTTCGAATTTCGAAATTATTCTTATAAACGATTCCCCACAGCCTTTTTAAAAACCTGTAGGCACCTTCAATCCCCTTGTCAGACCACTCAAGGTCTCTCTCAGGTGGAGCTGCAAAAAGGGAAAACAGCCTTAATGTATCAGCACCATATTTCTCTATAAGTTGAATGGGGTCAACAATATTGCCCCTTGACTTAGACATCTTTGCACCATCTTTTATAACCATACCCTGGGTAAGAAGGTTCTGAAAAGGTTCGCTGAAATCGATAAGTCCGAGGTCACGCATGACCCTTGTGAAGAATCTCGAGTAAAGGAGATGCATTACCGCATGTTCAATACCGCCTATATACTGGTCAACAGGCATCCAGTATTTGATTTCGGATTTCGGATTTCGGATTTCGGATTTCAAATCAATATCACCCTTTTTAAAACAGTAACTGATGAAATACCATGATGAGTCAACGAAGGTGTCCATTGTGTCCGCCTCACGCCTTGCCTTTCCACCACATACGGGGCACTCTGTATTTATAAACTTCTCAGACTCGAGGAGTGGAGAGCCACCCTTTCCCGTAAACTTTACATCCTCAGGAAGTATTACAGGGAGATCCCTCTCAGGCACAGGTAAAATACCACATCTTTCACAGTAGATAATTGGAATAGGGGTTCCCCAGTATCTCTGTCTCGATACACCCCAATCTCTGAACTTATAGTTTGTAACGCTTATTCCGATACCCTTATGTTCAATAAACTGGGCTATCCTTTCTCTTGCAATATCACTTCTAAGCCCGCTGAACTGCCCTGAATCCACAAGTATACCTTCACCCTCGTAGGCCCCTTCAAGAGGGTTCGAGGGTTCGAGGGATCCAGTGGCCGAGTGAGGAATCATATATTCGCCTGAATCCTTGAATCCTTGAATCCTTGAATCCTGAATAATAACTACCCGTATAGGAAGACCATATTTCTGAGCAAACTCAAAATCTCTCTGGTCATGGGCAGGTACAGACATGATTGCACCTGTGCCATATTCCATAAGAACAAAATTCGCCACATAAATGGGTATTCTCTCATCATTCATTGGATTTATTGCATAGAAGCCAGTAAAGAGGCCTAACTTCTCATCCATCCTGCCGTATCTTGCCTTGAGATTTTCGAGGTTCTTTTTATCAGAGACGAACCTTTCTGTGAGAGGGTGAGTTGGTGCAACACAGACAAAGGTTGCACCAAAAAGCGTATCCTGCCTTGTTGTAAAAATCCTTATATTTTCATCCATCCCATCAATCCTGAAATCAACCTCGACACCTGTGCTCCTGCCTATCCAGTTCTTTTGCATAGTAATAACCTTTTCAGGCCATCCCCCCAGTTCATCGCACCCTTTCAGAAGCCCTTCTGCATAGTCTGTGATCTTTAAAAACCACTGCTCAAGCTCCTTCCGGACTACAATACTCTCACACCTCCAGCATCTCGTATCTATGACCTGTTCATTAGCGAGGACGGTTGCACATGATGGACACCAGTTCACAAAGGAATATTTCCTGTAGGCAAGCCCCCTCTCGAACATCTTGAGGAAAAACCACTGATTCCATCTGTAATATTCAGGGTTGCAGGTCGTTACCTCCCTTTCCCAATCGTAACTAAGCCCCATACGATTAAGCTGACTTTTCATATAATCAATATTCCTATATGTCCACTCTGCCGGATGCACACCGTGTTTTATTGCCGCATTTTCTGCGGGGAGCCCGAAGGCATCCCATCCCATGGGATGAAGGACATTGTAGCCGCGCATCCTCTTATATCTTGCTATCACATCACCAATGGCATAGTTCCTTATATGACCCATATGGATTTCACCAGAAGGGTAAGGGAACATCTCAAGGCAGTAGAATTTCTTCCTTGAAGGATCTAACTCCGTCTTATAGAGCCCCTTCTCAGCCCAGTATCTCTGCCATTTCAGCTCTACTCTTTGAGGGTCATATCTTTCTTCCAAAAACGCCTCCAATACACATTAAAATTTATTATATCCACTAGAAATTAGCATTGACAAGTAATAATCAGATAGAAAAAAGGGAGGATTTTTATCCCTTCAGGCCTTGCATGTACTATCAAGACTGAACTGGAGGGTATTCCACCTCTTGCAGCCCTCACACCTTCCTGACCACTCATGGGATGTGAAACCACATTCTTTGCAGTAGTAAGGGAGCCTGAGAGCTATCTTTATATCAAGTGCCTTCCTGAACTCATGCACAGCCTTATCAGGCTGGTGCCTCTTCATATAGAGGTTGCCTGTTAGCTGATGCAGTTCCGGATAGACAGCACCTCCTGTATCAATGGATGTAAGGGTTTCGAAGGCGTCATCCACCATCTCGAGCCTATAAAAAAGCTTCCCGAGAAAAAATTTTATCACAAGGTCCTGTGGATTCTTTGAGAGGCTGTTCCTATAAATCCTGATAAGCCTTGCCGGTTCACCAAGGCTTATCAGTAAGTCTTCAAGCCTTGCAAGGATTATCGGTGAGGATGTCTGCTCATAGCTCTTCTCCAGAAGGTTAATAGCTTCTTCGCCTTCGCCTTCCCTTAAAAGCACCTCTGCAAGCCCTAAGGTTGCTGGAACAAAATCCTTCTCCAATCTCAGCACTGTCCTGAAGGCCTTCTTTGCCTTTTCAAGCTCACCACTTTCGAGACCATGTCTGCCATACTCATACTTGTAGCCCACGAGGTTCTGTCTTTCGCGGTTTCTATCCCTTTCTGTATGCTCATTCTTCAGGATAAGCTTCTGGACACTCACAAGCTCATCCCACCTCCCCTGCCTTTCGAAAATATCCCTTTTTCTGTAAAGGGCTGAGAGGTTTTCCTCATCTATCTCGAGTATCTCCTCGAGGTAATTTAAGGCATCCGACCACCTGCCTGTCTTTTCCATGAGCCTTTCCAGGGAGAAGAGTGTTTCGAGGTTTTGGGGGTTAAGGTTTCTTGCCCTCTGGTAGTATTCGGCTGCCTTCTGAAAATCCTCTTCTGAGACGGCAATATCTCCGAACCTGAGTAATGTATCGAGGTGTTCTGGCTCTTTCGATAGAACACTTTTGAGAAACTCTTTCGCCTCACCCTCATTGTGGGCAAGGAGAGTGTTTAAAGCCTTTGAGTATAATTCCTGAATCTCTGCCTCTTTTTTCTGTCTTTTCTGGTACTGCCGGTTAATTATAAACCTCTTCGTATCTCTTATAGCGAAGATGATAAGCATTGCGAGGGCACCAACTGCGCTTGATAGCAACAGAAGGGCAATCTTGGGGATTTCATAGGTCTTACCAAAGGGTATCTTTATCGTAGTAGCCTCCTGATTGAAAATAGCAAATAGGGCAACAGCTCCGAGGAACAGAATAAACATAGAGATAGATAGTTTACTCATCACCGTACTCACCTAAGGGAATTCTCTCGGCATCCATCCATAGTTTTTCAAGATCATAGAAATTCCTTGTCCTTTCTTCGAATATATGAACTATTACATCCCCGTAGTCTATCAGAACCCAGTGGCTGTAATTTAATCCTTCAACCCCGAGAGGCCTTGTCCCTGCCCTGGCAGACCTTTCTTCGACTCCTTCTACAATTGCCCTTACATGGGTTGTGCTTTCTCCAGAACAGATGACAAAATAATCTGCAATAATGGTCAGGCCCTTTAAACCGAGGATAAGTACATCCTTTGCCTTCTTATCCAGGGCAACCCTTGCCAATTCAGAGGCTTTATCTTTACTCTCTAAAGGTCTTCCCTCCCTTCCAATTAAAAAAGTTCAGAGTTGAAAGTGTAGAGTTGAAAGTTAAAGTGAGGCTATTCACTTTTAACTTCTCACTCTTAACTTCCAACTTTTTTATACATCTTATTAATAATTATATAGGATTCAACTGACTCTGGCAACAGATATTTTATACTTCTTTCCTCTCTGACAAGCCTCCTTATTTCGGATGCAGAGATGTCTACAAGAGGGATTCTGAATGCCGTGATCTCCCTGTTACTCCTGAGTTTTATGGTATATGATTCGATTTCTGCCTTATCAAGCCTTTCAAGGGTACGTTTGTCTGCATATATGTATGGAGATGTTAGAAGGTCAACGAACTTGAAGAATGGCCTCGATATAACAATAAAATCTATGAGGCTGACGAGCCTCTCAGGATTCCACCAGTTAGGAATATCGAGGAAGGTATCTATTCCAAGAATGAAGTACAGGTCTGTATCGGGATAAATACCCCGAAGTTCTTCTACTGTGTGGACAGAATAGGATTTGCCTGGCCTCTTATACTCAATATCAGAGATTTCGAAGAAGTCATTCCCGGATATAGCAAGCTCAGTCATCTTATACCTATGTTCGGGATATAGAAGCTCCTCTTTTTTGAGAGGTGGGTCCTTAGAAGGAATGAATATAATTTTGGTTAAATCAAACCTTTCCCTGACCTCTTCTGCAGCCCTCAGATGGCCGTAGTGGATTGGGTTAAAAGTCCCTCCGAATATCCCGATTTTCACCTAAAGATAGCCTTACACTCATTTAAACACATAGATTGTTAAACAAGAGATAACTTATATTCCTCTTTAGCAAAAGGACAAGTGAATTTATCCTGTATCTTGCGTCTTATTTTTATTCTCTCAACTGCCCATTACCGAACACGATAAACTTTGTGCATGTAAGTTCCTCAAGACCCATTGGCCCCCTTGCATGGATTTTATCGGTAGATATGCCTATCTCAGCTCCAAGGCCAAACTGATAGCCATCATTAAGTCTCGTCGAGGCATTTACAAAGACGGCAGAGGAGTCTACCTCCTTCAGGAATCTCATAGCCTTAGCATAGTCCCTTGTCACAATGGCATCAGAGTGTGAGGAGCCGTATTTTGTGATATGCCCTATTGCATCATCAATATTTCTTACTATCTTTACATTCAATATGAGGTCAAGATATTCCTTATATAGGTCCTCCTCTTTCAAATCTTCAAGAGATGCATCTGTCTTTCTCGCCTCAGGGCATCCTTTTAATCTCACACCTGCTTCTTTTAATCTCTTCATCATTTTGGGTAAAAAGGTCTCTGCAATCCCTTCATCCACGAGCATCGTCTCCATAGCATTGCATGTGCCAGGCCTCTGAACCTTTGCATTAAAGCATATCTCTTCTGCCATACTCAGGTCTGCATCCCTGTCAACAAAAATATGGCAGACACCTTTATAATGCTTGAGTACCGGAATCCTCGAATTTTCCGTAACAGTCCTTATAAGGCCTTCGCCACCCCTGGGGATTATCAGATCAATAATACCTTCGAGCTTGAGCATCTCCGTAACCGCTTCTCTTTCAGGTATATCAATAAAGGTTATAGCTCCTTCATGAAGCGCCTGTTCTTTTGCAACATCCCTTAAAACCTTTACAATTGCCCTGTTCGAATTAATAGCCTCAGAGCCGCCCCTGAGTATCACAGCATTGCCAGCCTTGAGACATAGACCCGCTGCATCTACAGTCACATTTGGCCTGGACTCATAGATAATCCCGATGAGACCGATTGGCACTCGCATCCTTCCGACAGTCATCCCATTTGGCCTCTGCCACATCTTCGTTATTTCGCCAACCGGGTCTGGAAGGGCTGTAACTTCTACAAGACCCTGTGCCATCTCACCGATACGTTTCTCGTTTAAGGTCAACCTGTCTATCAACGCCTTTGAAAGTCCCTTTTTCTCTGCAAACCTTATATCTTTTTTATTCTCTGAAATAAGCCCTTTTGCATTCTTTCTAAGGGTCTCTGCCATTTTGAGGAGGACGAGGTTTTTCTGTTTTGTGGATGACCTTGCAAGAACCTTGGCACCCTCTTTTGCCTCTTTTGCCTTATTCAGGACATATGCCCTTATATCCATGTGTTATCCCCGGGGGAATAAAGTAATGAATTATAATATCATAATCTGCCAATATCCAGAAAATTTAGATAAATTGACCATCACCGCAATGTGATTGACATGATAGAAAAAGACATGTGTGGAAATATATAATTATAGAAATATCAGAGGCAGGATGGAGATGATTTACCTTGACAGCAATGCAACAACAAAAATAGCCCCTGAGGTAATTGATGAGATGACCCCCTATCTCACCGAACTCTACGGAAATCCCTCGAGCATGCACACCTTTGGCAGACAACTCCGTGATAAGATTGAAGAGGCAAGGGCAAAGGTTGCTGAACTCATAGGTGCAGAGCCTGAAGAGATAGTCTTTACGAGCTGTGGCACGGAAAGTAACAACACAGCCCTGATGAATGCCGTAGAATCCTATCCCGATAAAAGGCACATCGTTACTACGTGCGTAGAACATCCTGCTGTCCTTAACTTCGCAGAACACCTTGCGAGAAAAGGCTACCGGGTAACATACCTTCCTGTAGATAATCTCGGAAGGCTCGACATGGATGTATTCTCTAAAACCCTCGATGATCATACAGCAGTCGTTTCGATTATGTATGCAAATAACGAAACGGGTGTGATTTTTCCAATAGAGGAGATAGGAGAAATCCTGAGGGAAAAGAAGACACTTTTTCATGCGGATGCTGTTCAGGCAGCAGGTAAAGTTCCTATAGATGTGAAAAAACTTCCTGTTGATATGCTTTCTCTTTCCGGGCATAAGCTACATGCCCCAAAGGGTGTAGGAGCACTTTATGTGAGAAAAGGCACGAGATTTTATCCTTACATAATTGGAGGGCATCAGGAAAATGGAAGGAGGGCGGGGACAGAGAATGTTGCCTCTATAATTGGTCTTGGAAAGGCCTGTGAGCTTGCAGGAAAAAACCTCGAAAAAGAGGCAGGCTATCTGAGCGCACTCAGGGATAAACTCGAGAGAAACCTCCTGAGGCTCTGCCCTGATGCAAGGGTCAACGGTGATACCGAGCACCGCCTGCCAAACACAACGAATATGAGCTTTGAGTATGTAGAGGGAGAGGCCATACTCCTCAGGTTAGATGAATATGGCGTATGTGCATCATCAGGGTCTGCGTGCAAATCGGGCTCTCTCAAACCGAGCCATGTCCTGAGGGCTATGGGTGTACCATCCACTGCTATACACGGTTCTATAAGGTTTTCCCTGAGCCGCTACAATGCAAAAGCAGAGATAGATAAGGTAATAGAGATAATGCCAAAAATCATAAAGGAATTAAGAGAACTCTCACCATTTGGGAAAGAGAAGATTAAAAAATAGCCTCTGTACCACTTAATTCATAAATTTTAAAACCTATGGCGGGCACTTCGCACAGATGGATGCAAATAAAGAAGTAGAAAGATATCTGTCTCCCCTGTCAGGAAAGATAACGACTATGACACCTTCCTTAAGCTCACTTGATTTCCTGAGGGCTATATGCATTGCCGCACCGCTGGACATTCCTACAAACACTCCTTCCTTCACTGCCAGCATCCTCGTAATATCAAAGGCCTCCTCATCGTTAACAATATAGCGTTCATCGAGCATTAAGGGATCGAATATCTTCGGTACAATAGACTCCGACATGTTCTTAAGGCCCTGTATCCTGTGGCCTAATACAGGCTCCACCCCTATTATCTTTATATCTTTGTTGAACTCCTTAAGTCTCTTCCCCACACCCATGACCGTACCTGTTGTCCCCATCCCGGCCACAAAATGGGTTATTCTCCCACCTGTCTGTTCTATTATCTCTTTTCCTGTGGTCTCATAGTGGGCTAATACATTTGCTCCGTTGTCAAACTGGTTTGGCACAAAGTACCTCTCCGGCTCCTCAGAATATATCCCCTGTGCCAATCTTATTGCCCCGTCTGTGCCTTCCTCTGATGGAGTCAGTATGAGCTCTGCTCCAAAGGCCTCGAGGATCCTTCTCCTTTCAGTGCTGACGCATGCAGGCATTGTAAGCTTTAACCTGTGTTTCTTTGCTGCTGCAACCATAGCAAGCCCTATCCCTGTGTTTCCTGATGTAGCCTCAAGTATTATCTTATCCCTCGTGAGCCTTCCATCCCTTTCTGCTGCCTCTATCATGTAAAGGGCTATTCGGTCCTTGACGGAGCCTCCAGGATTATTGCCCTCAAGCTTTGCAAAGAGCTTCACCTTAGGATTAGGGTTTAAGCCATCTATACTAACAACAGGAGTATTTCCTATGCACTGAAGAATCCCCATTTTTAAATTATAAATTTGATCTTCCCGGCTGGTCAAGTAGAGATCAACAGACGGGATATTTCCCCATGCTCAATTCCATGCAGAATTTATATATATCAGCAAACTCCCTTTCGAAGATATCCTCTGCCGTCTTTGCTATCTCGCCGATCCTTCTCCCTCTTTGGAGCAAAACCTGAGCAGTGGCCATCTGAGGTCTGTCAATAGGTGTACCAATCCTGTTTAAAAGAAGGACATACACTTCCTTTATCCCTTCTATTTCCTTGTAAATCTCCATTGCAATTTTATGGGCAAGGACATTATATATCTTACCTACATGACTTACAGGATTCTTCCCTGCCGCAGCTTCCGTGCCCATGGGCCTGTTCATCGAGATAAGTCCATTCACCCTGTTCCCACGACCTACCTGCCCTGAATCTGCATCCTCTGCAGAGGTACCCAAAAGGCTCAGATAAACTCCCCCGAGCCCCCTTCCCTTCTCATCGAGAGTATTGAAATGAACCTCTTTCCCTTTAAATACCTCAAATTTTCCAAGAAATCTAACCATCTCCCGGCGGATTATTTCCTTTCTCTCAAAATACTCTTTTTCGGACTTGATATAATTGGCAAGGAAGGGCATTGCAACTGTTAAATCCAATGCATCCACCCTTCTCAGTCCCATAACCTTTATATCTTCGCCCGTTTCTGGATATTTATCTTTAAACCTTTTTGAATTCAGGTATCTCTCAAGTTCGAGGATGAACTTCTCTGTTGGGCTTAATGGATAATATCCTACAGCAGCAGATGTATCATTGGCACCCCTGATCTTTCCAGGCCTCAGAAATATGTCAGTGAGCTCTTCTGAGCCGTGTGCAAGAACGACCCTGTATCTTAGGTGTCTTTCAGGGTCAACAAATCTCATATTTTCCCTAATCCACTTTTTAGCAGCCTCTATGGCAATATCAACAACGTGTATTTCCCTGCCACCAGCCCTGAATGTTGCCCTGTCTCCTATGAACAGTTCAATGGGCTTCAGGACCCTTCCGCCTCCGAACCTCTTATAAACCCTCCCAGCAGCAAGCAGGCCTTTGTCTATGTTATGGTGTAGAATCGTCCCAAACTCTTTAACGTACTCTTTTGACAAGGCTACAGAAATGGCATCCATTATGGAATCGCAAATATAATCCGGATGTCCTGTTCCTTTTCGCTCCACTATCTCTACAGGGTGTTCTGTAATGGACCTTCCCTTAAACGTCTCAATGATGATCATATTTTACCAATATAAACCTGAATTAGAGTAATTCAGGTTTAATCCTCCTGAAAAAGCATGTCCTGTTTCCTGTGTGGCAGGCACCCTCACCATGCTGAATTACCTTAATCAGCAGTGTATCCTCATCACAGTCATAAAGGACCTCTTTAACCTCCTGAACGTTGCCTGATGTCTCTCCCTTTTTCCAGTATTTCTGCCTTAAGCGTGACCAGAAGTGTGTGAAACCTGTCTGAAGAGTCATCTCCAGGGATTTTTTATCCATATAGGCGAGCATCAAGACCTCATTATTTATGGCATCTTGTATGATTGCAGGTATCAGCCCCTTATCATCATATCTAAGTTCTGGTATCACATTACCTCCTTTAGAGGTTAAAAATCGCAAATTCCGAATACATGATTTTAGCATAAGGCAACCCTTCCCATTTCTTTTCTCTTTCCTTCCGTATAAATTAACTTCGGCAATGAAGGTTAACAACTCTATAACCTTTTATGGTAATTAAACATGATAAAATTTGAAAGATTACCACCAAATATACTGTCAAAAATCTCTGAGGTAAAAAAGATTCTTGGAAATTTTTTGACTTCAAGATAAAAGAAGATACCTTGTTTTCGATGAGGTATGGAATTGGTAGATAAGGCTGTTATACTCCTATCTCTTCATTGTCCGTAGTCGCCTTCTATAATTCACTTTCATCAATCTCCGCTATTTTCATAATTGCCTTCAACATACCTAATTTCAAGTCCTTATTGCCATGAACAGGAACGCTTATTCGTTCTTTTCTTCCAGCCTTCATGTATACATGGTGACTTCCATGTATGTTTTTCAATTGCCAACCTTTCTTCTCTAAAATCCTGCATAGAGCCTTGCCAGATAAGCTTTTCATACAGCAATTTCCAGCACCCTGTCCTCTGGTTTCAATTCAATCTCTTTTATATCAACAGACAAGCAAGCCTCAATTGCCTCATAAATGTTTTCCAATAATTCTTCCCATGTATCCCCTTGCGTAAAACAGCCTGGTATAGAAGGCACCTCTGCCCAGAACCCTCCCTCTTCAGCCTTGTGAACGACAACCTTTATTTTCATGTTCATTTCCTCCTATGTTAAGCGTTAAATAATTATATCATTTTATAAAATCTATTTGATTTCCTTTTCACCCTTAAGCTGCGGCAGCACTGTCCTAACACGGTCCCTGAATCGGAAGGTGGGGAGCCCCCTTATGGGCGGTGGTGGGAGCGCACTTTGCACTTTTTTAGTTTAGAAGCACAAAAGCCAGAAGTGGAAGCATCTCCAATTCCATGACAGATGAAAAAGCTCACTTTATATTGTGTTTAATGAAGGTAAATAACAGGATGCTCAATAGCCAAGGGCGGGTTTAAATGTCATTGCGAGGAGCGAGATTCCTCACTGTCATTGCGAGGTTGACGAAGTCAGCCGAAGCAATCTCAACCGCTTAAGAAGAGATTCTTCACTTCGCTCGAATGGCAATTTTAACTCCTCGTAGCCGCAGTCCCGAAAGCCTTCGGGATTAGCCTGCGTTTAAAATCTTTTCCATTTGACCATATTGATGTAAACGCATTTATTGTTTTTACATTTTTGTCATTCCCGCTTGTCGGGAATCTTTCTTTTTCAGAAGGATTGCGGACAAGCCGCAATGACAGCGTAACAGCATTTAGTACGTTTATATTAGTGTATAATTTTTAAAGTTTATGAGGAGCTTAAAATGATTTCGCGTCCTTTAAGAAAGAACCTTCTCCTTTTTATTCCAATAATCCCAATAATCCTTATAATCCTTTCCCCTGCTACCTCTCTTGCTGATGCTGATAGAATTTTTAAGGAAAACAACAGGGCTGTAGTGGTTATCGTTACTTATAACAATGAGGGCAAACCAATCAGCCAAGGAAGCGGCTTTATTGTCAGAGGAGATGGGGCGATTGTAACGAACTATCATGTTATAAGCAATACCACTGATTTAGAAATAATGGAAAAAATGGAAATTAGGGTCAAACCTTCATTTTTCATTTATTATCCTCTTCAGATGTTCTACCT
>JASEEX010000060.1 GCA_030019415.1 Thermodesulfovibrionales bacterium
AATGACGAGAATGCAATAATATTATACTGCATTATTTATGACGCCTTATATAATAACAGCAGCACCTATATCAGTTGCAACCCTTGTCCACACTACCTTATAAGGTGCAAAAGTTTCAGTATGGATATCAACCAATATATAAAAAGGGTGTCCCTTACGAAGCAAATTATATCCTGACCTGTTTTTTAAAATATCTTCAAATCTTTTGAAATAGAGATAGGTTTTGGGGTATTTAGTTTTAAGCTCATCCTCTGGTATTGCTTGCCAGCTTGTTTCGGGGGTATGTGGTAATATTATGAAAGCAGATAGATTTGCTCTCCATCTTTTTACATCTTTTCCTCTTAAAAGAGGATAAAGTAAATCTGGCTCAATAGTTGTCTGAATGCTTTCAACCTTTCTTTTTGCCCCTTCTGTAATATTGGAGACAAGCACAAGACCATCGGGTCTTTTATCAACGATTTCAACCCAATAAACAGCATTTGCCCATCCACAAACACCCGCATGTGCTTTGTAATCAGACTGCCCTAATATTCTTTTGACTCCCTTTAATGCCTTTGGTCTTCCAGTAAGCCATGGAGATGTCAAATCTTTCTCATCAACTGGCTCAGCAATAAATTGCATACATTTTACCATCCGCTCAACTTCCTTCCATTCAACATCAAGGGGTATTGATTTTCCTTTTGCTGTCTTTGTCCAATATAAATAAGCACCCATGGGCAGAGGATATTTTGTGGGTTTGCCTTTTTGAAAGATTACTATGCTTGTTCTATTAGATGCACCTTCAAAAGGATTGAGTTTAACCATATCATCAACGTGAACAACTTGAAAGGGAAAATTATTAGGAAGCTTGAATTGGCGGAATCCAGCTGATGCGTTCGTCTTAAAAACAGACTGAGTGATAAGAAACCCCAATTTCCCATTCCGCTTAAGATATTTATCAATGCTTACATAGGTCATCAAGGTAGATATATCCCTTTTTTGTTTGCCGAGTTCAAACTGGTCTTTCCCTTTACCCTTTGTTGCTGCCATACCATATTTGAACCACATATATTTAGTGTCCTCTCTATACCCCTCGGGCAAATGCTCCCAATTCACCCATGGAGGATTTCCTGCCACATAATCAAATTCTCCTACAAAAAGTGGTGCAAAGGCATTCTTTATAATCCTTGCCCATATACCGTTTACGCCCTGCTTTTCAAGGCTCAGGAGTTTTTCATAGAGACCAAAAACTACATCAATATCTTTGGTATCTTTTTCTGGAAGCAGAGGAAATTCAGAAGTGAGCTTTGAGATTAATTGATTTTTATTTAAAGCAAGCGAAACATTATCTTCGAGGAAATTGGCAAGTCTATCTATATATTTAGCACTGACAAGGCTCTTTGGAAGGGAAAAGAATCCAACAGCGGTATTGAATCTCATTATATCCTTACCATATAAGTCTTCGACTTCATGAGGTGTCATGATTGAATCGCAGATATAAACAGGAATGTTTACATCGCCCTTCCGATGCTGTAGTAAGTCTCCGAGAGCCAGAATATAGTTAGTTCTTGCAGAAATAACTGCAAGAGGGTTTAAATCAAAACCAATAATATTATGAAGAATCTTTTCTAAGACATCTGATTCTGGAAGCATTCTTTCCCTGGCATATTCCCTGATAAACTTTATAGCCATAACAAGGAAAGTACCTGAGCCACATGCGGGATCAAGGATACGATACTCAGGTCTTATATCTGGAACTCTTGTATCTCCTTTTCTCCTCCAGCCACAGAGCATACCGAGCAGCCTTTCAGCAAGCCAATCGGGAGTATAGTATTCACCGAGGTTGTGCCTTATAGGTCTTGGCATAAGGTGTTGATAGAGTTTTTTCAGTAAATCCCTTGTCTCTTCAGGGTCAACATCAAGGGTAACAAGAGAATAATTTGAAAGTTGAGTAACAATTCCTTTTGTGGCCTCATATATTGCATCATCCCATGCATCAAGATACCAGCCAAAAAAATCACCCTCAAGGAAATTGGTAATACCCAAATCCTTAAATATTCCACCCTCCTCGACTTTTTTCATATATGCCTTTAGTTCATCAACATTGAAGGTAGCAGACTTTCTCAGATCTGTTCCTAACTTAGGCATGGCATAGTAATACACGATCTGAAGTGCGAGGAGCTTTATAAACGTAGCGTAATATGTATGAATACAGAAAAAGAGGTAGAATGGATTGGGCTTTCCTTCTTTTACTCCAAAGCTTTTAGCAAATCCTTCTACATCAAGCTTTGACGCTTCCTCATAGTCACAGACTTCTGAAAACTGTAAAGACCATTGTTCAAAGAGAGTTCTGACTTTCGGATTCTTATTTGCTTTGAAGGTTTCATAAAGGGTGCTTACAGCTTTCCTTGATACAACTGTATTTTCACCAAAATCTCTTACAAGATTTTTAGGTATAAGGGCAAGCTCGGTAGATAATGAACAGAGGAGACGCAGGAATCGTTCACAAGAAGACGTATCAACGCTTACAGGTAAGTCTATATGATGGAGACCTTCTTTTTGACGGACAAATATAAAATAGCTACCGTCAAGGACAACCCCTGCTATTCTTTCAGGTTTATGCCTTTCCCGGCGGACAAGTCCCTCTATATAGTTTTTAACCTGACCTATTGCGTGTTGATTGGCTTTATAGGAATTACTGGGCCTTAGTGAATTTGGAGGTTCGTATTCTATAATAAGTCTGTTATAGACGGCATCGGCACGGCCATTAATCAGTGTATATTCCTCTCTTACAGGAATGGTTAGACCTGCCTTGGTCGCGAAATCCTCAATAAGCCTTGCTACCTTAGTGCGGAATTCGGCTTCGTTATGAGAGGATTTGGATGAATGTTCTATCTCTTTACTTAAAGAGGGAGCGATATTTTTTATCTGGGACTCAAGCTCCTTAAGCTCCATCAAAACTCCTGTTGCTTAAAAGGTGGTTTCGGAAAGATGACTTTCACAGGCTGGCGGTAAATTGCATGGGATAACAATAATTCCCCTTGAGAGAGTCTTGTAACATTACCCTTAATTTCGTTATCAAGGAATCTGTAATCAGGTTGTAAGACTTCAGCAGAACCACTCCTTCCGATAATCTTTGTAGCACAGTTTCCGGTAACTCTCGAGTGGACTGCGCTCATAAATTGCTGGGCTGAAATAAGTAATACGCCTAAAGAGCGACCACGCTCGGCAATCTCAAGCACCAATTCAGTAAGTGGAGAAGGCCGAGGGCCTGCTGGAGCATATTTATTTAACTCATCTACAAAAAATATTACCTTTTCGGGTATGGGATCCTTCCTATCTTCAGGCGGATCAGCCTTTAAAGAATATACCGATTTCAATAAATCGCCAAAGACAAGCATCTGTTCATGTTCCTGAAGACGGGCAATGTCTACCACATATACGTGACCGCCTTTGATCCTAAGCATTTCTTCGGTCAATGACTTCTCACGAGTAGCTTTTGTGTCAACGAAGATGCCAGACTGTCCGACTTGAATCATCCTTCTCATGTGCCTTCTGAACACGCCAATGGATGAACCTCGAATTCCACGCCAATCTTTAACAGCAGAATGAGTGGTAGGGTCAAAAAGAGGTGGACCACTTAACAAATTAGTCCAGCTATGGACATTCTTGAAATCTTTCTCTCTGTTTCTGATTCCCTCTTTAATTTCACTTATAATCGACTCAAGGGTAAAATAGGCATCGGGTATCTGGGCAAAGAGTAAATCAAGTTTATCAGCAGTTGATTCAAGATCATAGGCATATATTTGCCGAATATCTGGCTCTAAAAAACTATTAGGTCTTTTACCATCTCTACTCCTTGGAAGGTAGTAATGGACTTTATCAGATTCAAAAGGTTTAGGAACTAATCCGAGGGCTTCCCACATCTCCATTTCTTCCACAGAAAAGTCCTTATCTCTTTTTTGGTCTATCTGGAGAAGGTCGCCATGTTTAACATTAAGGAGAATAACAGCTATTTTTTCTTTTTCGTCTTCTGGTGTTTTTTGTAATATGGATTGGATAAGAAACATGGCGTAGGATGTCTTTGTTGCAAGTCCGCTGATACCTGATATATTCACATGGGCAGATTCCGGACCAAGGACATAGCGGCGGTCAATATACGCCACAGCAGCAACACCATTACTCATTTTGATAAGTCCCGCAGGGATTCTATTTTGGAGTTTCATATCATCTATCCCGAGGGCAATTTGGATTCCTTCCTCATCGGAAAATCGTACGACCCTTTCACTTAAGACAGGCATATAGATGTCCTTGTCATTACTCAATACATTAACATGAGCAACGGTTGTTCCCTGACGGGGTGTATTAGGGTCTTCAGTCAACTCACCGAAATTACTTGAGATGAAGTTTGCAAGATGGGTCGGAGAATCTGTTCTGTGATCTAATGTAGTGACCAATCCAAATGTTTTGCTTTTCCCTCCATGGCTTACCTGCTCTACTTCAACGATATCAAAAGGATTGGCTATGACTCCCGGGGCAAGCCAAAAAGTGAATTTATCAGAAGTATTAGGGTCTCGATCTGTTGCAGAAGTCTTACCAATTTCCTGTACGGGTTTTGTTTCGTTCATCTTATGCCTCCATTTTTGGTTTAGGCCATTTTATACATCCCATTAAAACCTCTCTTGAAAAAAATCTATTCTTTATCACCTGCTCTGCAATGTGTATCGGATAGAGAGAACAATGCCATCTACGGTCTAAACCGTAAGGGGTTACATTTCTTTCAGCAACAAGGGCAGAAGAGATTAAATCAGCGAGTTCTGAAGGAACAGGTGTTTTATCAGGTCGTGGAATCTCAACTTTTACTACTCCCATAAGCGGATAGTCCAGTTCCTTCTGTTCTCTTAATCTCACATACCAAAATGCTACCTGACCACCATACGCACTAAAGGCAACAGTTCTGTGTGCATGAGGAAGGCCGGCGAGGATACTTGTAATATCTTTTCTTTGAGATGCTCTTCGTCCAAATTGAAACATAGGGTCTTTACGAAAAGATTTGGCAACACCTATTAGGTAAGGGTTATCTTTCCATGAATTCCAAATATCTTCTTCAACAAATTTAACAGCTCCATCTAATATCAGCCAGGTATTCTCATTACGAAGATCATCTGTAGATTTAATGAGTTCTATCTCTAATTTATGCATTTCAGAGCGAGCCTTTGCCCCAGCTTTATCTCTTGGGTCTTTTTTAGCATCACTTAATGTATCAGGCAATGTAAAGTCGATAATTTCAAGATACTCAGGCTTTGGAATGTTTCGAATCTGATCCCACAAAGTGTCTGAGATGCCTTGATTTTGTTTTGGTAGCAACAATAGAATGCGCTGCTTTTGAATCAATGCTCTTAACTGTCCATCATTTTCTCTATTAATAACTGCTGAACCGATTTGTGCCATTTCTATGGGGAATGACCTTATGCCTTCTATCCCTGTTCCCAGGAAATAAGTGCGAATACTTCCGTCTATAAAAAAACGAAAAAGATGATTTACTTCTCTTAGAAGAGGCAAAGTTTGGCGATAAATATTTTGAGGGTCTGGTTCAGGGGTTTCAGCGAAGGCGGTAACATTTTCCATTTCTCTATTGATTATGATGTCTTCTATTTCCTCTTGATCTGGATGCTGCAAGTCTTCAACAGCACCTCCTGTGGCAGGAAGAATTTTAATTTCTCTTCCGAGAAGGTCTAAAAAAGGAGTAATTGAAGCTAAAGGGTTAGGCATTTATCTATTACCCTTATTTTCATAAATGAAAAAGCCTATTCTCTTTTTGAGAATAGGCCTCATTTTACCCTCACAATTCTTACCTGAAATTTAAACCACCTCTTAAGCTAAGAATACTGTAATATAACAAAAAATATATTGTCTTTTGTACCCTCCCCCAAAATTAGTACCACTCATAGTGCTAAATTTTCCGTAATAT